>CBFGON010000050.1:0-16778 GCA_965650395.1 uncultured Qipengyuania sp. | reverse complement strand
CCGCGAAGACATTGCCCGCCTGGATTGCCCAGACATAGACCAGCCAGTTGAAGCCAATCAGCGTCGAACTCACCATCAGCCAGCCCATCGTGCGCGGGTTAGTGAGCGCGGCGCGGACTTGCGGCAACTGGCGGCGGAACAATACGATGACGAGGCACAGCGGCAGCGTCCAGATGATCCGCCAGCCGACGAATTCCAGCGCAGGAACTTCGCGCACCAGAATCAGGTAAAGCGGGAGGAAGCCCCAGATGAGATAAGCACCCAGCGCCGAGGCGAGCCCGGTCCGACGATCCTGTTGTTCTGCCGTTTCCATGCGTGGCCGGTCGCTAGGCCGGGGCGGACACAGCCGCAAGCGCTAACGGATGCGCGCATTCGTTCTCATGTTTGATGAACGGCGGGCAGACCGTGGCGTTGCAGTTCGTTCAGGTAATACACCCTAAAAATGAACAAGAAATCGGACCGGTCGAATCGCCTCCGCGTGCTGCGGGGCAGTTGGGCATCGGTCCAGAGCTTGAGGCCGTGCCCACCCGCGGTCGAAAGCGCGGTCCTTCGGGTCCGTGTCGGGCGTCGTCCGTTTCCTCCATGAGAGGGCGGGCGGCGCCCTTTTCATTTGCATCGCCGAATGTCCCGCAATGGCGCATCTGCGCCTGCCGTCTGGATTTAACCATGAAACTGGCGCAGAAGGGTGGCTTATCAGCCGGAGATTTCCCGATGAATGTGCGTGGTCTTTACCTTTGTCTGGCCCCTGTTGTCCTTCTTGCCGCCTGTAACGGCGGCGCCGGGGACAAGCAGGGCGAGGGTGAAACGCCCGATGCCGCGACGCAGGCAGCCCAGAACGAAAATCTCGCCACCGATCCCGATCTTTCGGGCAGTGATGAGGCAGGGGCGGCAATTTCCGGCACCGGCAATCAGGGTGTACCCAAGATCGATACCTCGCCCGAGGCGGTCGAAGCGGCCCGCAGCCGTGCAGCCGAAATGGTCGGCGGCCGATCCGCGCTCAAACCCGCGCCACAGGCAAAACGGCTTGACGCTGGGGCGCCTGACACTGCGGCAATGGTCCAAGCTGCACGGGCAGTGCAGCAGCCCGGCGGACGCAACTGCTTCGAGAGCGTGAATTACTCGACCGCATGGGCCGCCAAGCTACCGGCCGAATTCCCTGTCTATCCGCGCGCCAATACCATGGAAGCCGCAGGCAGCGATGAAGGCGCCTGTGCGGTTCGTGCAGTAACCTTCCGGACCGGCGTGCCCTTGTCCGAAGTGCTCGCATTCTACAACACGCGCGCAAGTGCGGCCGGCTTTCGCGTTGAGCATGTCGTCAAGGAAGGCGACAATGTGCTGAGCGCTATCAAGGGTGACAGCGCTGTGGTGGTTTATGCGCGGCAATTGCCGTCCAACGTGACTGAAATCGACCTTGTCACCAGTAAGCAGTAAACTCAGGTCTCAACCTTCCGACAGTCCCACGCCGATACTGGCGCGGGGCTGTTCCATCTCCGTACTGGCGACCGGATAGGCGCAGTAATCGGCGGCATAATAGGCTGCCGGGCGGTGGTTGCCTGACAGGCCGATGCCCCCAAATGGTGCTGCGGAAGATGCGCCGTTGGTCGGCCGGTTCCAATTGACGATACCGGCGCGGGCTTCATTCCAGAACAGTTCGAAATCCTGCGGGCCACCACCGATCAGCGAAGCGGACAGGCCATAACGCGTATTATTCGCTTCCATGATCGCTTCGTTGAAATCGGCCACCCGAATGACCTGCAGCAGCGGGCCGAACAATTCGATGTCCGGACGATCATCCATATCCGTTGAATCGATGATGGAGGGGCTGAGGAAGGGCAGGTCCTGCTGGCGGCGAACCATCGGCAGGATCGCCCGACCGCCGCGGCTGATCAGAGCGACGAAGCTTTCGGTCAGCAATTCGGCGGTCTGGTTATCGATCACCGGACCCATGAAGGGCTGCGGATCGGCAAAGGGCTCGTCGACCACCAGACGTTCGGCCAGCGCCTTCACCGCCGGCACGATCCTGTCATAGACACTGTCGAGCACGACCAGCCGCCGCGCGGCCGTGCAGCGCTGTCCGGCGGAGGTAAATGCCGACTGGACTATGGTGACAGCGGCATCCTCGATCTTGGGCGTGTCGAGCATGACGATGGGGTTGTTGCCGCCCATCTCCAGCGCGACGATCTTGCCCGGATCGGATGCCAGCTTGCGGTTGATCGCAATCCCGGCACGGGCAGAGCCGGTGAACAGCACGCCATTGACCATCCAGTGTTCGACCAGCGCCTTGCCTTCTTCGGCACCGCCCTGGAGGCACTGGATCACGCCTTCGGGAATCTTGGCGGCGTGGAAACATTGGACGAGGAATTCGCCGACAGCGGGCGTCTTCTCGCTCGGCTTGAAGATCACCGTATTGCCTGCGATCAGTGCAGGGACGATGTGGCCGTTGGGCAGGTGTGCCGGGAAATTATAAGGGCCCAGCACCGCCATCACGCCATGCGGCTTGTGGCGCAGTGCAGCAGTGCCCTGCAGCGCGCTGTTGAGCTTTTTCTGACCGGTCCGTTCGGCATAGGCGGTGATCGAGATCTCGACCTTGCCGACCACCGCTTCTACTTCGGTGCGGGCTTCCCACAATGGCTTACCCGTTTCGCGCGCAATCAGTTCGGCAAAGGGTTCGGCCTGTTTGCGCACCTCATTGGCAAAGCGGCGCAGCAGTTCCATCCGTTGACCGACCGATTTGCGCGCCCAGTCGCGCCGCGCATCGACTGCACGCTCGACCGCGTCATCGACATTTCCTGCCGTTCCGCGCCACAATTCCTTGCCTGTGGCCGGTTCGAACGAGATCAATTCCTGCGACACGAAGACCTTTCCCTGCAAGTCGTCGACTTGTGAACAATCCGCCTATGTTCGCTTAGCGGCGAAGCGTCAAATCTGCTGTGCATCCAAATGCCCCGCCGGAAGCGGCGCAGGACCATGTGCGTCGCCCATCCGGCGCAGCGCAGCAACCTTGTCAGCCAGCACTTGCCAGTCGTCGCGCTCGTCGATGGCGGACCAGATCGCTTCGACTTCCTCGATCAGCATCGACTGCGGCGCAGCGTCATTCCAATAGGGATGATTGTCGGCAACCGGGCGATAGGATGCCATTGCTTCGGCCAGGTCGCCTTGCGCTTTACGACCGCCGCGGTGGCGGAAAAAGAAGCTGTCGGGCGATTCCCCGCTGGCAGACATGGCGGCCTCGCAAGCACCGACCAGCTTCGCATCATCGATCGGCCCGCAGCTTTCCAGCCCGAGCCGCCAGCACCAGCGTCTTCCCGCGGCCTCCATATAGAGCGGACCGAAACGCTCCATCGCCGCGATCAGCGGGGCGCCATCGGTCAACAGGCGCAGCGCCATCGCGAGTTGACCGCAATTCCAGTAAAGCGCCTCGGGCTGGCGACCGAAGGCGTAGAGCCCGGCATGGTCGAAATAGGCGGCGGTGAAGCCGGGCTGCCATTGCGGCAGGAATCGCCACGGCCCGTAATCGAAACTCTCGCCCGACACATTCATATTGTCGGTGTTGAGCACGCCGTGGACGAAGCCAGCCACCATCCAGCTGGCGGCCAGATCGGCCATACGTTCGACGACCAGGTGCATAAGCCGCACAGCAGGCTCGTCGCGTCCCGGAGCATCTTCGGGCGGCGGCGGGCCGGCGAATTGGGTGAGGCAATAGTCGACCAGATCGCGCATGTGCCCTGCATCTTCGAATGCGAGCAGGCGCTGGAAGGTGCCGATGCGGATATGCCCGTGGCTCAACCGGGTCAGCACGGCGGAACGGGTAGGTGAAGGCTCGTCCGAGCGCATCAGTTCTTCGCCCGTCTCGACCACGCTGAAGGTCTTGGAGGTATAGACTCCCAGCGCCTCGAGCATTTCGGTGGCAAGGATTTCGCGCACAGCGCCTTTCAACGTCAGCCGCCCGTCGCCATCGCGGCTCCACGGTGTCTGCCCTGAACCCTTGGTCCCCAGATCGAGCAGTCGGCCCCCGCCATCGCGCAATTGCGCGAACAGGAAGCCGCGCCCGTCACCGATCTCGGGATTGTAAACGCGGAACTGGTGCCCGTGATAGCGCAGCGCCAATGGCTGCGGCAGATTGTCCGGCAGCGGCGCGAATCGGCCGAAATGCTGCTGCCATTGAGCATCGTCGAGCGCATCCAGACCCACTGCCGCAGCCCAGCGATCATTGCGGAAGCGGATCTGTGTGGACGGAAAATCGGCTGGCCGGACCGGATCGCCAAGCCAATCCGCCAGTCCCGCAATCGGTGTGGCAGCGCGATAGGCGGCGGGTACGGGGGCGCTCGTCATGGGCATTGGATGGAGTTCAATCCCTGCCCATGCAAGTCTCTCTCGAAATTTGCTTCACAAGGCGCTACCGCTCGCCGGATGGACAGTGATCATACCGAGCGCAGCTGGCAGAGTCCGGACGGCCTCACCCTCTTTTTCCGCGATTATGCCGGTGATGACAGTGGCAAACTGCCGGTGCTCTGCCTCCATGGGCTGACCCGCAACAGCCGCGATTTCGAGCAGCTGGCACCGCATATCGCAGCACAGGGTCACCGCGTTCTGGCGCTCGACATGCGTGGGCGCGGCAACAGCGATTACGCCACCGACAGCATGACCTACCAGTTGCCGACCTATATCGGCGACGTGGTGGCGCTGCTCGAGCAGGAAGGGATCGATCGCTTCGTGTCCATCGGAACTTCGATGGGCGGGTTGATGACCATGGTGCTCGCGGCGATGATGCCGCAGCGGCTGGCCGGCGCGCTGATCAACGATATTGGCCCGGTCGTGGAAACTGGCGGGATCGACAAGATCAAGACCTACCTTGGCCAGGGGCGCAACTTCCCCACATGGATGCATGCCGCGCGTGCGCTGGAAGATGTGCATGGGGCGGCGCATCCCGGCTTCGACACAGATGGCTGGATCACCATGGCCAAGCGCTGCATGACGGTGTGCAACAACGGGCGCATCGCATTCGATTATGACATGAAGCTGGCCGAGCCTTTCCTCGCTGCCGACGAGACGACCGTGCCACCCGATCTCTGGCCCGGTTTCGAGGCGTTGACCGACAAGCCGCTGGTGATTGTGCGCGGCGGCCTGTCGAATCTGCTTTCCGAAGAAACGCTGGCCGAAATGCAGCGCCGTGCGCCGCAAGCCGATGTCGTGACGGTGGCCAATGCGGGCCATGCACCCACGCTCGACGAGCCCGAAGTGCGCGCCGCCATCGATTCGCTGCTCGCCAACGTGAAATGAGCCAGACCGGCGGCGCGGTGCCGCATGTCCTGCACCTGCATTCAACCTTCGCGCCGGGCGGAAAGGAACGACGATCGGTCGATCTGATCAATGCGTTCGGCAAGGGGCTGAAACATACGATCGTGTCCGCCATACCCGACCAGCTTGGCGCGGCAGAGGGGATCGCCAAGGGCATTGCAGTGAAGCTCCAGCCCGAATTTCCCAGCCTCAAAGGTGCGCCGCTGCCCGGACGGCTACAGAAGCTTGCCAAGGCGATGAAGGGTTACGACCTCGTGCTGACCTATAATTGGGGCGCGATGGATGCGGTAATGGCGCATACGCTGTTCAAGGACGCGCTTGGCCTGCCACCCCTGATCCATCACGAGGACGGCTTCGACGAGAGCGAACTCGCCAGGCTCAAGAAGCGGCGGACCTGGTACCGCCGGATTGCACTGGGCAAGGCTTCGGGACTGGTCGTCCCATCCGAAGTGCTGGAAGAAATTGCGCTGGTCGAATGGCAGCAACCCATGGGCCGGGTGAAGCGGATTCCCAACGGGATCGACACCAAGGCCTTTGCCATGCGCCCGAAAGCAGACAGTTTCCGGCTGATCAAGCGGTCGGACGAGAAATGGGTCGGCACGCTGGCGGGACTGCGCAGGATCAAGAACCTTTCGCGGCTGGTGCGGGCCTTTGCGCCTCTGGGCGAGGATTGGCATCTGGTCATTCTGGGAGAGGGTGAGGATCGCGCTGCGATCGAAGCCGAGGCGGACCGGCTGGGCATCAACCACCGCGTGCATCTGCCGGGCGCTGCGAAAGACCCATCGCGCGTTGTCGGCCTGTTCGATATCTTTGCCTTGTCGAGCGATTCCGAACAATTTCCGCTCTCCGTGGTGGAGGCAATGGCGGCGGGCTTGCCGGTGGCGGCGCCCAAAGTCGGTGATATCGAGCATATCGTTGCGGAGCCGAATCGCGATTATCTCGCTATTGCAGGGGACGAGATTGATCTCGCTACCCGGCTGCGCGAACTGGCAGCAGACAAGCAGCTGCGCGAACGCCTTGGCGAAGCGAACCGCGCGCGGGCGGTGCAGCATTATGATCGGGGCAGGATGATTGCCACCTATCGCCGCCTCTACTCATCCGCGATGAAGCGCGAATTCTAGGCGTTTCATCGCGCATTCACCCGGGCGGGGACAGGCATAGGCACTTCGCAGCCAAGGCATTGCCCTAATTGGGCGCGATGCCTAAAGACCCGCAGACTGAAATTCCAAGGACTGGAGCCCGCCCGCAGTGGCCCGCACACCCGATACCCAACTCACCCGCGAAGAAAAGAAGGCCAAGGCCGAGGCTGCAGAGCAGGATGCACTGCTGCGCGAAGTGGATGATGCCGTCCGCCAAGGCGATCTCGAAACATTCGCTTCGACGTGGGGCAAACCGCTGCTCGGCGCACTGGTCCTCGGCCTGGCGGGCTTCGCCGGCTATCTCTATTGGGATCACACCCAGGAACAGAAGATGGAAGCCGGTAGCGAGGGCCTGGTGATGGCGCTCGACCAGCTCGAAGCGGGCAATGTGGCTGCGGCTACTGCCAAGCTCGATTCCATTGAAGGTGACGGGACTGCCGCGATCAGCGCCAAGTTGCTGCGCGCCGGGCTTGCTGCGCAGGGCGGCAAGGATGCTGAAGCGGTCAAGCTGCTGGGCGAAGTGATCGACAATGCCGATGCTCCGCAGGCCATGCGCGATATTGCGCTGATCCGTCGCACTGCGTTGCAGTTTGACAGCATGAAGCCCGGTGATGTTGTTACCGCGCTCAAGCCGCTGGCGGTGCCGGGCGAGCCGTTCTTTGCCGGTGCAGGCGAACTGGTGGCACATGCCTACCTCGCCCAGGGCAAGCGTGCCGAGGCCGGGGCGTTGTTCGGTGAAATCGCGCGGGACGAAAATACGCCTGAATCTGCCCGAGGGCGGATGCGCAATATGGCGGGTATCCTTGGCGTCGATGCGGTCGAGGATGTCGACAAACTGCTTGCCGAACAGCGGCTGGATCGCGAGGGCGCACCCTCCGCCGAAGCCGCCGCAGAAGAATAATCGGAAACGGAACCCGGATGAGCCAGAACAAAGCACACACCTTCCTGCGCGGCACGCTCGTCGCCAGTCTCGCCCTCGCGCTTGGCGCTTGCAGCGGCGGGCTGTTCGGCGGTGGTGACGGCAAGAAGACCACGCCTACACTGGGCGAACGCCAGCCGATTCTCTCGCGCATCGAAACTGGTGCCAAGGTCGATCCTTCGTTGGCGGGCGTGTCAGTTGCCTTGCCGGCAGCGCAGACCAATTCCGACTGGGCCCAGGCGGGCGGCACGGCAACCAAGGCCTATGGTCACCTGTCGCTGGCCGAAGTTCCCGGCTCTGCATTTACTGCGCAGGTCGCCGGCGCGAGCAACAAGCTGCGGCTGGCCGCTTCGCCGATAGTGGGCGCTGGCAAGCTCTTTGCGGTTGGGACCGACGGTCAGGTGACGGCTTTCGACGCGGCGACAGGTTCGCGGCTCTGGAGCTATCAGAGCGAATTGACAGACGACACGCGCCCTTCTGCCTTTGGCGGCGGCGTAAGTTTCGTCGATGGCAAGGTCTATGGCACCGATGGCGCCGGCAATGTCTATGCGCTCGATGCCAATTCCGGCACGCAGCTGTGGAAGGTCAAGCCCGGCGGCCCGCTGCGTGGCTCGCCGACCGTTGCGTTCAACATGCTGTTCGTCATGTCGCAGGACAACCAGCTCTTCGCTCTCGATGCGGCCGATGGCTCGCTCGAATGGAACGAGTCGGGCTCGACCACCATGGCAGGCGTGTTCGGCGTTGCCGCACCTGCTGCGGGGCAAGGCACTGTTGTGGCGGGCTACACCTCGGGCGAACTGGTCGCCTATCGTTACGAGAACGGCCGCAGCCTGTGGGCCGATGCGTTGGCGCGCACTTCGATCTCGACGCAGGTTGGTGCGCTGTCGGACATCGATGCCGATCCGATCATCGACAATGGCCGCGTCTATGCGCTGGGTCAGGGCGGGCGCATGGCCGCTTATGAACTGGTCACCGGCCAGCGTATCTGGGAACTCAATGTCGCCGGTATCTCGACTCCGGCGATCGCTGGCGAATGGATTTTCGCGCTGACCGACGATGCCCGCCTGCTGGCAATTGCCCGCAACACCGGCAAGGTCCGCTGGCTGACCCAGCTGCCGCGCTGGCGCGACGAGGAAGACAAGAAGGGCCCGATCTTCTGGCAGGGACCGGTGCTTGCCGGCAACCAGCTGTGGGTGGTCAATTCCGAAGGGCAGATCTACCGGGTCAGCACGGGCGAAGGCTCGGCCACCCTGTTTACCAGCGTCGAGAAGCCTATCAGTCTTGCCCCTGTCGTAGCCAACAACACGCTGTATGTGCTCGATGATAGCGGGCGGATTAGTGCCTTCCGCTGAGCGTAAACTTAGTTTTCGCATCATTTACCATTGCCGGTTATAGCGGTCGGCGATGAGCACAAACGAGACCGCGCCCGTCGCCCGTCCGCCTAGCGATGTTTCGGCCGTTGTCGGCTTCATCGGCTTTTTCACCCTGCTGGGGTGGATATGGTTCGCCCGCGAATGGGGCAGTATCTCTGCCGCGCTCGGTCTGCCCGGTCCCCGCGAACCTATGGTCGGGGCGCACGCTTCGATGGCCGGGCTGGTCGTGATGACCATTCCCATGGTGGCCTGGTCGCTGCTGGTCGACAAGGTCCACCGCCGCCCCTCCACCGGGATCGACTGGAGCCTGCCAGGCAGGCGCAAGCGCGATACGGAAGTTTCGCTGACCAAGATCGGCGGCCTGTGGGCGACCTGGGCGATCCTGGCCGTGCTTTATTGCCTGTGCCGCTGGTACTGGAGCGGCGACTATATCTATGCGCTGAAAGTGCTGGCACTGATGGGCGCTGCCATGGTGGCCCTGTCGATCCCCTATGTGCTGTGGCTCGACCGCGTGCTGATCCAGCCACGCGATGCCGCATGGCACTTTGGCGCGATGCTGTTCATGCGTCGTGACTGGGATCCAGCAATGGTGCGCAAGCACTGGCAGGCGTGGCTGATCAAGGGATTTTTCGGTGCGTTCATGCTGGCGATTGTCCCGGGCAATTTCGCCAATGTCGTCAGTTTGGATCTGTCGGACTTCATCCGCGACCCTGTGGTGTTCGCTACGGCGCTGATCAATTTCCTGTTCCTGGTCGATGTGATGGTGGGAACGGTGGGCTATATCGTTACGCTGCGTCCGCTCGATGCGCATATCCGATCGGGCAACCCCCTGCTGGGCGGCTGGATCGCGGCACTGATCTGTTACCCTCCGCTGGTGTGGGGCCTGATCGGCAACACCGATGTCCTCAATTACGAACATTCGACCGGCGGCTGGACGCATTGGCTGGCAGGGCATGACGTGGTGCTGTGGATCTGGGCCGGACTTCTGGTCATGTTTACCGGCATCTATGCCTGGGCGACCTTTGCTTTTGGCATCCGCTTTTCCAACCTCACCTATCGCGGCGTGCTGACCAACGGGCCGTATCGCTTCACCCGCCACCCGGCCTATATTTCCAAGAACCTGTTCTGGTGGTTCAGCGTCATGCCGTTCCTGGTGACCAACAGCAATCCGGTCGACGCGATCCGCAACACCTTCTTCCTGCTGTGCGTGAACGGCATCTATTACTGGCGCGCCAAAACCGAAGAAACGCACCTGCTGGGCGAGGACGAGAAATACCGCGAGTATCACGCCTGGATGGCGAAGAACGGCCTTATCACGGCCCCGCTCACCAGGGCGTCAGAATGGCTCGACAGGCATCTTTTGAGCGGCCGCACGACAGTTAAGGCCGCGCCGCAGACCGCAGATTAGAAGCTGTATTTATAGACCTGCTTGATATCGCCGTTCCACGGGCCGTTGAATTCGTCGAGCAGCACTTGCGCAGGCACCTTGCCCGATTTCACCACCTCGTAAAGCGGGTCGAGGAAGCCGGTCTCATTATCGCCCGAACTGTTGACCCGCCCGCGTGCCGACAGGCCCTTGCGCGCGATTTCCAGCACCTCGCCAGCGATATTGCGCAACGTGCCGCCGCCCGGGATCGGCGCGTCGAGCGCCAACTTGGGCACGGCATTGCGCAGCGCCTCGCGCTCTTCCATCGTCCAGTCCTTGACCAGATCCCACGCCGCATCGAGCGCGGTCTGATCGTACAGCAGACCGACCCAGAAGGCAGGCAGCGCGCAAATGCGGTTCCACGGGCCCCCATCGGCGCCGCGCATTTCGAGGAAACTCTTCAATCGCACTTCGGGGAAGGCGGTGGACAGGTGGTCCCACCAGTCGCTCTGCGTCGGCTTCTCGCCCGGCAGCACCGATAGCTCGCCCTTCAGGAAATCGCGGAAGCTGAGGCCTGCAGCGTCGATATATTTTCCGTCGCGGAAGACGAAATACATCGGCACGTCGAGCATGTAGTCGACATAGCGTTCATAGCCGAAACCGTCCTCGAACACGAAGGGCAGCATGCCAGTGCGGTGCGGATCGGTGTCGCTCCAGATATGGCTGCGATAGGACAGGTAACCGTTGGGTTTCCCTTCGGTGAAGGGCGAATTGGCGAATAGTGCAGTCGCCAGTGGTTGCAGCGCCAGCGAAGTGCGGAATTTCTGCACCATGTCCGCTTCGCTGGAATAATCGAGATTGACCTGGATAGTGCAGGTGCGCAGCATCATGTCGAGGCCAAGGCTGCCCACGCGCGGCATGTGCCGCAGCATGATGTCATAACGCCCCTTGGGCATGATCGGAAGTTCGTCACGCGTCTTGTCTGGCCACATGCCAAGGCCGAGGAATCCGACGCCGAAGCGCTCTCCCACTTCCTTTACCTGCTGCAAATGCCGACCGGTTTCGGCGCAGGTCTGGTGGAGGTTTTCGAGCGGCGCACCCGACAGTTCGAGCTGGCCTGCCGGTTCAAGGCTGACGGTGCCATCGGGCCCACCCATGGCGATGACCTTGCCGCCTTCCTCTATCGGATACCAGCCAAACTCCTGCAAGCTCAGAAGGATATCGCGGATACCGCCGGGCTCGTCATAGGACAGCGCGCGGAATTCCTTGCGGCAATAGACCAGCTTTTCGTGCTCGGTACCGATCCGCCAATCCGCAATTGGTTTTTCGCCCAGTTGCATCGGAGCGACCAGCTGGTCGCGCGATTCGATGATGGGATCGTCCTTGGCGGATGTGTCGCGCGTGCTCATGCCGGTTTCGTTAGGCAACGCAAACTGCGCGCGCCAGTAATTTATTCTTGTGTAACCGGCCAGTCTCCGGCGGTTCCCATCCATAGCGCGGTGGCGGCAATTGCAGCTGTTTCGCCGCGCAGGATACGCGGGCCGAGGGTGATCGGGCGGGCGGCGGGATGCGCGCGGATGGCGGTGCGTTCCGCGTCGTCGAACCCGCCTTCGGGGCCGATCAGCAGGGCAGCGGGGCCACTGGCCGTGCGGAAGGCATCGACCGCGGGTGCGCCGCCTTCTTCGTCGGCGAAGAACAGCGCGCGGTCCGCTGGCCAGTCGCGCAACAAGGCATCCAGCTTCGCTACATCGGCCACTTCCGGCAGTGCGGTGCGTGCGCATTGCTCCGAAGCCTCGATAACGATGTGCAGCGCGCGTTCGGCATTGAGCTTGTCCGCCACGCAGCGCCGCGTCAGCACAGGCGCAATACGCGCCACGCCCAGCTCGGTCGCCTTTTCCAGAACCAGATCGAAGCGGTCTTTCTTGAGCAGTGCGGGACAGAGCCAGAAATCAGGCACATCCTCGCGCGGGCGCAGCAGGGCTTTCGGCTCCAGCACGACATGCCGCTTGGCCGCATCCACCACTTCAGCGGCCCATTCTCCCGTGCGATTGTCGCACAGCACTACCGTATCGCCCGGCGCCACCCGCATCACCTTGGCCAGATAATGCGCCTGATTGCCTTCGACGCGCACTGGCACGCCTTGCGCGAGCGGTTCATCGATAAACAGGCGCGGGGCGCTCTTGGGTGGCCATGCGGGGGTAGCGGGCATGGCCAGTCCACTAACCCACTCGCCATCCCGGCGAAAGCCGGGATCGCTTTCCGCCGGGTCGAAGAGTAGTGTCAGCGATTGCGCCGGCAGGGATTTCCTACAGCGCGGATTTTTGCCAAGTCGAATGTGCCAGCTCCCGACTTACGTTACGGGGGGGGCGGCAAGGCGCAGGTGTCAACTGGCGAAATCTGGAGTAAAGCACTGAGAAACCGGAATAAAACGTCAAATATGCCGGTTGACGGGGTGTCAACTTCGTCAACTGGTCGCGCAGGATTGTGCGCATGAACGATACGATAGTCCCCGATAGCGAGCGCCATAGCATTTCGGGCGGGCTGATCGCGCGCCTGCCGCCAATGCCGCGCGATCTGGCGCAGCTGGCGCGGTTTGACCGGCCGATCGGCTGGTGGCTTCTGTTCTGGCCCTGCGTATGGGGCGTGTGGCTGGCGGGAGCGGGCTGGCAATGGGCGCTGCTCGGCTGGCTGCTGCTGGGCGCGATTGCCATGCGCGGCGCGGGCTGCGTCTATAATGATATCGTCGATGCCGATCTCGACCGGCAGGTCGCGCGCACTGCCAGCCGCCCGGTGGCGAGCGGGCGCATATCGCGCAGGCTGGCGTGGGGCTGGCTGCTGGCGCTGTGCCTGATCGGGCTGGTGGTGCTGCTGCAATTGCGCCCACTGGCACAGGGTGTGGCGCTGGCGAGCATTGCGCTGGTCGCCGCCTATCCCTTCATGAAGCGGATCACATGGTGGCCGCAGGCGTGGCTCGGGCTGGTTTTTACCTGGGGGCTGCTGGTTGGCTGGACCGAGCTGCGCTCGGACAATTGGGATGCGCTTACCGCGCTATATGCGGGAAGCGCGCTGTGGGTGATCGGCTACGACACGATCTACGCCATGCAGGACCGCGAGGATGATGCACTGGTCGGCATCCGCTCCAGCGCGCTCAGGCTGGGCGGTCATGTGCAGGGCGGGGTGGCGCTGTTCTATGCCGGGGCGCTGGCGCTTTGGGCGCTGGGCCTCTGGCTCTATCGCGAGGATTGGGTGGCGCTGCTGGCGCTGCTCCCTGCAGCGGGACACCTGGCCTGGCAGGTGACGACGCTCGACGGCAATGATCCTGCCAACCCGCTCGACCGCTTCCGCTCCAACCGTTGGACCGGCGCGCTGGTCGCGGCGGCATGTTTCGTGGTCGGCAACGCCTGATGTGCAACCTCTATCGCATGCACAAGGGCCCGGCCGAAGTGGCCAAGTGGTTCAAGGCGGACAACGCGCTCACCGGCGCCAATTTCGGCGAGGAAGTCTATCCCGGCTATCCCGGCGCTGTGGTGGCCGAAGGGCGGCTGCGGCAGATGAGCTGGGGGTTTCCGCTGGTGATGAAAGGCAAGAACGGTCAGCCCTTGAAGCCCAAACCGGTCAATAACGCGCGGACTGACAAGCTGGAAGGATTCTTCTGGCGCAGCAGTTTCGAGGCGCGTCGGTGCCTCATCCCCGTCACCGCCTGGGCCGAAGCCGAAGGGGCCAGGGGCGCCAAGACGCGCAGCTGGCTCAGCCGCCCCGATGCAGAGCTGTTCGCGGTGGCGGGCGTGTGGCGCAATTCGGACGAATGGGGCGATTGCTATTCGATGGTGATGACCGATGCGAAGGGCGCGGCGGCGGAAGTCCACACGCGTATGCCAGTGCTTTTAGCCGATGGTGACTGGGCGCGCTGGACGGACGGCACGCCTGCCGAGGCCTTTGCCCTGTGCCGCCCGTGGGAGGGCGGGCTGCTGCTCGACCGGACCGGCCAGCCGTGGTCGGGCGGCGCATCTGCAACCGCGCGGTTGCTCTAGACCATGCGTATTGCCCTGTTCGAGCCGGAGATTGCCGGCAATGTCGGCGCGGTCATGCGGCTTTGTGCCTGCTTGGGCGCGGATGTCGAACTGATCGAGCCGCTGGGCTTTCCGTGGGACGATCGCCGCGTGCGGCGCGCAGCGATGGATTACATCGATCACGTCAAGGTGACGCGCCACGCCGGTTTCGCGGATTTCAAGGCGCAGATGGGCGAGCGGCGGCTGGTGCTGTTCACGACCAAAGCCACCGGGTCGGCCTATGATTTCGCCTATCGCAAGGACGACGTGTTGCTGCTGGGCAAGGAAAGCGGGGGCGTGCCGCCGCATGTGGCGGAGGCTTGCGATGCAATGGTGCGGCTGCCGATGCGGCCCGAAGTGCGCTCGCTCAACCTCGCCACCAGCGCGGCCATCGCGCTCGCAGAGGCGCTGCGCCAGACCGGCGGCCTGCCGCGCTGAGCGTGGCGGTGGACAAGTCGGCTTGGTCTGCCACCGCGGGCTTGAGCGACTCGGTAAGGCGAACTTAACCTTGACGCCATGACGGACACCTTCGTCGCCCTTTCGGACCCGACCCGCCGCCAGCTGCTTGACCGGCTGAGCGAACATGGTGGCCAGACGCTGAGCGAACTGGGCGCAGGGCTGCCGATGACGCGGCAGGCCGTGGCCAAGCACCTCGCGGTGCTCGAAGCGGCAGAACTGGTTGCCAGCCAGCGCGACGGGCGCTGCAAACGGCACTATCTCAACCCCATGCCGCTCGCCAAAATGGCGCGCCGCTGGTTGGGGCGGTTCGAGGAGGTGCCGCTGGGTGCGCTGGCCGGTTACGGCAGCCAGCGCACGCATTAAGCTCAGCAGGGCGCCGCTTCTCCGAACAATTCCTCATGACGGTCGGTGATGACCGGCCATAGTTTCGCGGCTTCGGGTGCGTCGAGCGCAAACTCGTCGCGCAGGGTTGCCACCAGATCCTCTGCCGAGGCGATCTCGCGGGTGTGGACGCCGCTTTCGTCGAAGGTCTTGAGCACCCGCCCGCGCAGGGTCAGCTGGCGATCGCCCACGCGGCGCTGGACCACGAGGTTCTTCATGAAGGGCGATTCCGGCGCGTGGGCCAGCCAGCCGTTCATGTGGGCCAGCAGTGCTTCATCGCCCAGTTCGGGGCGGAAATCGAAGCTGAAATGCCGCCCGTCGATCTCTTCAGCAAAACGCCAGTAGCCATCCGCGATAAGTGCGAGGCCGATCCGGAAGGGCCCGTCCTTTTGCGAGACTTCCTCCAGCGGCAGGGGCACCAGCTGGCTCCCGCCAAAACCGACATCGACCAGATAGTCGCGATCGAGGTGAACGATCAGCGAGAGGTGGTTGCCGAGCACGGAATCGCCGTGCGTTTCGCGCATCACCCCGCCGACCACGCGCGTGACGTCAAAGCCGATGGTCTGGAGCATCCGCCCGAACACGCCGTTCATTTCATAGCACCAGCCGCCGCGCCGCTGGGTGACCAGCTTGCCGAATATCTCGTCGCGCTCCAGCCCCGGCGGGCGCCCCAGCAGCGCATCGAGGTTCTCGAACGGGATCGCAGCCAGGTGCAGGCGCTGCAGCTGAGCCAGCGTCGCGTAATCCACCGCAGCCGTGCCGCTATACCCGATCCGCCCGAGATAGGCGGCCAGCGCAACCTCGTCATTGGCGGGGGCCGGCGGATATTCCGCTGTCGTTGTCGTCACTTGCCGCTCCTCACGCATAACTCACCACTTCGAACTCTATACCGTCCCAATCGAAGAAATAGAAACTGCGCGGGCCGGGTTCGTATTTTCCGTGGCCGAACGGCTTTAGGCCGGCGGCATCGACGATAGCCTCTGCCTCCGCGATATCGTCTACCGCAATGCCGATATGGTTCATCGGCACGCTTTTTACAAAGCCGCCCGTGATGCGCGGGCTGGAATGGATCGCGACATAGGCGTGATCATCGCCCAGATGGATCGAGCGGCCATTGTCGAGCGACGGGCCTTCCCAGCGACGGTGCCATCCGGTGAGGTGCTCGAGCAATTGCGCGCTGCGCTCCCCATCGGTAACCGAAATATTGACGTGTTCGAGGCGTCCCTTGGGCATCGCATTTCTCCTTGTCGCGCTTCGGGGTTGGTGCGGGCGGAATACTGGCCTGCAGAAGCGATGCCGCACTAAATGCAACCTCAACCCAAGTTGAGGTCAAGCGCCAATTTCGCTATCACCGTGATCGATGAAAGCGAACGACATGTTGCCGATTGGCGATCTCGCCCGCCGCACCGGACTTTCGGTTTCGGCAATCCGTTTCTACGAGGACAAGGGGCTGGTCGAAGCACATCGCACTGCGGGCAACCAGCGGCGGTTCCTGAGGAGCGACATCCGCCGGCTGAGTTTCATCCTGATCGCGCAGCGGCTGGGCCTGTCGCTGGGCGAGATCGAACAGGCGCTGGCCCGCCTGCCGCAGGGCCGCACCCCCAATGCCGCCGACTGGGCGCGCATCAGCGGCCTGATCCGCACCCGCATCGATGCGCAGATTGCCGCGCTGGAAAAAGTGCGCGAGGATCTGGACGGCTGCATCGGCTGCGGCTGCCTCAGCTTGAAGAAATGCGCGCTCTACAACGCGGGCGACAGATGGGGTGAAAGCGGTGCCGGGCCGCGCGTGCTGCG
>CBFGON010000049.1:0-16912 GCA_965650395.1 uncultured Qipengyuania sp. | reverse complement strand
CTGGCCGTCACCTTCGGGGCCATTGCGCGACAGGCCGTCGACCACTTCGCAGATCAGCTTGCCGATTGTTTCGAACTCCGCCTCGCCAAAGCCGCGCGTCGTGCCCGCTGGCGTGCCCAGGCGGATGCCGCTGGTGACGAAGGGGCTGCGCGTGTCGAACGGAATGCCGTTCTTGTTGCAGGTCAGCCAGGCGCGGTCGAGCCCGCTTTCCGCCGCCTTGCCAGTGACGTCCCTGGCAGTCAGGTCGACCAGCATGGAATGGTTGTCCGTCCCGCCCGATACCACGCGCAGACCGTTCGCCTCGATGCTGCGCGCCAGCGCGCGGGCATTGGCCACGACATTGGCGGCATAGGTCCTGAACTCGGGGCGCAGTGCCTCAAGGAAAGCGACAGCCTTTGCCGCCACAACATGCATCAGCGGGCCACCCTGCATGCCGGGGAACACCGCCATGTTGATCGGCTTGGTCAATTCCTCGTCATTCCACAGGATCACGCCCGAACGCGGACCGCGCAAGCTCTTGTGCGTGGTGGTGGTGACGACATGGGCGTGCGGGACGGGCGAGGGATGCTCACCGCCTGCGACGAGGCCGGCGATGTGGCTCATATCAACCATCAGGTAGGCGCCGACTTCATCCGCCACCTTGCGAAACGCTTCCCAATCCCACACGCGCGAATAGGCAGTGCCGCCGGCAATGATCAGTTTGGGCTTGTGCTCCTTCGCGGTGGCCATGACCGCGTCCATGTCGATCAGCTCGTCACCCTGGCGCACGCCATAGCTGACAGGATTGAACCACTTGCCGCTCATATTGACGGGGCTGCCGTGAGTGAGATGGCCACCCGAATTCAGATCGAGCCCCATGAAAGTGTCGCCAGGCTGCAGCAGCGCCAGGAACACAGCCTGGTTCATCTGACTGCCGCTGTTCGGTTGGACATTGGCAAAATTGCATCCGAACAACTGCTTGGCGCGCTCTATTGCCAGCGTTTCGACCACGTCGGCATAGTCGCAGCCGCCATAGTACCGCTTGCCCGGATAACCTTCGGCATATTTGTTGGTGAACACCGATCCGGTCGCTTCGAGCACGGCGGATGACGCGATATTCTCGCTCGCGATCAGCTCGATCTTGTCCTGCTGGCGCTTCAGCTCGCTGCGGACTGCAGCATAGACTTCGGGGTCGGCCTGTTCGAGCGTGTCGTTCCAGAAGCGATTTTCGGTCATGCGTATCCTTAGCAGCTCGGGTGGGTCAGCTTGTCGACGCGGCGCTGGTGGCGTCCGCCGGCAAAATCAGTGGTCAGGAAGGCGGTGACGCAGGCCCTGGCCATATCGACACCGGTAATCCGTGCGCCCAGCGCAATGCAATTGGCGTCATTATGTTCGCGCGCGAGGGTGGCCGAAAGCGGCTCCGTCACACGGGCGCAGCGCACCGCCGGATTGCGGTTGACGGCAATCGAAATGCCGATGCCGCTGCCGCACAGGGCAATGCCGCGTTCAGCAGTGCCATCGGCAACCACGCTGGCCAGCTTGTAGCCATAGTCCGGATAATCGACGCTGTCGGTGGTTTCTGGGCCAAGGTCGGCGACCTCATGTCCCTGTTCGATAAGCCAGTCACGCAAGGCGGCTTTGAGCTCGATTGCGGCATGGTCTGAGGCAAGGGCGATACGCATGGCGGCGCCCTTAGCCGCTGCATCCGATTCCCGCCACCCCGCGCACCCGCATTTTCCAGCATGCAGCGCTGCCGAGATCGTCCGGACTTGACCAATATGGCAAGATCACCTTGAATCACGTCAAGGGGAGAAAGCGGATTCGAAACTGGCTGAGTGTTGCATGCGCGCTAATTGGCGGGTTTGTTATGGCAATCATCGCGACGACGCCGCAACCTCCATTGCCGGCGAGTGTCGATGAAGGGCAGTTTTCCGCCGCACGGGCGATGGAGCATGTCCGTATTATCGCAGCTGCGCCGCATCCGACCGGATCGCCACAGAATGCTCAAGTTCGTAGCTATCTCGAAGCACAGATTGTCGCGCTCGGCGGAGAAGCGTCGCGCGATCAAGCGCCTGTTCCTGCAGAGGCCCTTGACCGCTACGGTAAGTGGAGTGGCGAGCGTCCTGACGCACTGACGCTGACGAATGTCATCGGCATTTTCGCCGGGACGGATCGCTCTGCCAAAGCCGTGGCGCTGATGGCGCACCATGACACTGTCTATGGCTCGCCCGGCGCGAGCGACGATACGGCAGGCGTTGCTGCAATTCTTGAGGTTGTTCGCGCCATTCGCGCGCGTGGAGAAACGCGGCGAGACATCATTGTTGTGCTGACCGATGGCGAAGAGTTGAACTTGCTGGGTGCAAAGCATTTTGTCGCTAATAGTTCGCTCGTCCCAAGAATCGGATCGATCATCAATTTGGAGGCGCGTGGCGGCGGTGGACGGACCACGCTGTTCCAGACGTCCGCTGACAATGGCGAGGCCATCAAGCGCTATGCGGCCGCTGTGCGCCGGCCGGGCGGATCGTCGCTGGCGACATTCATCTACGAAATCCTGCCCAATGACACCGATCTGACGCCAGTGCTGGCGCTTGATTATTCTGCCTACAATCTGTCGTTCATCGGCCGTCCCGGCCTGTATCATTCGCCCAAGGCGACGCCCGCCGCACTCGATCAGGGCGCGCTGCAGGATATGGGAGACCAGACCCTGGCGCTTGCAGTTGCGCTGGCCAACGCCGAGGCGCTGCCGGTGAGGGCGGAGGATCGGACATTCTTCGATTTCCTCGGCCTGTTCCTGATTCATTATGGCAAATTGGCCGGATGGATCCTGTTCGGTGTTACGGCGGCACTGCATGTCATGTGCATGCGTGCCAACCCGCCGGGAAAAAGATGGAGCGGTATAGCCGCAGGCGCAGGAGTGTTGATCGGCGGCGGGGTCGCGCTCTATCTTGCCAATGTTCTGTCCGGCGCCGGGATGAGCGAGAACCAGTACTATGACCGGCTGGCCGCAATCCCCATGCTGGAAGGGCAGGCCCTGCTCATTTGCATCGCCGCACTCGCACTGACGTTGCCCTTGTGGGCTGGGCGCGGCGGTAGCATTCTGGGGATTGTGATCGCGTTTGTCATGCAGTTGGTCGCTCCGACCACCTCATTTCTGGTGGTCTGGCCATTGCTTATGGCGGGCCTGATCGGCGTGTCGGCGACGTATTTGCCGAACAAAGGCGGTGCGGTCTTGCGGGTGCTTCTGGCTGCTGCGGCGCTGGGGATGCTGCTACAGTTCGGTCACATGTTCATGCAAGGCGTGGGGGCAGATCTTCCCTCGGTCGTCGCGCTGCTTGCGGCATTGGCAATACCTGTGCTCGGCCCGATGATACCGCCGATAGCTCCGCGGCAAGCTGTCAGGATAGCGGTGCTGTGCGTTATGGGGGCGCTGGCTGTTGCGCTGGTGGTCCGTTTCGATCCGGTTGCCGATACGGTCCCTGTCTTCCAATCGATGAAAGGATAGCTTGCAGCCCTGCGCCGAAACGCAGGGCTGCAACTGAGCTTACTGGTCGAGGAACGAGCGCATCTTGCGGCTACGGCTCGGGTGCTTAAGCTTGCGCAACGCCTTGGCCTCGATCTGACGGATACGTTCGCGGGTGACCGAGAACTGCTGGCCCACTTCCTCCAGCGTGTGATCGGTGTTCATGCCGATGCCGAAACGCATTCGCAGCACGCGTTCTTCGCGCGGGGTGAGGCTGGCCAGGACGCGGGTGACCGTTTCCTTGAGGTTCGCCTGGATCGCGGCATCCACCGGGATGATCGCATTCTTGTCTTCGATGAAATCGCCGAGGTGCGAATCTTCCTCGTCGCCAATCGGCGTTTCAAGGCTGATCGGTTCCTTGGCGATCTTCATCACCTTGCGCACCTTTTCGAGCGGCATGGAGAGCTTCTCTGCCATCTCTTCAGGTGTCGGTTCGCGGCCCTGATCGTGCAGGAACTGGCGGCTGCAGCGCACCAGCTTGTTGATCGTCTCGATCATATGGACCGGGATGCGGATCGTGCGCGCCTGATCGGCAATCGAGCGGGTGATTGCCTGCCTGATCCACCATGTGGCGTAAGTACTGAACTTGTAGCCGCGGCGGTATTCGAACTTGTCGACCGCCTTCATCAGGCCGATGTTGCCTTCCTGAATAAGATCAAGGAATTGAAGGCCACGGTTCGTGTATTTCTTGGCGATCGAGATCACCAGACGCAGGTTCGCCTCGACCATTTCCTTCTTGGCAATACGCGCTTCACGCTCGCCCTTCTGCACCATGTTCACGATGCGGCGGAACTCGTTCAGGCTCATGCCTGTCTGGCTGGCGATATCGCTGATTTCGGCGCGGATGCGGTCGATCGCATCGCCTTCCTTCTCGGCGAAGGCGGCCCATTTCTTGTCCTTCTTCGCACGGTCGCCCATCCACAGATCGTCGAGCTCGTTGCCGATATAGGCATCAAGGAAGTCTGAACGCTTGACCTTGTGACGCTCGGCAAGGCGCAGCATCTGGCCGCCCAGCGCGGTCAGGCGGCGGTTGAAGGCGTAAAGGTTGTCGACCAGGAATTCGATCTTGGTCGCGTGGAACTGCACGCTTTCGACTTCGGCCGTCAGCTGTTCTGAAAGCGTTTCGTATTCCTTTTCTTTGGCGGCCGGGAAGGCTTCGCCACGGCCGAGCACGTCGACGCGTTCGGCCTGGAGCTTTTCGAACTTGCCGAACAGATCGGCAATGCGCGCGAAACGTTCGATGGCATCGGGCTTGAGCGCCGCTTCCATCTGCGCGAGCGACATGGTGTTGTCTTCCTCGTCGTCTTCCTCGCGGCGCTTGGACGAACCTTCGCCGTCCTCGTCGTCCTCGTCGCTTTCTTCCTCTTCCTCGACTTCGTCATCGTCGTCGCGGATGGTCGGACCAGCGGTGGCCTCGGAGATTTCGCCGTCGTCGTCATCGTCTTCGGCGTCGTCGTTCAGCTTGTCGGCCGGGGGTTCCTTCGACAGCATGGCGTCGAGATCGAGGATCTCGCGCAGCTGCATTTCCTCGGCATTGAGCGCTTCGGACCACTGGATGATGGCGTGGAAGGTGATCGGGCTCTGGCACAGGCCCATGATCATCATGTCGCGGCCAGCCTCGATCCGTTTGGCGATGGCGATTTCGCCTTCACGGCTGAGCAGTTCGACTGCGCCCATTTCGCGCAGATACATGCGCACCGGATCATCAGTGCGTTCACCGGCGGCGAGTTTCTTGGTGGCGGCAGGCTTCTTGGCTTCCTTGTCCGAGGACGAGGGAGCGGGGGCGATTTCCTCGACCTCGTCTTCCTGCTCGGCATCTTCGTCGGTCTCGACGATCTGGACACCCATTTCGGACAGCGCCGACTGGATGTCCTCGATCTGGTCGGAGCTCATCTCGCCCTGCGGCAGCGCATCGTTGAGCTCGTCATAGGTGACGTAGCCCTTCTTCTTCGCCTTCGCGATCAGCTTCTTGATCGACGCTTCGTTGAGGTCGATCAGCGGTGCGTCTTCGTTATCGCCCGACTTGGTCTTGGTTGCCATATAGAACTATCAGTCCGTACTAAGCGCCGTCCGCAGGTCCGGTATCCTGCGCGGCTTCTGAATCCCTTGCGACCGCGCGAGCGGCCTTGCGGCTTGCCATCTGCCCGAGTCGCGCCTCGAATGCCAGCTTCCGCCTGAGCAAACGCTGTTGCTCGGCAAAGGCTCCTTCGGGGTCGTGCTCGAAACGCGCGGTAGCATCCGCCAAAGCGGCTTGCAGCGCGGGCCTTTCGACCAGCAGCGACACGGCTTCGGCCAGATCCTCGCGCGCATCACCTGGGTCGGTGCCTTCATCAAGAAAGGCGAAAAGTCGGGTTTCCGGTGGGGCGGGTAGGCCGTCTGGCAGCGATATGGGCGATTGCGCGCGCGAATCAAGCGTTTCCGCCGCCGCGAGCAGCGAATCTATTGCCGGGCCGACATTTCGGTCACGCATGGCAAAGCTGGAAAGCGCCGCTTCATGGCGTGCGATCTGGTCGGGATGGCGCAGCAACCCGTGGATCACCGCGCTCGCCAGCGCATCGCGCGAACCGCCGGAAGTCGCGCGTTTCAGCCGCGTTCGCGTCTCGGGCGAAAGCGTCGGTGTCACTGGTTTATAGCCCGGCTTGCGCCAGTCGGAGCGCGGGCGGAACTGGCGTTCAGCACGGGCGGGGAAGGCGAAGTCGGAAAACCGCTCGAGCAATTCGCGCTTATAGAGCGCGCGAATGTCGGGGTGCAGGATTGTCTCTACATGGTCTACCAAGCGCGCCTTCAGCCCGGCCTTTTCCTCGGGCGAGTCCAGTGGCGCAGCATCGCGCTCGAACGACCAGAGCGTGTCGAGCAGGCTGCCAGGACTGGAAAGCAGTTCCTCGATCGCGCCGACACCCTTGGCGCGGATAAGATCGTCGGGGTCCATCCCTGCAGGCATCCGCACGATGGCGAGCGAATGGCCCGGGCGCAGCATGGGCAGCACGCGGGTGATCGCGCGCATGGCAGCGCGCTGCCCGGCATTGTCACCATCGAAACACAGGATTGGTCGTTCGACCTGACGCCACAGCAGCTCGATCTGGTTCTCTGTCAGCGCCGTGCCCAATGGCGCGACAGCCTCCGCAATCCCGGCATTGGCGAGCGCGATGGCGTCCATATAGCCTTCGACCACCACGATCCGGCCCGACTGGCGTGCGGCCGGCGCTGCACGGTGGAGGTTGTAGAGCGTGCGGCCCTTGTCGAACAACGGCGTGTCGGGGCTGTTGAGGTATTTCGGCCCGTGGGCATCGGCATCGAGTATCCGCCCGCCGAATGCAATCACTCGCCCGCGCGCATCGTGGATCGGCAGCATCAGCCGGTTGCGGAAGCGGTCGTAAGGTTCCTTCTCCTCGACAGAGATGCGCATGCCCGATTCGATCAGCATCGCTTCGTCGAACTGCATCGCGCTCTTCAAAGCCTGCCGGTCCTCCGGTGCATAGCCGAACCCGAATTCGCGGATCGTGGCGTCGGAAAAACCGCGGCGCGAGAGGTAGGAACGCGCCTCTGCGCCACCCGCCGATTGCAGATTGGCGACGAACCATTGCTGCGCGGCTGCGGTGACATCATGCAGCCCGGCGCGCTTCTCCGCCCGTTCAGCCGCACGTGGATCGGGGGCAGGGACTTCCATCCCGGCCTCCGCCGCCAGTTCCTTCACCGCATCCATGAATCCCATGCCGCGCTGGTCGGTCAGCCAGCGGATCGCATCGCCATGCGCTTCGCAGCCGAAGCAATGGTAGAACCCCTTCTCGTCATTGACGTAGAAGCTGGGCGACTTCTCATTGTGGAACGGGCAGCAAGCCTTGAATTCGCGCCCCGCCTTAGTCAACCGCACCGCGCGTCCGATCACGGCGGACAGCGTGGTCCGCATACGCAATTCGTCGAGCCATTGGGGTGTCAGCGCCATCAGGCGAAAGAGCTTACATAGGCATGCACTTGACCGCTAGCGCTTGCGCTTCCCGTCCACCGCTTTCTGCCGTGCCGGGAAGGGACCGCGGGCAATGGCCTGATTGCCGTCGATCTCCAGCAGATAGCTGTCGGTAGGCGGGGCAGGTGGCAGGGTTGATTGCCACCAGAAGGTGATCGTGCTGCCCGGCTTCCATTTGCCTTCGGTCGCGCGCCAGACCAGCTGGCCGTTTTCGCTGGTAATGGAGATGGCGTCGGCATTGCCAAGGGCGGCCTGCGCCTCGGTGCTGGAATAGCCGACCGCGGCGTTGAAACCGTCTGCCGGCTTCATGGTGCGAAACAGCGTGGGGGCGTTCTCGACCACTTCTAGGCCATCACCCGCTGGCGCGGCTCCCACATCTGCATCGACGTCGTCGAGCGTCACCTGATGGACGTAAGTGTAGATCGTGCCTTGGGGCATGGCAGCGGGGCGGCATTCACCGGTTCCTGCGGGGCAGGCGACGAATGACACCATCCGGCCGAGCTCGGTGTTCCCCGCGCTGAGGATGGTGGAGAAGCTATTGCCCTGCGGCCCTTCAATCCGCGCGCCAAGCGTGGCCAGATCGAGATCGGCGGCAATCAGCGTGCGTGGCTGCGCATCGGTGGGGGTGGGCGACGGCGCAGGTTCGCGCTCGCTTTTCGATCCGCAGGCAGCCAGCGCCAGCGGCAGTGCCAGCAGCAGCAGGTGTTTCACGACAGCGCTTCCTTTACCCAGCCGCTCGCCCGGCTCATGTCCAGCGTCGCGCCGTGGCGCGCTTTGAGCTCGCCCATCACCTTGCCCATGTCCTTCATGCCTTCGGCACCGGTTTCGGCCTTGATCGAAGCAATGGCGGCGCGGGTTTCATCCTCGCCCATCTGTTTGGGCAGGAATTCCTCGATCACGGCGAGCTCGGCCTTTTCGATATCGGCCAGTTCCTGACGCCCGCCATTTTCATACATCTCGATCGATTCGCGGCGCTGCTTTGCCATTTTGAGCAGGACATCGGTCACCAGCTCGTCATCACCCGGCTTTTTGTCGGAAACCCGCAGCTCGATATCGCGATCCTTGATCTTGGCACCGATCAGGCGGAGCGCGGCGGTGCGTTCCTTGTCCTTGGCCTTCATGGCAGTGACAGTTTCGGCCTGGATATTCTCGCGCAGCATGATGATCCCTGTTTCGTAATTCTGTGGATGGTTCGGGCTTCATTTAGGGGTGCACGGCGTAAAGCCAAGGGCTGAGCCAAATCGCGTGCTTGACGGGACTCGTCCGCATCCCTAGCGGCTGGGACTTAGCACACATCGCCGGAAACCCCTGACTCGGAGAGCCCCCAATGGCCCTGTCCGCATTCTCGCACGCCCAGCCAAAAGGCGCGACGGGAGTCCTCGTCCTCGCAGACGGAACCTGTATCTGGGGCAAGGGCTTCGGCGCGACCGGTTCTGCCGTGGGCGAGGTCTGCTTCAACACCGCCATGACCGGCTATCAGGAGGTGATGACCGATCCTTCCTACGACAGCCAGATCGTCACATTCACTTTCCCGCATATCGGCAATGTCGGCGCGAATGACGAGGATGTGGAAAGCCGCGGGCTGGGCGCAGTCGGGCTGGTGGTGCGGCAGGAAGTAACCTCGCAGTCGAGCTTCCGCGCGCAGAACCAGTTCGTCGAATGGTGCATGGCCAAGGGCAAGATTGGCCTGTCGTGCGTCGATACGCGGGCACTGACCCGGCGCATCCGCCAGAACGGCGCGCCCAACGCGGTGATCGCGCACAGTCCCACTGGCGAGTTCGATATCGAGGCACTGGCAAAGCAGGCGGCAGGCTGGGGAGGGCTCGAAGGGCTTGACCTCGTGCCGTCCGTAACCCGCGGGGTGCTGGAAGACTGGGGCGGCGGCGAGTGGGAATTGGGCAAGGGCTATGCCCGAGCGTCATGGGCCAAGGAAGGCGGCGAGGCCAAGCCGCATGTCGTTGCGATCGACTATGGCGCGAAGGACAATATCTTCCGTAACCTCGTGAAAGCAGGGGCAAAAGTCACCGTGGTTCCCGCCAGAACCTCGTTTGACGAGATCATGCGGCTGAAGCCCGATGGCGTGTTCCTGTCTAACGGACCGGGCGATCCGGCGGCAACCGGACAGTACGCAGTGCCAGTGATCAAGCGCTTGATCGAGGCCGAAACACCGCTGTTCGGCATATGTTTGGGTCATCAAATGCTCGGTTTGGCGGCAGGGGCCAAGACCGCCAAGATGCACCAGGGCCACCGCGGCGCCAACCACCCCGTCCAGCGCGTCGGCAGCAATTGGGGCGAGAGCGAAGGGCTGGTGGAGATTACCAGCATGAACCACGGCTTCGCCATCGACGCGGCGACTTTGCCGGAAGGCGTGGAGCAAACCCACGTCTCGTTGTTCGACGGCTCGAACTGCGGGATTTCGATCAAGGGCAAGAAGGCGTTCGGGGTGCAATACCACCCCGAGGCATCGCCGGGGCCGCAGGACAGCTTCTACCTGTTCGAGAAGTTTGTGGGGATGCTGGGGTGAACCATTCTATTTCGCTCGAGCGGTGGGAGGATGCATGGAGTGCCGACCTCGACGTCATCCGCAATTTGCGATGCGATGGCGACGACCCTGCGGCACCTCGCGAGATTGATGTTTCATTCCGTGGCTCGCGGGAAGCACTTCAAAGACTACACGCGGCGAGCACCAATTTTGGCTTCACTGTGCAGAGTTTTGAAGTTGATGAGGAAGGCGAGCCATGGCTTTTCCTTGTCAGGACGCAGACCAGCGATGACGACGCCATGCGTGATTTGACCGAAACCTACTTGACGATCGAGGATGCGTTCGGCGTCGAGTGCGATGGTTGGGGCTGCATGGCCAGCAACCGGAATGGACCTATCTCAAATGAGAACCCTGCATAATGCCCAAACGGACTGACATCTCCTCGATCCTCGTAATCGGCGCTGGCCCGATCATCATTGGCCAGGCGTGCGAGTTCGACTATTCCGGCACGCAGGCGATCAAGGCGTTGCGCGAGGAGGGCTATCGGGTCATCCTGGTCAACTCCAACCCCGCCACGATCATGACCGATCCGGAAATGGCCGACGCCACCTATGTCGAGCCGATCACGCCCGAAATCGTCGCCAAGATCATCGAAAAGGAGCGCCCCGACGCGGTGCTGCCTACGATGGGCGGGCAGACCGCGCTCAATTGCGCGCTCGACCTTGCCAATATGGGCGTGCTGGAGAAGTTCGGCGTCACCATGATCGGCGCCAATGCCGATGCCATCGACAAGGCCGAGAACCGCCAGCGCTTCCGCGAGGCAATGGACAAGATCGGCCTGGAAAGCGCGCGCAGCGGCGTGGCGAATACGGTCGAGCAGGCGTTCGATGTGCTCGAACGCACCGGTCTGCCTTCAATTATCCGCCCCAGCTTCACGCTGGGCGGAACGGGCGGCGGCATCGCCTATAACAAGGCCGAGTTCGAAAAGATCGTGCGCGAAGGGCTCGACGCCTCGCCCACCACCGAAGTGCTGATCGAGGAATCGCTGCTGGGGTGGAAAGAGTTCGAGATGGAGGTGGTGCGTGATCGCAAGGACAATGCGATCATCATCTGCAGTATCGAAAATGTCGATCCGATGGGCGTGCATACGGGGGACAGCATCACGGTTGCCCCGGCGCTGACGCTGACCGACAAGGAATATCAGATCATGCGCACCGCCAGCATCGATGTGCTGCGCGAAATCGGTGTAGAAACAGGCGGTTCTAACGTACAGTTCGCAGTCAATCCCAAGGATGGGCGCCTGATCGTGATCGAGATGAACCCGCGCGTCTCGCGCTCATCCGCGCTGGCATCGAAGGCAACCGGTTTCCCCATCGCGCGCGTCGCGGCGAAGCTGGCGGTGGGCTATACGCTCGACGAGCTAACCAACGAGATCACCGGCGCGACGCCTGCCAGTTTCGAGCCGACCATCGACTATGTCGTGACCAAGATCCCGCGCTTCGCCTTCGAGAAGTTCAAGGGGGCCAAGCCCGAGCTTTCGACCGCGATGAAATCGGTCGGCGAAGTCATGGCGATTGGCCGCTGCTTTGCGGAATCGATGCAGAAGGCGCTGCGCGGCCTCGAAACCGGGCTCGACGGGTTCAACCGCGTGCCCGAGCTTGAGGGGGTGCCACGTGACCAGCTGTTTGGCGCGCTCAGCCAGCGCACGCCCGACCGAATCCTCAAGATCGCGCAAGCCTTCCGCGAAGGGCTGACGGTGGAGGAAATCCAGCCGGTCACCGGCTTTGACCCGTGGTTTCTGCGCCAGATTGAAGCGATCATCGCCGAAGAAGTGGTGATTTCGGACAAGGGCCTGACGAATGATGCAGACGAGCTGCGTCGTCTGAAAGGAATGGGCTTTTCCGACAAGCGCCTTGCCACGCTGGCGGTGCGTTCAGTTGGCGTAGCGGGAGGGCTGGGCGAAACACAGGCGCGCCGCAGCGGGCTGCTGCACGATGCCCTGCGCGCGATGGCGGGCGCCACAAGCGAAGAGGAAGTGCGCAAGCTGCGCCACAAGCTGGGCGTCTATCCGGTGTTCAAGCGGATCGACAGCTGTGCCGCCGAATTCGAAGCGGTGACTCCCTATATGTACTCTACCTACGAAGCACCCAGCTTCGGCGAGGCGGAGGACGAGGCTCAGCCTTCCGACGCCAAGAAGATCGTCATCCTCGGCGGCGGCCCCAACCGTATCGGGCAGGGCATCGAGTTCGACTATTGCTGTGTCCATGCCTGTTTCGCGCTGGCAGAGGCCGGTTTCGAAACGATCATGGTCAACTGCAACCCTGAAACCGTTTCGACCGATTACGACACTTCCGACCGGCTCTACTTCGAGCCGCTGACCGAGGAAGATGTGCTGGAAATCCTGCGCGTCGAGATGTCGAAGGGCGAGGTTGTCGGCGTGATCGTGCAGTTCGGCGGGCAAACCCCGCTCAAGCTGGCACAGGCGCTGGAGAATGCGGGCATCCCGATTCTGGGCACCAGCCCCGACGCCATCGACCTTGCCGAAGACCGCGAGCGGTTTGCGCGCCTCGTCAACAAGCTCAAGCTCAAGCAGCCCGAAAACGGCATTGCCTATAGCCGCGACGAGGCTGTCGCTGCGGCCACGCGCATCGGTTATCCGGTGCTGCTTCGCCCCAGCTATGTGCTGGGCGGGCGCGCGATGGAGATTGTCGACAGCGAGGCGCAGCTCGATGATTATATCGCCACGGCGGTCAATGTGTCGGGCGAAAGCCCGGTGCTGGTCGACCAGTATCTGCGCGATGCGATCGAATGCGATGTCGATGTGATTTCAGACGGCAGCGAGGTGCGCATTGCGGGCGTGATGCAACATATCGAGGAAGCCGGGGTCCATTCGGGCGACAGCGCCTGCACATTGCCGCCATATAGCCTGCCGGATGAAATAATCGCCGAAATGGAACGCCAGGCCGAGGCGCTGGCCAAGGCGCTCGACGTGCGCGGGCTGATGAATGTGCAGTTCGCGGTCAAGGATGGCGAGGTCTATCTGATCGAGGTCAACCCGCGCGCCAGCCGGACCGTGCCCTTTGTAGCCAAGGCCATTGGCCAGCCGGTCGCCAAGGTGGCCGCGCGCGTGATGGCGGGAGAAAAGCTGGCGGATTTTCCGGCCTTCAACCTGCGGCCCGATCACATGGCTGTAAAGGAAGCGGTGTTCCCTTTCAGCCGTTTCCCCGGTTCCGACCCCGTGCTTTCGCCGGAAATGAAATCGACCGGCGAAGTGATGGGCATCGACAGCAGCTTTCCCGCAGCCTTCCTCAAGGCGCAGCTGGGCGCAGGCATGGTCCTGCCGCGCGAAGGCACGCTGTTCGTATCGGTCAAGGATAGCGACAAGGAAGTGATCCTGCCGGCCGTGCGCACCATGCTGGAGCAGGGTTTCCGTGTGATCGCCACCGGCGGCACTCAGCGCTTCCTGAGCGAGAAGGGGCTGAACGTCGAACGGGTCAACAAGGTGGCCGAAGGGCGCCCGCATATCGTCGATGCAATTATCGATGGCGAAGTGGCGCTGATCTTCAACACCACCGAAGGTTGGCAGTCGCTGATGGACAGCCAGTCGATCCGTGCAAGCGCGCTGGAAAAGAAGGTTCCGTATTACACCACCGCCGCCGCAAGTGTCGCTACGGCGCGGGCGATTGCAGAGGTTTCAACCGAGCAGCTTGAAGTGCGTTCTTTGCAAGACTATTATAGCTGACAAGAATTCACGCCTGACCCTCCTCACATTCGACTCCCAGGCTCCGCAATGACGCGGAACGGGATCGAATTGTCGGCAGGAAGGCGGCTCGAACAGGAAGGAATTGGGGCCCATGGAAAAAGTGCCGATGCTGGCAGAGGGCTATGAAAAGCTGACTGCAGACCTCAAGGTGCTGCGTGCCGAACGCCCGAAGATCGTCGATGCGATCGAGGAAGCGCGTGCGCATGGCGATCTGTCGGAAAACGCCGAATACCATGCCGCAAAGGAGCGTCAGGGTCAGGTCGAGGCGATGATTGCCGATCTGGAGGACAAGGTCAGCCGTGCGCAGATCATTGATCCCTCGATGCTGAGCGGCGACAAGGTCGTTTTTGGTGCCACGGTCACCCTGCTCGACGAAGACGACAAGCCCGTGAAGTACCAGATCGTCGGTCAGACTGAAGCAGATGCTTCGAAGGGCCGGATCAGCTACACCTCGCCCATCGCGCGTGCGCTGATCGGCAAGCACGTCGACGACGAAATCGAAGTGACGGTGCCTTCGGGCGACAGGTTCTACCTCGTCGAGAAGATCGAGTTCGTCTGACGCCAAGGTGACTGGTCGCTCAGGCGATCGGTCTTTCCATCGCCCAATTGTGGATCGGCACGCCGTCGATCTCGAACTCGCGCCTTTCGGTGGCGATGAAGCCTGCTTCCTCGAACGAGGGGCGGGCGAGTTCGCTCGCTTCGGTATAGAGCCGCGCCATGCCGTGATGCCGCGCATAAAGTGCGGCTGTGGTCAGCAGGTTGAGCGCAATTCCGCGCCGCGAATGGTCGGGGTGGTTGTAGAGATGGTCGAGATGGCCGTCTGCTTCCAATAGCGCATAGGCGACTGGCTGGTCATCCTCGCCCGCCGCGATGAAGATGGCCGCCCCTTCCGCCACGCAATCGCGATAGAGTTGCGCGCCCGGAAAACGCGCCAACCATGCCTCGACCTGCTCTTGCGAATAGGCTCCCGGACCGATGCCAGCGATTGCGGCGCGGGCGAGATCTGCCAGAGCTTCCGCATCCGAGTCCTCATAAGGGCGGATTGTGTAAGCCAGCGCCGGTTCTCAGGCGCGAGGTTCAAGCAGCTTGTGCAGGTGGACGATGACGTATTTCATCTCGGCATCGTCAACCGTGCGCTGGGCATTGCCCCGCCAGGCATTCTCGGCATCTTCATAGGTCGAATAGACGCCGGCAACATGGATGCCTTCAGGATCGGCAAAGGTGACGCTGCGCGGATCGGTAACGCGGCCGCCCATGACGAGATAGAGCGTTTGCTGGCTCTCTTTTTCTTGCATCTTCAGTTCCGTTTCTCGGGGATTTCAGTTCTGTTGCGGCCATAGCGAAAGCGGCGTGACAGGCAAGCCCGCCACGCCGCTCGGCATGTCGCAATGGATGGATTTTCAGTTGGTGAAGCGTGAACGCAAGTCACGGATAGTGCGCGAACCCTTGCGGCCTGCCTTGCGGCCCGTGGTGCGCAGACTGTCACTCATCGAATCTAGGCGATAGGTGGCGTCGCGCTTCAACCCGCGTGCCTTGGTTCCTGCAGCATCGCCGAAATCCTCGGCCCGGTCGCCCGCGCCCTGTACCATCGACAGACCATAGGCAATCGCCGCGTCGGCGGCATATGCAGCGAGTGAACCGCCACGGCGGCCCAATGCGCGCCCGCGCCGCGTCATGGCGCCAATTGCAAGGCCAATGGTGACCGCGCCTGCAACGGTGGCGAGCGGGTGCTTCTTGGCGAATTCGATCGCGGTATCGGCAGCGTCACGGGCCTGATCGGTAATGCTGCGGTCTTCCAGCCGCTTTTCGCCTGCTTCGATGCGGGCGCGCAGCTGGTCGCGCTTTTCCTGGTCGCTCAGCTTGCTGTCGGCGCTGATCGGGGTGATATTGGTGGGGGCGGGGTCGGTCATGGGCTCTCTCCGGAGAAATGGGTTCGTCTGATCAACGATTTATGAGGTATCAGTGTTCCGCCGTTTCGTCGTAATCCTGCGGCTCATCGTCCGCTTCCTCGCCAAACCCGAACAGTTCGAGGATCGGATTGCGCGCGAACCATACCACAACGGCAGCCAGCAGAGCGGCAAGGGCACCTTTGTTGTCTTCCGCGACCTCAAGGGCTTCCTCGTAGATGTCGTATGCGCCATCTTTCACGCGGTCGACAGCCCGGGCGCCGATGCCCTTGAAAGCGAAATCTGCCTTGAGATGTTGGATATCGCCTTCGACAAGCGCGCGCGCTGAATCGCGCAGATAGCGATCTTCGAGCATGCGGGCGCGGCGGTCAGTCATCCTTGTGCTCCGAAAAAGCATCGCGAATATCGTCGATCCTGCCTTTGAGCAGGCGCAACAGCACCAGTCCGGCGATAATCAGTGCTGCAGTCACCAGAATGGTGGCAAGCCAAGGCCCCACCAGCGGGACGAGCGCAAGTACCAGGCCCACGGCCCCGGCAATCATCGCCAAATGAAAAACACCAAATGCGCCCAGTCCGAAGGCGATCACGCCCTTGGCGCGATTGGCGATATAGCCGGCGCGACTTTTCTGGAACGCAACCTCTGCTTCGGCATAGGTTTTTCCGTCCTCCAGCAACGCAAACACATCGTCGGTCAGCGATGGACCGCGCTGATCCTCATCGGCTTCGGGGGGCTCGTGCTCGTCGGGAAGGTCAAGCGGGCCTGCATAGTCCGCCCTGTCCTTGCTGTCCTCGTCAAGCATCGTGCCCCCCTGCCGGTATCGGTTTAGCGGCGGAATAGACGCGAAAGGAAGAAACCTGCAACCGCGGCAATGCCGATAGCGGTGCCGGGGCTCTTGCGCACGAACTGGCGGCCGTCTTCGACAATGTCGTCAACGCTCTTGGCATCCAGCTTGGCGGCATATTCGTTGAGCGAGGTCGAAGCGCTGCGAGCATAATCGCCATACTTCGCACCCAACTTCTCGTCGACCTGATGCGCATTCTCGCTGATTGAACGGCTGAGCGTGCGCAGGCCTTCGCTGGTCTTGACCTTGCCTTCAGTGGCGATTTCCTTGCCCTTGACCTTGGCTTCATTGCCATAGGTCTTAGCCTCGGCAACCCAGTCCTCGCCTTTGCCCTTTGCGTTTTCGCGATAGGCGGTGGCGCGTTCCTTGCCTTCGGCCTTGAGTGCAGCAGCACCTGCCTTAGCTTCCTCGAGCGCTGCATTGAAGCGGCTCTTGGCTTCCTTGCGATGTGAAGT
>CBFGON010000048.1:0-17007 GCA_965650395.1 uncultured Qipengyuania sp. | reverse complement strand
GGTTCGAACCAGCGACCTACTGATTAAAAGTCAGTTGCTCTACCGACTGAGCTAACGGCCCGACCACGCGGCGTGCCCTAGTTGCGCACTTGCGGACGGTCAAGCGGGGGATGGTTGTTTGTCGTCGCATCGCAGATTACCACCTCGATGCAATGCAGCCGGATTTGAAATCATGGTGACACCGCTCGACGCGGGCGAAGCGGGGAGCCGGACTGGCGGCCCTTCATTTTCCCTGAGCAATCGCATGGCGCGGGCTGTGTGGCAGATTGCCTGGTTGCTGTTGGCGCGCTGGACTCCGCCGATGCTGCATGGCTGGCGCAGTCTGGTGCTGAGAGGGTTCGGCGCAAGGCTGGGCAAGGGCTGCCGTGTCCACGCCAGCGTCTGCATCTGGCTGCCGAGCCAGCTGGAGCTGGGCGACAATGTGCTGATCGGTCCGGGCGCGCAGATCTACAATCAGGGCCGCATCCTTATCGGCAACAACAGCGTGATTTCACAGCGCGCTCATCTGTGTGCCAGCTCGCATGATGTGGACGACCCGCAATTCCAGCTGTTGCTGCGCCCCGTCACAATCGGTGCACAGTGCTGGGTTGCGGCTGAGGCGTTCGTGGGACCGGGAGTAACGATGGCCGAAGGATCAGCGCTGGCGGCACGCGGTGCGCTGTTCGGCGATGCCGAGGCCTGGACGATCTATCGCGGCAATCCCGCAGAACCGGTCAGGCAGCGCGAAAGGCAAGCTGGCGCAGGCTGAGACCGGTCACCGGGTCGCGCCAGTCGGGGGCGATCTGCGCCGCGGGACGCAAGACAAAACCACGCTCGCGGAAATGCCGGTGCGGGACGGTCAGCGTCGGCGAGTGCCAGCAGCCACCGCTCCACAAGACGATGTCGAGATCGAGCGGTCGAGCGCGCCATGCCAGCCCGCGGCGGTTACGCCCGAAACGCGCCTCGACCGATTGCAGCAGGACAAGCATCTCGTCTGGCGCAAGGCCGGTCTCGGCGATCAGCGCGCCATTGGCATAGTGCCGCAGCGACGGGCCAATTGGCGCGCTGGAGACGACCCGCGAGACTGCGTTGATTTCCAACCCTGCCTCGGCAAGCGCCCTTACCGCGCGCGCCAGCACTGCTCGCGGATTCCCGATCCCCGCCACGCGCATGTTCGAACCGAGCGCGACCAGATAGCGATGGCGGAAGCCGTCAGCCACGGCTCATCTGCCTGGAAAAACGTCGTTGACCGTCGGATAGGCAACCAGTTCGCCCAGTTCCACCCGCCGCGTGCGCCTGATCAGGCCGGACGCATCGACCGTGAACGGCACTTCGATATTGGCGCTGAAATTCGGCGCCCGCAGCCGTGCCTCGATCATCCCTCCATTGCTGCGATGGACTATAGCGGCGGCCTTGATCTTTCCATCGGAAGCGCGTGAGCGGAGCAGCTCTGCCAGCCGCTTCAGCACATCTTGAGTGCCTTCGATTGTGCCCGCCTCCAGCACAGCGACATTCTGGATGGTGTCATTGGCGCGCAATTCGAACACCAGCGGGAAAAAATGCCCGTCTTTCTCTATCCGGCCCACCGCAGACTCGAGCGCGGCGGTAAACAGATTGTCGAGCTGGCCCTGTTCGATCCCGCCCCCGGTCACGCTCAGATATCCTCGCCGATCCGGCCGTAAAGCTGCGGTCGGCGATCGCGGAAGAACCCCATGCCCGCGCGGTGCTTCGCCGCCCGTTCAAGGTCGAGCGTGGCGATCAGAACACCGCTGTCCGACGCGCCGAATTCTTCGATCAGGTCGCCCCATTCGTCGCTGATGAAGCTGTGGCCATAGAAGCTTTGCTGGCGATCGGCGGGGCCTTCGTGGCCGATACGGTTCGCAGCGGCGACTGGCATGCAGTTCGACACCGCATGGCCGATCATCGCGCGGCGCCACATGCGACTGGTATCGAGATCGACGTCATAGGGTTCGGAGCCGATGGCCGTGGGATAGAGCAACACTTCGGCGCCCTTCAGCGCCATTACCCGCGCGCATTCGGGATACCACTGGTCCCAGCAGATGCCGATGCCGATCCGCGCGCCGAAAACCTCCCACACCTTGAACCCGTCATTGCCGGGGCGGAAATAGAACTTCTCTTCATAGCCCGGGCCATCGGGAATGTGGCTCTTGCGATAGGTGCCCATGATGCCGCCATCGGGGCCGATCATGGCCAGAGTGTTGTAATAGTGGTGCCCGTCGCGCTCGAAGAAGCTGGTGGGGATCGCCACGCCCAGCTTCTGCGCCAGCGCCTGCATGGCGATGACCGAAGGATGTTCAGCGGTCGGCCTTGCCAGCGCGAACAGCGCCTCGTCTTCCTCGCGGCAGAAATATTCACCGCTGAACAGCTCGGGCGGCAAGATGACTTGCGCGCCCTTGCCCGCCGCTTCCTCGACCAGCGCGGAAACGGCGGCGATATTCTCCGCCTCCACCTTGCGGGCGAGCGGCAATTGCAGGACGGCGAGGGTCAGTTCTCTCATGCCGGAGAGCGTTATTTCTCCCGCAGCGCGAAGTCCACCTGGATATAGACATCCGAACGGGTGGTGCCCACCATCATGCCTGCGCCGCCTTGCTCTGGTGGAGGAGGCGCCATGACCGGCGGTGCTGCGCTCTGGACTGATTCCATCACCGCATCATTGGCTACGGCAGCGCCCTGCAGCCAGGTATCGCCCTGCCGGCCGCCTGCATCGCGGATATAGAGCACGCGGCTGACCTCCATCCCGGCCGCCGCTGCATAGGCTTCGGCGCGTTTGCGCGCGGCCTTGTAGGCATCGGCATAGGCGAGGTTGGCGGTGGCTTCGGGATCGGTCATCGACAGGTTAGGACCGGCAACGATGTTTGCACCCGCCTCGGTCACTGCAGCTACTGCATCCGCAGCCTTGGCCGGATCGCGCAAGGTCACTTCGACCACATTGGCTGCCTGAAACTGCCCCTTGCGATCGCCCCAGTTGATCCGCTGGACGCTGACCGCGCGGGTCTGGATATCCTTGTCCTCGACGCCGAGCTTGCGCAGGGCTTCGACGATTTCGGCGATCTTCTTCGCATTGGCTTCGCTGGCTGCCTTGGCCCCTGGAGCCCAGGTTTCGATCCCGGCCTGGAATTGCGCACGATCGGGCCGGCTTTCAGCCTGACCGCTGGCGCTGACCGACAGCAGCGTTTCATCGCGGTCCACCCCGCGCGCCTCGTCGGGCTGGCCCGAACAGGCAGCGAGCGCTAGCGGCGCGATAGTGGCGATCAGCAAGTAGCGTGTGTTCATGGCGACTCTCCCTTCGGCAGGTGCCGGAGTGGCACCGTCCGAAGGTCGCCTTATTTCCGCCACAAAGTGAACTGTAACTTAATGATATAGAGTTACATCAACGCTTGCGGAACAGCAATGTCATGCGGTCGCTTTCGCCCTTGCCCTTCAGGTCTTCGCGCTTTGTGGCGAGCGTCGGCGGCATTTCCCATACACCTTCGGCGTGGTCGGCGGTGTCATTGGGATTGGCGTTGACTTCGCTTGTGCCGACCAGTTCGAAGCCCATCGCTTCGACAAAGGCAATCACGTCCTTTTCGCGCAGATAGCCCTTCGTGCCATTGGCATAATCGCCGCTGGCCTCAGGCTTGGCACGGTGCTGGACAATGCCAAGCAGGCCATCATCCTTGAGCAGACCGCGCAGCGCCTTCAGTTCGCTGTCGGCAAAGTTCCAGCGCATCATATTGTGCATCATGCGCACCACCAGCACGCGGTCGAACGTGCCCTTGTCGGCATCGGAAATCGCATCGAGCGACAAAGCAGATGTCTGCGCCGCAGGGCGGCCGGTCCAGCCTTCGACCTTGCCCGGAAAATCGGCCACGCCTTTGACGATGCCGGCACGCGATTCCTCATTGAATACGCCATCATCGGGGGTGAAGAACAGGCCGACAAGCTGGCCCTTCTCATTGAGGTAGTTGCCCAGCACGCGCGAATACCAGCCGCCGCCGGGGGCATATTCGCCCACTTTCATATGAGGGCCGACATGGAAGAAAGTCAGCGTTTCGGCGGGGTGGCGATACTGGTCGCGCGCACGATCGGCATCGCGATTGGTGTTGGCCAGCGCGGCCGCCAGTTCCTTGCCGTGATGCCGGGCGAACATTGCCGTGTCGCGGACATGGTCCATCCCCTGATGCTCGCTGGCCTCCTGGCCCTTGCCGTGATGGTCCGCGGCATGATCCTGCGCGGCAGCGGGTGCAGCCAGTACCAATGTGGCGGCGGCGATCAGGTAACGCATCGTCTCTCTCCCTCGAATAGGCTGCGCATGTCCTGCACCGGCATCTGCCGGATGACAAGCGGTGTGGGTCTTCCTATCTCCGTGTCCAACAAGGAGAATGTTACATGGCGCAGCAACAGGCGATTGTCGCAGGCGGATGCTTCTGGTGCACCGAAGCGGTGATGAAGGACGTGATCGGCGTCAGTGAAGTCGAAAGCGGCTATATCGGCGGCACGAAAGCCGACCCGACCTATAAGGAGGTCTGTAGCGGCATGACCGGCCATGCCGAGGGCGTGCGCGTGACCTTCGACAGCGAAACGATCAGCCTGCCGCAAATACTCGACGTGTTCATGGGCACGCATGACCCGACCCAGCTCAACCGCCAGGGCAATGATGTGGGCACGCAATATCGCAGCGCGATCTTCCCGCTCGAAGGGCAGGAAGGCGAGGCAGAAGCCGCCATCGCCCGCTGGAACGATGACCACCCAGGCCAGACCGCCGTGACCACGATCGAGGGTGGTGAATGGTATCCGGCCGAGGACTACCATCAGGAATATTGGGAAGGCGAAGGCCAGCGAAACCCCTATTGCCTGGCAGTGATCCCGCCCAAGCTGATGAAGCTGCGCAAGAGCTTCCAGCAATATCTCAAGCCGGAGGAATGACGGTGCAGGGTCCGCGTTCGGGCGTCAGGTGACCGCCGCGCGTTCGCGGAACTCTTCCCTTTGCCATTCGCGGCTTTCCAGCACTTCGGCCAGGTGTCGCGCAGCTTCGGCCATATCCTCGAAACGAAGGTAGGCGGGGGCGAAGCCGAAGCGCAATATATCGGGATCGCGGAAATCGCCGATCACGCCGCGGGCGATGAGCGCCTGGCAGATCGCATAGGCCTCTCGATGGCGGAAAGAGAGCTGGCTGCCGCGCTCTGCGGCGTCGGCGGGGCTGGCGAGTTCGAGGGCGACGCCGCGTTCGGCGAGGCATTGGCGGAAGAATTCGGAGAGCTTTTGCGATTTGGCGTAGAGGTGCTCGACGCCGATCTCTGCGATCAGATCGACGCCCACCTCCAGCGCAGAGAGGCCGAGGATCGGCGGAGTGCCGCAGAGCATCTGTTCGATGCCGGGCGCCGGCGCGTAATCATCTGAGAAGGCGAAGGGAGCGGCGTGGCCCATCCAGCCGGTTAATGGCTGCTCTACGCTCTCCAGATGCCGCTCTGCCACAAACAGATAGGCCGGGGCGCCTGGGCCGCCATTGAGATATTTATAGCCGCAGCCGACTGCGAAATCCGCCGCGCAGCCATTGAGGTCGACCGGCAACGCCCCGCCCGAATGCGACAGGTCCCACAGCACCAGCGCGCCCGCTTCATGCGCCGCGCGGGTCAGCGCAGCCATGTCAAAAATCGCGCCCGTTTTGTAGTGCACATGGGTCAGCATCAGCAGCGCGACATCTTCATCCAAAGCCTCTGCCATCGCCTCGCGACTGGCCAATCGGCGTGTCGCAAGGCCCTGCGCTTCCAGCCCGGCGATCATGTAGAGATCGGTCGGAAAATTGCCCGGTTCGCTGAGGATCACCTTGCGGCGCTTGCCGTTTCGGGCCTGAATCGCCAGCGCAGCAGAGATCAGCTTGAACAGGTTTACGCTGGTGCTGTCGGCGGCGATCACTTCATGCCCCTGCGCGCCGATCAGCGGGGCGATCTTTGCCCCCACACGCTGCGGCAGGTCGATCCAGCCGGCACTGTTCCAGCTGCGGATCAGCCCTTCGCCCCACTCCTGCGCCACCACATCGGCCACGCGCTGCGCAGTCGCCCTGGGCAGGCAACCAAGCGAATTGCCGTCGAGATAGATAACGCCTTCAGGCAGCGCGAACCGATCGCGAAACGCGGCCAAGGGATCGGCCGCATCCATCGCCCTCGCCCGTTCGATCACGCCGCCAGCTCCCGCAGCACCGCCCGGCACAGCCCGGCATCGCCGCCGCCCACCTTGAGCGGCAGCGCGATAAGCTCGTATCGCCCCGGCGGAACATCATCGAGCACCAGCCCTTCGAGGATCCGCATATCGGCGGCCAGCACCGCCTTGTGCGCATCCATGGTCTTCGATTCCTGCGGATCGACCGAAGGCGCATCGGTGCCGATCAGCACCACCCCCTGCCCCGCCAGCCAGCCTATTGTCTCGGGCGCAATGGCGGTGAAATTACTGTCCCAGGCATCATGCGGAAAGCTGTCGAATGTGCGCAGCAGCACGCGGGTCGCGCCGTCCAGCGGCGGCAGATCCTCGACCCGCACCACGCCCCGGGCACTCCGCGCATCCACCACCAGACAGGGGCCGAGATAGGGTTCGAGCGCCATGCTGGCGGCATCGAGCCCGTCTTCGGCATAATGCAGCGGCGCATCGCCGTGGGTGCCCGAATGCGTGGACATGGTCATGCGACCGACATTTACCGGCGAGCCATCCTCCATCCGCCAGCTCCGCTCGAAGGCGAATTCGGTATCGCCCGGCCACACCGGCAGGCCGGGGCGCAGCACTTGGGAAATATCCCGGATGCGGCTCACAACGCCGTCCGCACGCTGAGCAGTTCGGGGAAGAAGGCGTTCTTGAGCACGCCGGCAAGATACGGCACGCCGGGCGTCCCGCCGGTGCCCTTCTTGAACCCGATGATCCGTTCCACCGTCTTCAGATGGCCAAAGCGCCAGCGCTGGAAGTGATATTCCAGATCGACCAGCTTTTCGGCCAGCTCGTAGAGGTCCCAATATTGCTGCGGGTCGCGGTAGATTTCCGCCCATGCCGCCTCGACTTCGGGCGAATGTTCCCAGATGCCCGCCGGATCACGATCCAGCACGGCAGCAGGAATGGCAAAGCCGCGCCGCGCCAGCAGTTCCATCGTTTCGGCATAGATGCTCTTGCGCAGCATTTCCGCGCGCAGCCCTGCGGCCACATCCGGCGTCGCTTCATGCATCGCGATCATGTCGGCATTGCGCCCGCCGAGCAGGAATTCCATCATCCGGTATTGCGCGCTTTGGAACCCGCTCGACCCGCCAAGGAAGGGGCGGATGGTCGAATAATCATGCGGGGTCATGGTGCTCAGCACGTCCCAGCTCTGGATCAGCTGCCCCTGCGCGCGCGCCACGCGGGCGAGCATCTTGAACGCCGGGCGCAGATTATCCCCGACGATGCACGCGCGCGCGGCGAGCAGTTCGTGGATGCACAGCTTCAGCCAGAGTTCGCTCGCCTGATGGACGATAATGAACAGCATTTCGTCATGCGCATCGGACGCGGGGTGCTGGGCGGCAAGAATCCGCTCCAGATCGAGATAGGAGGAATAGGTCACATTCTGGGTCATGCACCCAGCCCTAGCGCAAGGTGGTGACCGATGAAACTACTGGTCGATCACGCGCGTCTGCGGATGGTGCTTGTCGAGATGGCGCTTGATCGTCTTGAGGTTCTTGCTGTTCGAACGATAGACGAGGTCGAACGCGTCTCCCACCACGGGGACCGCGCCCAGCGCCGTATCGAAACCGACGCGGCCCAGCATGTGCCACAGTTTCCACCTGGGCAGGCCCAGATTGCGCGCTTCCCACACCAGATAGCTGCCCATTGCCGCGGTGATGATATCGCCGAGCACGGGGACAAGGCCGACAATCGAATCCAGGCCCACGCTGTAGCTGGTGCCCGGAACCACGAAGCTGCGTTCGAGCAGCATTTCGAGCGCTTCCAACCGCTGGCGGATCGATTGCGGATCATTGCCGGTGGGAAAATCGAAGCGCAGCGGGCTGGCCGTGCCAGATGTTCCCGCGCGCGCCTGGTCGGCGGCGGGTTCGATGCGGATCGGGGTCAGACGGTCATTGTCCATATGACTTAGATGGGGGCGCGCGAAAGCGGGAACAAGGGATGGAACGCCCAGAGGTTTTCCGAAAAGCCTTCGACATCGGCGCGCACCTGCGACCAGCGTATCGGCGCGCCCAGCGGAATATAGAGATTGGTGGCTGTGAACACTTGTTCCGCTTCGGCCAGATAGCTCGATTCTTCGGCCGTGCTGGACGCGTCGACTGCCAGCGTGACGAGGAAATCGGCGTCCTGCGAGCAGACCCCGGGCGAAACGCTGCAATTGAACTGGTTGAGGAACCAGTCCGCCCCGGGAAAGCGTGCCACCCGGTCCCGTAACACGAGGTCGGCCCGCTCGCCCTTTCTGGCGCGGCGCGCATTTATACCGATAGCGCCGAAATCGCGCGCAAGACCTGCAAACAGCAAATCCGAACCGGGCCCGGCAGGCAATCCGATGGACAGCGCCAGAGTGCCGCCATTCGCTGCCTTCCACTGGCTGACGACGGCAGAGGCGCGCGCGCGGCGCTGGTCGAGCGAGAGATCGCCCCAACGCTCGCCAATCTGGCCGTCATCGCCGGGCAAGCCGGGCGCGACCAGGCGCGTGGTCGCCACCCATCCCCCCAGATTGAGCGGCTGGATCAGCGCCGCGCGGTCGATCGCCATGGCGATAGCCTCGCGGTTGCCTGCCGTGGCAAGAAAGCCCCTCGGCCGCGCAACGTCCAGCCCGAACAGGCCAATCGCCGAATCGAGCCGCACCGTGCCGCGGCTAAGGGCGCCGGTGGAGGCAAGCGGCAGGCTTTCGACCCGTCCACCAAGTATCACGTCGATCTGCCCCTGCGCAAAACTGCGCGTGGCCGCTTCAGCCGACAGGGCAGTGAAATTGATCGCCTGCAAATCCTCGCTCCAATCCGATTGGGTCGGGCGACCACGCGCTTCGGGCGGCATGGCGGTGAACATGGCAGTTGAACCATCACGCTTCATCGCCATCGGTCCGGGCGATGACGGCCCGATGCTCACCCCCAATTCAGGCTGGGCGAGCAGTTGGAGGAAACCGGGCATCGGACTTTTGAGCCTTATCTCGATCACGCGCCCGGTCATGGCGCGCACTTCGGCCACGCGGGCCAGATCGAGGCCGAGGCTGGTCCCGCCCAGCCTCGAAATCGTGCGGCGCAGCGAATCGCGCACCGTCTGCGCAGTCAGCCGCGTCCCGTCGGGCAGGTCGAATTCGGTAATGCGGAAGATGTAACTCTTGCCATCGTCGGTCACGATCCAGCGTTCGGCAATGCCCGGCACCACTTCGCCGGCAGCGTTGAGCTGGACCAGTCCCTGCCGTTCAGCCGAGCGCACCAATTGTGCGGCAGGCGACAACCGCAGGCCCTGATCGAACGGTTCGGACGCTTCGCCTATGACTGCGACATCGATCACCCCGTCATCCGCGCTGCCCGAACAGGCGGCCAGCGCGAGAAGGAGCAAAACGGGCAAAAGGCGGCGCATGCGCCTGACCTAGCAGCGCGCTCCAGCCACGCAAGTTCTGCCGGTCAGACCTTGCGCATGTCCTGCGGATTTGGTGGCGACCAGAGGCCGCCGTTGCGGCGCACGATCATCGCCTCGCCGGTGGCACTTGCCGAATTGCGGGCAACGCGCGCATCGACTTCTTCATCGAAAGCGATGCCGATCCGGCTGCCCTGCGTCCACGCGACCGATCCGGACACCGTGCCGATATTGCGCAGATCCACGGTAACGCGCTGGCCACGGATCGCCGCCAGCGTTCCTTCGCCCATCATGCCGCCGTTGGAAAGATTGCGCACCTTGAGCCGACAGGTTTCGTCGCGCCCTTCGAGACGCACATCGGCCATCAGGAACAGGCTGTCCCGACCCAGGCTTCGTGTGTCAATGGCTGACATGGCGCTCGCTTCTCCGCTTCCGTTTATGACGCGTTGCCGCGTCGTTGCATGTCGGCGAATGCTACTCCTGCAACCTTGAAGGATTGGTGAGCGCAAATGGTTAATTCGCTAAGGGTTTGCGCGAGGCGCGGCCCTCAATCGTCGCGCGATACCTTTTCCTTGCGCTCGTGCGCTTCCTGCGCCTCGACCGTCATGGTGGCAACCGGACGGGCAATCAGGCGCTTGAGGCCGATGGGATCGCCGGTAACCTCGCAAAAGCCATATTCGCCCTGGTCGATGCGGCGCAGGGCGGAATCGATCTTGGCAATCAGCTTGCGCTGGCGATCACGCGTGCGCAGCTCGATACCCCAATCGGTTTCGGACGATGCGCGGTCATTGAGATCGGGTTCGCGGATCGGGCCATCCTGCAGCGATTGCAGTGTTTGACCGGCCGCGTCATGGATTGACTTCTTCCAGTCGAGCAGCAGCACGCGGAAATAATCCAGCTGCGTATCGCTCATATATTCCTCGTCGTCGGACGGCGTATAGTCCGGATCGACTGCGGCTTTTGCTTTCGCCAGCTTCTCGGTGACGTTCGATGCCGAAGTGGCCATTGAGCCTGGTACCTTCCTTCCCCTAATCATATCGAGAGAGCCGCCCGTCCCGCAGGCCCGAATATTTCCGGTACCTCGCGACCTTCCGATGGCGCGGCCTATAGGAGCGCCTCTGGATGCACACAAGCGGCAATCCCGAAGAAGTCGTTAGCCTGTGGAAGTTTAAGTTCAGCCGAACGCGAACTGGCCTGAAAATTCATTTTCCCGCAGCGTTAACCATTTGTTGACCATAAACAGCCAGACCTGTGGATGACCGGCAGGGGAGCCGGTCCGAATGGGGGAGTTACTGCAATGGAACTCAAGGCAATCACGGGCGGCGCAGGCCGCATCGAACAGGGCCCGCTGGCCGACCGGATCATCACCGAATGCCTTGCCGCCTATGCGGGTGGCAGCGTGGATGCGCTTTACGATCTGGGTGTCGCCTTCTCGACCGGCAGCCACGGTTGCAGCTGCGATCTGGTCGAAGCGCACAAGTGGTTCAACATCGCTGCGTCCAAGGGCCACGAAGAAGCCGCATGGTGCCGTGCCGATGTGTCGGACGAAATGACTGCCCGCGAAATCGCCGAAGCGCAGCGCCTTGCCCGCCAATGGCTCAGCGAAGGCGAACGCAAGGTCGCGTGATCTACGCGTCGCGCCGGAAAGGCGTGCGGGTTTCGAGGTAATTGCGGTCGGCGGCCACGCCAGCGCGTTCGCGTTCGAGAAATTCCGCCACCGCGGCGCGAAAACCGGGATCGGCGATCCAGTGCGCCGAATATGTTTCGACCGGCTCATAGCCCCGGGCCAGCTTGTGCCCCCCCTGGGCGCCCGCCTCTACCCGCGACAGGCCCAGTTCGATTGCTGCATCGATGGCCTGATAATAACACAGCTCGAAATGGAGAAAGCGGACGTCCTTCGTCGCGCCCCAATAGCGCCCGTACAGCGTATCGCCGCCGATGAAATTGAGCGCTCCGGCAATCGGCTCGCCATCTTCCAGCGCCAGAATCAGCACGATGCGCTCGCCCATGCGTTCGCCGAAGAGGTCAAAGGCTTCGCGGGTCAGATAGGGCGTCCCCCATTTGCGGGCGCCAGTGTCTTGATAGAATGCCCAGAACGCTTCCCAGTGTTCAGTCTGTAATTCGGAACCAATCAAGCGCTTCATCTGCAAGCCTGACTGTACCGCTGCACGTTCCTTGCGCAGGTCCTTGCGCTTGCGCGAATTGAGCGTGGCGAGGAACGCCTCGAAATCGCTAAACCCATGATTTTGCCAGTGAAACTGGATATCGCTGCGCAGCATCCAGCCCGCTTCCTCGAACAGATGCAGCTGCTGCGGCTCGATAAAGGTCGCATGGGCGGAAGAGAAGCCGTTCTGGCGGCACAATTGCTCCGCCGCCGATAATAGCGGCGCTGCAAGGCTTTGATCTGACAGCAGAAGTCTGGGGCCGGTGGCAGGGGTGAAAGGCACCGAAATCTGCAGCTTGGGGTAATAATTGCCCCCCGCCCGCTCATAAGCATCCGCCCACCCATGATCGAAAACATACTCGCCCTGGCTATGCCCCTTTGCATAGGCCGGCATGGCCGCGAGAAGAGGGCCGCCGTCGGCGCTGATGACGATGGGAACGGGCTGCCAGCCGGTGCCCGGGCCAACGCTGCCCGAATCCTCCAGAGCGGTAAGAAACTCGTGTGAAACGAAAGGGTTATCTCCCGCAAGCGCGTTCCACGAAGCACGGTCGAAGGCGCCGACCGATCCGGCTATCCGTGCGGCCAGACCGCCGTCGCTCACACCAGCCCTCCCGCCTCCGCGATCGGGGCATCGGCATGGAGCGCCGCTCGCTCGGCAAGCTCTGCAGTCTTCACTGTCCAGCTCGGCACGGGAATGCCACGCGCCCGTTGCGCGGCGGCAAAGCTGCTGGGCAAGGCGTTGATGTCATAGGCAAGGAAATCGGGTCGCGCATGCCAGAGTGCAAGGTGCCGTCGCAACTCGCTGGGGGTCAGCCCCTCGGCGATTTCCTGCATCACCAGCCCCCGCACCACATCGGGCGCATGACGGCGGAACCATGCCGCAACGCGCGGATCGAAGCTCATCACCGCCCACAGCCCATCATAGCCCGCCATCACCTCATTCACCGCCTTGCAGGAGGTTACGACGTCGTAGGTCGGTCGCGACTTGATCTCGATCATCACCGGCACCCCGCCCGCCACGATACGGCACAGCTCAGCGAGAGGGGGAATGGTCTGCGCATCGCCGCCCAGCAGTTCGAACCCGCCCAGCTCGTCAGCGGTAAAATCGGCGGTGCGCCCCGTGCGCCCAGTCAGCCGCTCAAGCTCCCAGTCGTGGAACAGCATCGGCCGGTCGTCATTGCTGCGCTGGATATCGCATTCGATCCCCAGCCCCGCTGACACCGCGCCTTCATAGGCCGCGCGCGAATTTTCAGGCACGCCCGTGCTGTGAAGCCCGCGATGGGCATAGGTCCACTCCCCCAGCCAGCTGACGCGCGCCGGATCGGGCGCAGGCGCCAGCAGGCGGTCAATCGCGGAGAGCAAAAATCGCATCGACCTCGACCGCGGCGTCGAGCGGCAGCACCGGCACACCGACCGCACTGCGCGCGTGCTTGCCCGCGTCACCGAACACCTCGACCATCAGATCGGACGCGCCATTGGCGACCTTGGGCTGATCGGTGAAATCGGGAGTCGAAGCCACGAAGCCGCCCAGCTTGACCACTTGTTCCACCCGTTCCAGCAGGCCCGCAGCCTTCAATTGTGCAAGAATCATCAACCCACAAGCACGCGCGGCGGCCTGCCCTTGTTCAAGGCTCACCGCATCGCCCAGCTTGCCGGTAACCAGCGCACCATCGACGAAGGGCAACTGCCCCGATGTGTAGGCAAAGCCGCCCTGCACCACCACCGGCACATAACTTGCCACCGGGGCTGCCGCCTGCGGCAGAATGATGCCGAGTTCGGCCAGTTTCGCTTCGATGCTCATGCCTTGTCCTTTTCGAGTTCGAGCTGCGCCATCAGCCATGGGAGCGCTTCGTCCCAACTGTCGATCCGCGCATCGGCATGGCCCGATGTGTGCGCGCAGTCGATATGCGGGGCAAGCAGCGGTTCGCCGCAGAGGTGGAGCGTGGTGATATCGGAAATCGTCTCACGTGCCGAGCGATGGTGCTGTGCCAGATCGTCGATGAAGATCGCCCGCGTCGGATTATATACCTCGAGGATCCGCTGCAGTGCCGGGCCTTTCGGCCCCTGATTGGTAAAGACCCGCGCATTGAGCCCGTGCCCGGCAAGCTGCTCTGTCCGCATTGCCTGCCGCTTGTCGACGAGGTTGGTGAGGATCACCACATCGGCCCGCTCGGCCAGCATGTTGATTCCCTCGATCGCGCCGGGGATCGGCAGTTGGCGGTGCATTTCGGTGTCGAAGAACAGCCCCAGCATCCGCCAGATTTCCTCAGGCGCCAGCACTTCGCCGCTATCCTGCCAGCGCAGGGCTTGCGAAAAATCATTGCCGACCATGCGAAATTCCACGCCCTGCGCTTCGGCCAGCCAATCGCGGAATGGCGCAACCATATAGAGCAGCACTTCATCGCAGTCGGAAATGATCAGCGGGCGGCTCATCTGGACAGGCTCCTGTGTGCAGCGATCAATGCTTCGGGCGTAGTACCCAGCGCGTCAGCAGCAAGGACGAGATCGGGTTCGTGATTGGCGAGGAATTCGAGCACGGCTGCCTGCACCTCGCGCTCGCCGATGCCGTGGCGCAGGCGTTCGGGAGTGAGGCCAGTCAATGTCAGCAGCCGTTCTGCCCGCCGCTCGTCGGTCAGCGCCCAGCCGAGCGCTTCCAGCGCCAGCACTTCGGGCGCGCGCATCTCACGATCCGCCGATTTGTCACGCTCGAGAATTGTCAGTCCTTCCGCCAGTCGCTACGCCCCGCACCAATCGCAGGAGAGATAGGCCCCGTGGCAAAGAGAATCCTCGTTGTCGAGGACAACGACCTCAACCGTAAGCTGTTTTGTGACGTGCTGAAGGCAAACGGTTACGAAGTCGTGCCCGTGGCCGACGGCAGCAATGTGCTGGCCACTGCCAAGCGCTTCGAGCCGCATCTGGTGATCATGGACATCCAGCTGCCCAATATCAGCGGGGTAGAACTTATCGCCCAGCTCAAGGGCGAAGGCGATCTGGCGAAAGTCCCCGTGCTGGCGGTCACCGCCTATGCCGGCAAGGGCGATGAGGAGCGCATACGCGACGCCGGGGCAGAGGACTATCTGGCCAAGCCGGTTTCGATCGGCCCCTTCATGGCAGCCGTGCGTGGGCTGCTGGTCGAGTAAGCCATCGTTCAGGGCACGCTTGACAAGCGGCCCGATAAACCGCTTTGCCGCTTCTATTCGGCACGATCCGCGCGCAGTGCGGGTCGCCACGCATTGAGAAAGACCCAAGACATGGACCGAGCAGACGTCGACGCGAAAATCCGCGAGCTTGCCGCCCCCTTCAACAAGAAGGGCGTGACCATCGCCGATGACACCACCTTCCAGAACGACCTCGAGTTCGACAGCCTGACGGTGATGGATTTCGTGGCCGAGATCGAAGACGAATTCGACATCATCATCAGCATGAACCAGCAGGCCGAAATAGAAAATTACGGCCAGCTCGTCGATGCAGTCACCAAGCTGCAGGCTGACGCATGAGCGAGGGCGTGTTCGAGCCGGACCAGCCGGAAGCCGTCGTGGGCGGCACGCCCGATCTGTTCAGCAAGTTCGATCCGATCATCCAGCTGCGCGAAGGTCTGTTGGCTAGTGGCCAGGAAGATCCGTTCAATCTGGTGATGGAGAAAGTCCTCTCGCCCACCCGCGCGATCTGCAACGGGCGCGAGACGATCCTGCTCGGCACCTATAATTACATGGGAATGACCTTCGACCCGGATGTGGTCGCGGCCGGCAAGCAGGCGCTGGATGATTTCGGTTCCGGCACCACCGGCAGCCGCGTGCTCAACGGGACGTATCAAGGGCACAAGGAAGTCGAGCAGGCGCTCATGGACTTCTACGCCATGGACCATGCAATGGTCTTCTCGACCGGTTACCAGGCCAATCTCGGGATCATTTCCACCATCGCCGGCAAAGGCGATTACATCGTCCTCGACATCGACAGCCATGCCAGCATCTGGGACGGGTGCAAGATGGGCGACGCCGAGGTCGTGCCGTTCAAGCACAATGACATCGAAGCGATGGAAAAGCGTCTCAAACGCATTCCCGATGGCGCGGGCAAGCTGGTCGTGCTCGAAGGCGTCTATTCGATGTTGGGCGACATCGCCCCTCTGAAGGAGATGGTCGCTGTCGCCAAAAAATATGGCGCGATGGTGCTGGTCGACGAAGCGCATTCGATGGGCTTTATTGGCGAGAACGGTCGCGGTGTGTGCGAAGCAGAAGGCGTGATCGACGATTGCGATTTCATCATCGGCACCTTCTCGAAAAGCGTCGGCACGGTGGGCGGGTTCTGCGTGTCGAACCACCCCAAGTTCGAGATCATGCGGCTGGTCTGCCGCCCCTATGTCTTCACTGCATCGCTACCGCCCAGCGTGGTCGCCACCGCAGAAACCAGCATCCGCAAGCTGATGCACGGTTCGAACAAGCGCGCGCATCTGTGGGAAAACTCCAAAAACCTCCACAAGGGCCTGCGCGATCTCGGCTTCCAGCTGGGCACCGAAGAACCGCAAAGCGCCATCATCGCGGTGATCATGCCCGACCTCGAAAAGGGCGCGGCGATGTGGGAGGCGCTGATCAAGGAAGGGCTTTACGTAAATCTCGCCCGTCCTCCGGCAACGCCCGCCAACATGACGCTGTTGCGCTGCTCGCTCTGTGCCGAACATTCCGAAGAAGAAGTGCGCACAATTCTGGGAATGTTCGAACGCGCGGGCAAGGCTGTCGGGATTATCTGATCGCGGAACCACACCCTTCCCCGAACGTCAGATCGGGGAAGGAGATTTCCGCGATGAAAACCACCAATTCCGGAAGTGCGCGCTACGAAGGCTTGGGCAAGGATGGCAAGGGCCATATCTCCACGAGGTCCGGGGCGCTCGACAATCAACCCTATGGTTTCAACACCCGTTTCGAAGATGGTCCGGGGACCAATCCCGAAGAGCTGATCGCAGCGGCACATGCGGCATGCTTCACCATGGCGCTCAGCTTTGCGCTGGCGCGTGAAGGGTTGAGCGACGGGACGCTGGAAACCACCGCCAAGGTCACGCTGGAAAAGGACGGGGACGGCTTTACCGTCACCCGGTCCGACCTGACTTTGACCGGATCGGTCCCGGGTATCGACGAAGCAAAGTTCCTCGAACTGGCCAGGGGTGCCGAAGCGAATTGCCCGATCTCGAAAGTGCTCAACGCCGAAATTACGCTGGACGCCAGTATTTCGGCCTGATCGCCGATCAATCGTTGTAGTAGATCGGTCCCAGATTATCGATGATCGACACCGCGTCGATAGCCTGGGGC
>CBFGON010000047.1:0-17184 GCA_965650395.1 uncultured Qipengyuania sp. | reverse complement strand
GGTGACCTGCCAATCGGGCGTGACGGTGAAATCGAGCGCTTCGAGGATGCGGCGCTGCTCGTCCTCGGCAATGTCAATGCCGCCCAGCCGCGCGGTGAGGCCCGGATCGAAAGCGATCACCTTGGCCTCGACCGGCGGCGAACCGGCGCGGACCACGTCGCTGGGTGTGCCCCCGCAGATTTCGACGATGAGCGATGTCAGCAGCGCCAGCCCGTCATCGAGGAAGAGCGGGTCCACCCCGCGTTCGAACCGCGAGCGCGCGTCGCTGGAAAGGCCCAGCTTGCGCCCCGTCACGCCGATGCGCTCTGGGTCGAAATAGGCGATTTCCAGCAGCACATCGCTGGTTTCGCCGGACACGCCCGAATGCTCGCCGCCCATGATCCCGGCAATGTCATGCACGCCGGCATCGTCCGCGATCACGGTCATGTCGCTATCCAGCGTGTAGGTCTTTTCGTTGAGCGCCAGCACCTGTTCGCCCGCCTTGGCGCGCCGCGCCACGACTGCGCCGCTCAACTTGGCCGTGTCGTAAGCGTGAGCCGGGCGACCATAGGCGAGCATCACGTAATTGGTGATGTCGACTATCGCGCTGATGGGCCGCTGGCCCGCCGCGATCAGGCGGCGCTGCATCCATTCGGGCGAGGCGCCATTGGTAACGCCGCGAATCGTGCGGCCATAGAAGGCCGGGCAGCCCTCGGGATCGTCGGTGCGGATTTCGATGGCGCAGGGACTATCCCCCTCCCCTTCAGGGGAGGGGTTAGGGGAGGGGGTCGCATCTTCCCCTCTCCCAACCCTCTCCCCTGAAGGTGAGAGGGCTTTAAGCGTCCCCAGCCCCGCCGCCGCCAGATCGCGCGCGATGCCATAGACGCCCATGCAATCGGGCCGGTTGGGGGTGATGGCCACCTCGATCACCGGCGAGGTGCCGTGATAGGTGGCGAAATCCGTGCCCACCGGAGCATCGGCGGGCAGTTCGATGATCCCGTCATGGTCATCGCCCAGCTCCAGCTCGCGCGTTGAGCACATCATGCCGTTGCTCTCCACCCCGCGGATCGCGCTCTTGCGCAGTTCCATGCCGTTGGCCGGAACCACCGCGCCGGGCAGGCCCAGCACGCCGAGCATTCCGGCATGGGCATTGGGCGCGCCGCACACGACCTGCAGCGGTTCGCCTTCACCCGTATCGACCGTCAGCACCTGCAGCTTGTCGGCATCGGGATGCGGCGCGGCGGTGAGCACCCTGGCCACGCGGAATCCCGCCAGCCGCTCGGCCGGATCCTCGATCCCCTCGACCTCGTGCCCGATGGCGTTGAGCGTCGCCGCGATGCGCGCCACATCGGCATCGGTTTCAAGGTAGTCCTTGAGCCATTCGACCGAGAATTTCATGCGCGTGCTCCCACGCCGGCGGAGAGCGTCGGCACGTCGAGCGCGGCGAAGCCGTAATGCGCCAGCCAGCGCTGGTCGCCGTCGAAGAAGGCGCGCAAATCGTCCATTCCGTATTTGAGCATGGCGAGCCGGTCGACGCCGACGCCGAAGGCGAAGCCCTGCCACTGATCGGGGTCGAGCCCGGCGAATTCGATCACCCGGCGGTTGACCATGCCGCTGCCCAGCAGTTCCATCCAGCCGTGGCCCGGCGCATCGCCATCGCCGCCGAGAACGCGGCGACCACCCACATCCTGCCAGCCGACATCGACCTCCACCGAAGGTTCGGTGAAGGGGAAGTAGCTGGGGCGCAGGCGCAGCACGATATCGTCGCGCTCGAAGAACGCCTTGAGAAAGGTTTCCAGCGTCCATTTCAGATGACCGAGGTGGATATCGCGGTCGATCACCAGGCCTTCGATCTGGTGGAACATCGGCGTATGCGTCGCGTCGCTGTCGCTGCGATAGACGCGGCCGGGCGCGATGATGCGGATCGGCGCGCCTTGTTGCATCATCGAGCGGATCTGCACCGGACTAGTGTGCGTTCTGAGCAGCATTCGGTGTGTATTAGATACCGAATCAAGCGCTTCATCGACATCTGTGCGCGGGAAATAGAAGGTGTCATGCATCGCGCGCGCCGGGTGGGTTTCGGCCATGTTGAGCGCGGTGAAATTGTGCCAGTCGTCCTCGATCTCCGGCCCCGTCGCCACGGCAAAACCGAGATCGGCGAAGATTTCTGACAATTCATCAAGTACTTGGCTCACCGGGTGGATCAAACCGCGCGGCGCATCGGGTGCGGGCAAAGTCAGGTCCAGCCCCTCGGTCGCAAGACGCCGCTCCAGTTCCGCCGCCTCGAACCCCGCCTTGCGCCCTTCCAGCGCATCGCTGACCGCAGCGCGAGCACCCTGGATTTGCGGGCCCGCCTGTTGGCGTTCCTCTGGGCTCATTCCTCCAAGCGTCTTGAGCAGGCCCGAGATCGAGCCCTGCTTGCCGAGATACTCGATCCGCAGCGCCTCGAGCGCGGCAGAATCCGTCGCCGCCGCAATGCGCCCCAGCGCTTCGTCCTGCAATTCTTGTGGTGTGGTCATATTGTGGTCGGGAATCTTCGGCTGGTTGCTATGCCGGCTGCCCCTAGCCTTTCACGCCCCATCGCCCAACCCCCTTGTTGCACAGCAGCGGTTCAGGCGATCCTGCTCTCTTCACCATCCTCGCGCCGCGGTGCGTCGAGCGTCTGCACCGGAGAGCCCCAGACCCGCTGGCGTTCGGCCATGAAGGCCGACAGGATCGGGTGCGGCAAGGCGGCATATTCGGACGGGCTCATGCGCATGAAGGCGTGGAATTCATGCACAAAATGCGCCTGGTCGTGGTAATGTGCATCGATCGTTTCGCTCCAGCTTTTGCCCCCGCCCAGCATGAAGGCCGCGAGGCTGCGCATCATCCGCTGGCGCCGCAGAAGCAGCCGCGGAGAGAAGCCGAAATGGCGCCGGCAACTGCGTTCCAGCGTGCGCGTGGTCATGCAGGCACGGTCGGCAAAATCCGCAACCTGGAGCACATACGGGTCGATCATCGCTTCATGAATAGCGAGGATACGGGCTTCGTCGCGCGGCGGTGGCGCAAGTTCCCTGAAGAAGCGGACCGCCCGGACAAAGAGTTCTTCGTCATCCCCGCTCCGCTCGTCGAGCAAATCCAGCAAGGGACGGAACCGGGCAAAGGTTTCGCACTTCTCGCCATCGTTGATGCTGTTGGCCAGCGAATATGCCGGAACGCCGACATAGCGCGCCCAGCCCAACGGTAGCAGGCCAATGCCCCACATATAGGTCGCCCCCATCGCAAATTTGGTCGGGAGTGAGCTCGGGCCGGTGGCGGTAAAGCGCACATCCATCGATTCCTCGCTGTCGATCAGCCAGGTAGTCGGAGCATTGCGCGAGAAGAAGCGCAGATTGGCCCATTCAGGCTGAAGGTAATCGATTACCCGTTCGCCGGGCGGCATAGTCAGCCGCAGGCGGTAGAATGTGGTAAAACAGGGCGCGAGGTCGGGCGGAGGCGCGAAGAAGCGCACATCGACCTTTGCCTGCACATCCGGGCGACCTTCGTCCCGCATTTTGCCACCCTAGCACAAATCGGTGCGACCCGTGGTGGCCCTAGACGAAAACGGGCGCCGCCCCAATGGGGAAGCGCCCGCTTCTATATCGATTATCGCGACAAATTAGGCCGGAAGGGCCTTCTTCGCCTGATCGATGATCGCCTTGAAGGCAGCGCCTTCGTTCATGGCGAGATCGGCCATGACCTTGCGGTCAAGCTCGATACCGGCAAGCTTGGTGCCGTGCATGAACTGCGAATAGGTCAGGCCTTCGGCGCGGACCGCAGCGTTGATGCGCTGGATCCACAGGGCGCGGAAGTTGCGCTTCTTGATCTTGCGATCGCGGTAAGCGTACTGGCCGGCCTTTTCGACCGCCTGACGGGCGATGCGGATCGTATTCTTGCGACGGCCGCGATAGCCCTTCGCCTGATCGAGAATCCGCTTGTGCTTCTGGCGCGTGGTGACGCCGCGTTTGATGCGAGGCATTTTCTATCTCCTGTCCGAAACCGGGCTCAATCGAGGCCGTAGGGGGCCCATTTCTTCACGTGCTTGACGTCGCTATCGGACAGCACGGAGGTGCCACGGTTCTGGCGGATGTACTTCGCATTGTGGCTGATCAGACGGTGGCGCTTGCCGGCGACACCATGCTTGACCTTGCCAGTGGCGGTGATCTTGAAGCGCTTCTTCACACCGCTCTTGGTCTTCAGCTTGGGCATTTTCGTCTCCTTGTTCGGGGACACGTCCAACCAGCCCTGGCAGCCCTTTTAGCCAGACCGGCGGTGAATCACGTGTCGGTGAAGGGCGCGCGTTTAGCGTCCAGAGCGGCAAATGCAAGTCAGAAGTGGCTCAGATAGCCGCCATCGACCGCCAGCGTATGACCGGTGACATAGCTTGCATCGGGCGAAGCGAGGAATGCCACGGCTCCCGCGATTTCTTGTGGATCGCCCCAACGGCCCAGCGAGGTTCGACGCCCGAGATGCGCCACCACCGCCGGATCGGCGGTCATTTCACCATTGGTTTCGGTAGCGAAATAACCTGGTGCGACAGCGTTTACGGTAATGCCGTCCGGTCCGAGTTCCGCCGCCAGAGCGCGGGTCAACGCAGCGAGCCCGCCCTTGCTGGCGGTGTAAAGCACATCGCCGCGGGCAATTTCAGCAGCGATCGAAGTGATATTGATGATCCGCCCATATCCGCGCGCCTGCATCAGCGCAGCAGCGCGGCGGGCAAGATCAAACGGCGCAACGAGATTGCTGTCGAGCAGCGCTGCCATATCGGCGCGCGTCAGTAGATCCAGCGGCCTCCGGTCGCGATTGCCGACGTTGTTGACGAGGATATCGAGGCCATCCACGGTCAATTGCTCAAAGGCTTGCGCCGTCCCAGCATCATCGGTGATGTCGAATGCCAGCACTCGCGCTGTGGGCCCGATCCTGGCCGCTGCATCGACCAGTGCGGCTTCGTCGCGACCGTTGAGCCAAACCAGCGCACCCTCTTGAGCCAGCCGTATAGCGATCTCGAACCCCAGCCCGCGTGCAGCGCCGGTTACCAGCGCTATCCGTCCCGCGAGCCGGCCGGTCACGCCATCCCCATCGCGCCGAGCACATCTTCGAGCCGGGCAGGATCCCCCATGGCAAGCACATTGCCGTCACTGCCAGCGTGGAGCGGTTCGCCCGCCCAGTCGCACATCAGCCCGCCCGCGCCTTCCACCACTGGCACCAGCGCAGCAAAATCATGCAGCTTGAGCCCCGCTTCGCACACAACATCGACAAAGCCGCTCGCCACCAGTCCGTAATTGTAGCAATCGCCGCCGTAGATGATCTTGCGTTCCGCCACTGCCTTGGCGAGCCCCATGAAATGGTCCGCCTCGTGGTCGGAAAACTGGTGCGGCGTGGTGGTAGCCAGGACTGCATCGGACAATTCGCGGCAGGGGGCGCTGCGCACCGGCCTGTCGTTGAAAGTGGTTACCTGTCCGGTCAGCCCCGTCCAGCGTTCACGCACAATCGGCTGGTCGATGACACCGATCAACGGAAACCCGTCCTGCACCAATGCGATCAGCGTACCGAAGATGGGGCGCCCGGCGATGAAGCTGGTGGTGCCGTCGATCGGGTCGAGCACCCATTGCCGCCCCGCACCTTCGTTGCGTGTACCAAATTCCTCGCCAATTATACCGTCTTCGGGCCGTTCGGCTTCGATAATGGTGCGCATCGCCGCTTCGGCGGCACGGTCGGCTTCGGTCACGAAGCTGCGGTCTGCCTTCTGTTCCTCGGTCCAGCTGCCGCGAAACAGCGGACGGATGGCTTCGCCTGCCGCATCGGCGAGACGTTGGGCGAGCGCAAGATCGTGACTATGGGCCATGTCGAGCGCGCTACAGGCATCGCTGCGCGCCCGCAATTCAATTGGTACGATTGCGGCACACCCAGAATTTTGTATGAATGCGACAGGGCCGCTACCTAACCGATTATTTTCTTTCCAGCTTGCTGGAGGTGAGCAGGGGCGCATGAACGGTCTTACGATAGAATCGCTGACGGGTGCGACCAGAGATGGCGAGCCGTTGGGATATGGCCGGGCCCCATCCGACGACGTGCATCCGTGGTTCTCGCGCGTCAGCGTGTCGGAAGTTCGCATCCCGGCCGGTGAGAGCATTGCCTGCGCCATGCTGAACGACCACCCCGTCATCCGCATATTGTTCGGTGCCAAGTGGACTGCCCATACTGCAGACGGCATTTTCGACTATTTGCCGAAACAGCGCGGGCAGACGCTCTTTTTCGGCCCACAGACCCGGCAGATGCCGTTGGTGGTCCACGGATCGTTCAAGGTCATTACACTCAATCTTGCAGCGGGCGGCGCAACCGCGATGGGCGGCCCGGATCCGCAGGCAACGCTTGATCGCATTCTCGATTATGACCATCTCGTTGGCCATGGCAGGTTGAGCAGCCGGTTCGCCGCCGGTGCCTCCCCCAAGGAATGGATCGAGACACTTGAAGACGAAATTCGCCGTTTCGTGCAGCTGAGGTCAGTTCGCGAGCCCGATCCGTTGACGCAAGCCTTCGACCTTGCCTGCCTAACCGACCCAAGCCAGCCACTGGCCGAATTTGCCAGTCAGTACGGTGTTGCCACCCGCACCCTTGAACGAACGGTCAAGCGCGACTTCGGGATAACACCTAAGCAAGTCCAGCGTCGAGCACGTGCGCTCGACATGGCCGCTATGTTGCTGGGGGTGACGATTGAGGCGGAAGAGGAAATGTTCCGGCTGCGCTATTTCGATCAGTCGCACATGACGCGCGAGATGCGCCATTTCTTCGACCTGACCCCGGGCCAGCTGGAAAAAGTGCCGCATCCCCTGTTGCGCATTTCCATGGAGCTGCGTCAGGCACGGCGCGTAGAAGCGTTGCAGCTGGTGGACAAGAACCAGATCAAGCCCTGGCGCGATCCCGGCGCCGAGCCGGAGCCGCGATAATCAGTCGAACAGCGAGCTGACCGAGCTTTCGTCGGCAATGCGCCGCACTGCCTCGCCGATAAGCGGAGCGATGGTCAGAATGCGGATCTTGCCGGAATCATTCGCCGAATCGGTCGCGCGGATTGAATCGGTGATCACCAGTTCCCTGAGCGCTGATCCCTCGACGCGGGCAACAGCACCGCCAGAGAGAACGCCGTGGGTGATGTAGGCGGCAACCGAAGTTGCGCCTTCATCGAGCAGCGCCTGCGCCGCATTGCACAGCGTGCCGCCCGAATCGATAATGTCGTCGATCAGGATACAGTGACGGTCCTTCACTTCGCCGATGATGTTCATCACTTCGGATTCGCCGGGGCGGTCACGGCGCTTGTCGACGATGGCGAGCGGCGCATTGTCGAGCCGTTTTGCCAGCGCACGGGCGCGGACCACACCGCCAACGTCAGGCGAAACCACCATCAGGCTCTGGTCGCCGTAACGCGCCTGGATGTCAGCCGCCATAACCGGCGCGGCAAACAAATTGTCGGTCGGGATGTCGAAAAAGCCCTGGATTTGCCCGGCGTGGAGATCGACCGCCAACACACGGTCGGCACCCGCTTCGGTAATGAGGTTTGCCACCAGCTTGGCCGAAATCGGCGTGCGCGGTCCCGGCTTGCGGTCCTGTCGAGCGTACCCAAAATAGGGCACAACTGCAGTTATCCGCCTTGCCGATGCACGCTTGAGCGCATCGATGCAGATCAGCAGTTCCATCAGATTGTCATTCGCCGGATAGCTGGTCGACTGAACCACAAACACATCTTCACCGCGGACGTTCTCATGGATCTCGACGAAGATTTCCTCATCCGCAAAACGTCGCACACCGGCATCGACGAGTGGCATTTCGAGATAGGCTGCAATCGCCCGCGCAAGCGGGAGGTTCGAATTGGCGGCCATGATCTTCATGCGGGCGAATCCTGTCTGGGCTGGCTGTGCGCCCGCACTAGTGTGCTGTCCTTAAAACGCAACATTCGCCGCGCAACAGTGCAGTGGAAAGCCGCAGTTGGCAGCCGGATGCTGCTCACTTGATCCGGTGTTCGCCCTTAATCCATCGGACCGTACCGCTGGAGGCGCGCATCACCACACTTTCTGTCGTCATCTTGCCGCCGCGCAGATATTTGACGCCTTCGAGCAGGCTGCCCGAAGTCACGCCGGTGGCGGCAAAGATGCAGTCGCCTTTCACCAGGTCGTCACGCGTGTAGATGCGGTCGAAATCCTCGATACCCCATTTACGCGCGCGAGCCTTCTCGTCATCGTTGCGGAAAACCAGGCGACCGTTGAACTGGCCGCCGACACAGCGCAATGCAGCTGCCGCCAGCACGCCTTCGGGCGCACCGCCCTGACCCATATACATGTCGATCGTGGTGTCTTCGTCAGTCACCGCGATCACGCCTGCAACGTCTCCGTCGCCGATCAGCACCACACCGCAACCGAGCGCGCGCAGTTCGGCAATCAGTTCGGCGTGGCGCGGGCGGTCGAGCACGCAGACAATGATATCGCCCGGCTCCACACCCTTTGCAGCCGCCACTGCCTTCACATTCTCGGTCGGCGACTTGGCCAGGTCGATAATGCCTTCGGGATAGCCCGGGCCAACCGCGAGCTTGTCCATATAAACGTCGGGCGCGTTGAGCAGGCAGCCTTCTTCCGCAGCCGCCAGCACGGCCAGCGAATTAGGCCCGGCCTTTGCAGTGATGGTGGTGCCTTCGAGCGGGTCGAGCGCGATATCGATCTTGGGGCCCTTGCCCGGCGCTCCGCCGACCTTTTCGCCGATAAACAACATGGGAGCTTCATCACGCTCGCCTTCGCCGATGACCACCGTGCCATCCATATAAAGCGTGTCGAAAGCCTTGCGCATCGCTTCCACTGCTGCGGCATCGGCCGCCTTTTCATCACCGCGACCGATGAGCTTCGATGCCGCAACCGCCGCGGCCTCGGTCACGCGGACCAGTTCGAGGACGAGGACGCGGTCGAGCGGATTTTCGGCGGGCGAGTTCATCAGTGGTTCAGTCCTTGAAGCGTGTTTGGGCAAGACCCGGCTAAGTTGAGCGCGAATTCGTATGCGTCGCGCCGATAGACATGGAGCATTGCATTGTCGAGACTTGCCGGGTGGCGGTGGGCGATCCCGATTTTGACTGCATGGGCAGCGCCCGCAGCAGCGCAATCAGCACTTGAAGCACAGACCGGGACACCGCCGGAACGGATCGACATCAAGGTCGATCCCAAGGTTCAGGGTCCGCAATATGAAGATTGCTCTTACGAGCAGGATGCCGCGACGATCTCTGGAGAAATCATCGTGTGCCGCCGCGAGACAGGCGAGGAGAACCGGCTCTACGATAAGGAAGAGGCGCAGGATCGCCATGCAGAGCGGACCAAGGGCCGCATGCCAATGGATGTTAACTTGCCCAGCACTCCTGCAATGGTCGGAGTAGGTGTGACCTTCAAGGGTTGTTTCATCCCACCTTGCCCCAAGCCGATGCCCATCCTGATCGACGTCAAGGCGCTGCCTGAAGCGCCACCTGGCTCCGATGCCGACCGGATTGCCCGTGGTCTTCCGCCATTGGGTCGGGAAACTGGCCCGGCAGCAGCCGCGATAGTCGCGACCGAGCCGACAACGCGCCCTATCAGCGAAAACGAACTTGGCCTCCCACCTGCACCAAGGCGGGCAGAAGCTGACGCCGAAGTCAGTCCTTCAGGATCGGCATCACCAGCGGAGGAGCCGTCAGGCTAGGAGAGCCTTCGAGCAGCGAAAGCGCTTTGGTGACGCAATGTTCCGGCCCTTCATGCGTGACCATCGCCACCTGCACCGCGCCGCCTTCCTCCGAACGGCCGCGCTGGATCAGGCTTTCGATCGAGACACCCGCATCGCGCATCGCGGCAGTGATTTCCGCCAGCACGCCCGTGCGATCAGCCACGGTAAAACGTATATAGTCGCGCCCGTTACGCGCACCGGGATCGGCCGGTTCGCACTTCACCAGCGTCGCGACGGGTACCGAGAAAGGCGCGCCACCCAGCCCACGGGCAATATCTATGAGGTCGGCGACCACCGCGCTGGCAGTCGGCTTGTCGCCCGCGCCTGCCCCCTGGAACAGCAGGCGGCCAGAGAAATCGCCTTCTGCCACGACCGCATTGGTCGGCCCGGTGACCGCTGCCAGCGGATGGCGGAACGGCACGAGGCAGGGCCGAACGCGCTGCAACAGACGCTTCTCGCCTTCCTCATCCTGCAGCGATGCCACGCCGACGAGGCGGATAACGTATCCGAGCGAATCGGCTTGGGCGATGTCCGAAGCACGCACCTGGGTGATGCCTTCGGTACGTACGCCCTCGAAATCGATCCGCGCGCCAAAACCTATTGCAGCGAGAATCGCCAGCTTGTGCGCCGCATCCACGCCTTCGATGTCGAACGTGGGGTCGGCTTCGGCATAGCCCTTGTCCTGCGCCTCGGCGAGCATCGCATCGAAGTCGGCCCCGGTACGCTCCATCTCGGACAGGATGTAATTACAGGTGCCGTTGAGAATACCGTAGATACGGTTGAGCGCATTGGCTGCTGTACCTTCGCGCAAACCTTTCAGCACCGGAATGCCGCCCGCCACCGCCGCTTCGAAAGCCAGCGGAGCGCCGCGCAGCGCTGCCAGTTCGGCCAGTTCGAGCCCATGATGCGCGATCATCGCCTTGTTGGCAGTGACCAGACCCTTTCCTGCGTCAAGGGCAGCGCGCGCCAGCGTCAGTGCGGGGCCATCGGACCCGCCAACGAGTTCGAGCACGACATCGACATCAGCACGCTCGGCCATCGCCTGCATGTCGTCGACCCAGGCATAAGGAGACAGATCGACCCCACGATCCCGCCCGCGCTCACGCGCGCTGACGGCAACGATCTCTATCGGCCTGCCCGAACGAGCGGCAATCATCTCGCTATTGGTTTCGATCAGCTTGATGACGCCGGTTCCGACCGTTCCCAGCCCGGCAAGTGCAATGCGCAGCGGTTCAGCCATCGACCTTCTCCCGCGCGGGGAAGCCGAAAGCGCGGCGGACATCGTCGGGAACCGGCATCGGCCGCCCGACCTCCAGATCGACGTGGACGGTCAACAGCCGGATCTCTGCTCGCAGCGCGCCATCCTCGGCGTCATGCAGCGTAATCAGCTTGTTCATGCTGGAATTACCGATCCGCTCGACAGTCAGCCGGCCCTCGATCATCTCGTCGAAACGGATCGGGGCGAGATAGTCGATCTCGGCCTTGCGAACATGGAATTCGACATTGCCAGGCATCCCGTTCGCCCGCGCAGCACGGAAAAATTCGGTCACCAGCACGTCGGCATATTCGAGATAGCGCGAATTGAAGACGACCTGCTGCGGATCGACTTCGGCATAGCGCACGCGGAATTGATGGCGGAAAGGCTCCATGCCCGCCCGCCTAGCGCAGCAGGACGCGGCTAGTGAACCAGTTTGTCTTGCCAGGCGCGAAGTTGCGCGTTCAATCGAGAGTGCGGGTGCAGGGCCCCAGCTGGTCGATCACGAAGGCATAGTCTCGCGCCGCCAGAGCCCGGGCCCGCGAATCGCGCGATAGATTGGCTGCGGCAGGCAGTTCGGCCGGCAGCGTGCACGCAAGCCGGTACCAGGCGAGCGTGTCTGCTTCGGGCGCACGCGCCGACTGGTCGACAATTTCGGTCCAGGACACACCCCAGCGCGGCTGCTGGTTAGGCCGCCGGACCACAGTGATCGAGACCGGCCCGTCATTCCTTGTATCGAGGAACAATTGCGTTTCCGATTCGCCTACCAGCGTGCCTTCTACTGCCAGCACATCACTGACCCGGGTTACAACCGGCGGGGCATCGGCCGCCACCAGCGACGCCAGAACGGGGCGCAGCCGCGCTTCAAGTTCAGGTGAATAGGCAAGTTGGCCTTCTGATCCGATCAGCTGGATCTCGCCCGGACGACCCTGCACCGGACGCGCGAACAGCAGGACTTCCTGTTTCTTGAGCTTGGGTACCTTGCCCTTGGCGTTAAGCGGCACGTCGACGAGATAGCGTAGTGCCTCACCCACGGGAACATTGCCGGAGATCAGCGATAGCGTGCGCGCTTCGATATAGAGCCGTGCATGACCCGGCGCGAGGCCCGGGGCGCGTTCCGGCTCGAGCACTGCCTGATCGCGAATCTGCGCCCGCAGTACCAGCGGAGACCCGTCGGACAGCGCAACCAGGTCGGCATAGGTGAGTTGCGGCGCAATCGTATCCTGAGCCGCCGAAGGGGTCGCCAGAGCGAGAGCGAGTGCAAAGGCAGCGAAGGAATTGCGGAACATGGTCAAGCGGGGAACCTCGTGAATTGTATGGCCGTTTTACGGCACAGGCCGGGTACTGATAACTACGCCCGGTGCACGCGAATGGTTGCGCAACGGGCCGTGAATTGGCGGTTAACCGATAAAGCGATTGCCCATGTCTTGCATCAAAGCTAAGGGGTGCACCAGAACCCGGTTAATGATACAATATTGCTTGAATGGCCCTTTTCGGGATTCTTTCAAGAACCGGATCGGGTTTTGGCCGTCGCTCCTTGATTGGGTCGCGAAGGTAAGATTAGGAGATGTGACGCCTGGAATGCTGCCAAGCATTCCTCCCCCTATGGCGTCAATAACGCCCGATTCGCGTCGGGCAGACACGATGGAGTGATGCAACCGAATGGCTTATGCTGACCAACAGATGAGTGGCAATCGCGTCATCGCGATCATCATCGTTGCCCTCATCCACATAGCCCTCGGTTATGCGCTCGTCACCGGACTCGCCTATGAGGCGGCCACCAAGGTGCTTGAGCGTGTAACCACGATCGACGTGGAAGAGCCGCCGCCGCCCGAGGAAGAGCCGCCGCCACCGCCGGAAGACGTGCCCGAAACGGCACCCCCGCCGGTCGCACCGCCGCCGCCTCTCAACATTTCGCCTCGTCCGCCAGACATCCGCACGCAGGTCACGATTCCGCCGCCGGCTCCGCCGGCCATCCGGATCGCTCCGCCTGCTCCGGTTGCACCGCCGGCACCGCCGGCACCGCCGGCTGTCGACAAGTCGCGCGGCGCAAAGGTCAAGGGTAACTGGGCTGCCCGCATCCAGGGTGACTATCCCTCCAGCGCTCTGCGCCGCGAGGAACAGGGCACCGTTGGCATGCGCATCACCGTTGGCGCAGATGGTCGCGTCGAAGCCTGTTCGGTAACGAGCAGTTCCGGTTCGAGTGCACTCGACGAGGCAGCGTGTCGCGGCATGCAGCGCTATGCTCGCTATGATCCTGCTCTCAACTCCGCCGGCAACGCTGTTAGCACGACCATGTCGCAGTCGATTCGATACGTATTGCCCGACTAATTCAGTCGTCGGGTCACCAGATCAAATACTTCAAGAGGATAACTCGCTATGACCTTTGAACTTCTTGCTGCGGCGACGACAGAAGCGCCCCAGAACTCGTTCGGCTTCATGGAAGCCATGGAACAGGGCGGCGTGATCGCATGGTCGATTTTCGCCGTGCTCGTGATCATGTCTGTCGGTTCGTTCTACATCCTGTTCACCAAGCTTATCGAACAACAGAAGATCATGAACCAGTTCAAGGGTGTTCGCACCAACTTCTGGCGCGCCGCTACCATCAAGGAAGGTGCGGCCAAGCTCGAAAAGAACAGCGCATGGCGCCAGCTCGTCGACGATGCGGTTGCCGCTGAAGACCAGCACGCCAAGATGCAGGACAGCCTCGAAGCACATGACTGGCTGCACGGTTCGCTGGCCCGTTCGGAAGCGACCATCAACTCGAAGCTCGCCGGCGGCCTGCCGTTCCTTGCAACCGTGGGCGCAACCGCTCCCTTCGTCGGCCTGCTCGGTACGGTTATCGGTATCTACCGCGCACTGATCAACATCGGTATCGCCGGTTCGGCTTCGATCGACAAGGTCGCAGGTCCGGTTGGTGAAGCACTGATCATGACCGCCATCGGCCTTCTGGTCGCTGTGCCTGCCGTGCTTGCCTACAACTGGCTGCAGCAGCGCAACAAGCGCATTTCCGAAATGCTGACCGGCTTCTCGACCGACCTGCTCGCCAACATCAACTCGAAGGGCACCATCAAGCCCGTCGTGATGACTGCCGCATCGACCCAGCAGGCCGCCAAGGCTGCCGCTGCGGCTCCGGCAACGAAGCGCTAAGTGGGATTGCGGGAGCGGCGCCATGTCGCCGCTCCCGACCCATCGCTTCATTCACGCAGGTCTAGGGAATAGGATTTAGCCATGGCGATTTCGACAGGAGGTGGCGCAGACGCGCCGATGTCGGACATCAACACCACGCCACTCGTGGACGTGATGCTGGTTCTCCTCATCATCTTCCTCATCGCAGTTCCGGTCGCCATCCAGACGATCGACAAGCTGAAGATTCCGATCATGGAATCCACCGAATCGAAGGACAAGGTCGAAAACCTTCTGCTCACCGTCTCGACCAGTGACGATGCTGGCCTGAGCGCTGGTGATGCAGGATTTGCTGGCGCGTCGCGCACTGGCCAGTGCCGCGTCTATTTCAACAATATCACCGCGGTCTCTTCAGAAGAGCTCTATGATCAGGCGTTCGAGCGGCTCGACAAGATCGTTCAGCGCGCTGGCGGTCCTGAAGCCATCATGGAAGACCCGGACAAGATCCCCCAGGTGCATATCCGCGGCGACGTAAACGCTCCGTGGTCCTGTGTCGCCGGGGCGATCTACAACGTTCAGGCTGCGGGCTATCCGACCGTGGGCTTCATCTCGAACCCGGTCGATCCGAACGGCTGATCGCCGTCCGGCCAAGTAATCAAGGAGTAATCCACCATGGCAATGTCAGGCGGTAGCGACGATGGCTCCCCGATGATGGACATGAACATGACGCCGTTGATCGACGTCCTGCTCTGCCTGCTCATCATCTTCATCATGTCCATCCCGGTCGCTACTCACTCGGTAGACATCGACCTTCCGCAGCCCAACCCCAACCCGCCGCCGGTGACAGTTGAGCCCGACAAGAACAAGCTGATCATCACACAGACCGATCAGCTGCTCTGGAACGGCACCACGATCACCGATGGCGATCTGGTCAATCTGCTGCAGCAGTCGCTGACGATCAATCCGGAGCCCGAACTTCAGTTCGAGCCGGAGGCCCTCGCCAGCTACGAAGCTTCGGCCCGCGTGCTCAACATCATCAAGGCAAGCGGCGTGACCAAGTTCGGCTTCGTCGGCAACGAACGTTATCGCACATTCGGCAAGGCCGGCATGCAGTAAGCGCGAGCCGAATGGAAAAATCAGAAAAGGGGCGGAGCAATCCGCCCCTTTTTTGTGCCTGGGTTTCGTGTCCCCCAACGCCCATCCACTTCAACATTGCCGTTGCCTGCCTCCCGGTCTTGCCAATCTCGATTCACTAACGTAATGTTATCTCATTAAGCAATTGGGGAGAATTTCGATGCCCTACGCTGCCCGGCGCCTGGTCCAGCCTGTTCAACCGATGAGCGAGATGAACATCACCCCTCTTATCGACGTCATGCTGGTGCTGTTGATCATGTTCATCATGGTCATCCCGATCGCCACCCATTCGCTCGATATCCCGCTGCCCAACAATACGGGCATGTTCGAAGTGCTCGATATCAATGTGGTGCACATCGACGCGCAGGACCGGCTTTACTGGAACGGACACCGGCTCGACCGGCAGGAATTGCTCAACCAGCTCGCCACAATGAAGGCGCTCCCGAAAGAGCCGACCCTGCGTTTCGAGCCGGCAGCCCTCGCCAGTTACGACGCTTCCGCCCGCACGATCGCGCTGATCAAGGATTCAGGCGTCACCCGTTTCGCCTTCGTCGGCAATGAAAAGTACCGCAATTTCGGCAAGCAGGATTGATGCGACGGAATGTACGGCGGCAAAGCGCCTTCGATCACGGCGAGCCAATCCACCGAATCGAGACGCTGCCGCTATTGTTCTTCTGCATGCTCATTGCCCTGCTCGCCCTTCTCTGGGCAACCAGAACGCCCACACATGCGCTGCTGATTGACCTCCCGATGCCAATTGCTGTTCCGCCGGCACTGGCCGAGCTTCCGACACACATTGTTGGAACAACCGCACAGGGCCGGCCAACACTAGACGATATCGAATTATCCCACGAGCAGCTGGCAGAAAGGCTGGCTTCAATTTCGAATACCGGTGCGGTGGGGATCATCTTCGAACCGGCCGATGACGCGCACTACGAGGACGCGCTGCATACGCTCGCGACTGTCAAGGCGGCGGGACTTGCAGATTCACGATTCTGCTTTGGCGGGATCGAAAGAAACAGGAACTTTAGCAAGGATTTGAAGCTCCGCCCGCTGCGTTTGACTACGATCTTGGAACCTGAATCGACCTTCGAACCGCCTGAACCTTCATTACCCGCCTGCAACCTTCTCAACATGCAGGTTCCGATGATTGAGTAGTTGAATTCACTCCTCCTCATCGGCACTCCGCTGCCCCCTCATGGCCGCTCCCGCCAGCGTTTCCGCTTCCAGCAGCAATTCGTCATCGACCGAACCTTGCGGTGTGGATTCACGCCCGATCATCACCATCACCGGCACCGCCAGCGGGCTCACATGGTCAAGCTTGACATGCACCATCTCGTTAGCTGCGCGGTCCAGCAAATCACCCAGCCGCCCGACATCGGTCATGCGCGCGCGCGCATCGGCCCAGGCAGCCTCGAGCAGCAGGTGATCGGGTTCGTATTTGCGCAACACATCGTAGATCAGATCGGTCGAGAACGTCACCTGCCGTCCGGTCTTGCGCTTGCCGGGATGCTGGCGTTCGACCAGCCCGCCGATAACCGCCACTTCGCGGAAGGCGCGGCGCAGCAGGTGTGAATTCTGGACCCATTCGACGAACTCGTCCTGCAAGATATCGGGCGACAGCAGTGGCGCGTGGTCTTCCACCGGCCTGAGTCCCCAAACTGCCAGACTGTAGTCATTGGCGACGAAGCCTCCCGGCATCAGCCCGCGATCTTCCATACGGCGGGTAATCAGCATCCCCAGGCTCTGGTTCGCGTTCCAGCCCTCGAAGGTGTAATAGACGCTGTAATGCCGCTGGGCGTGGGGGAAGCTCTCGACCAGCAATTGCCCGGGCCCGGGCATCCGGCTGCGCCAGTCCTGCACCTCCAGCCATTCGCGCACATCATCGGGAAAGCGCGCCCAGCCAGCGCGGTCGACCAGCATTGCCCGCACCCGCTCGGCCAGAT
>CBFGON010000046.1:0-17291 GCA_965650395.1 uncultured Qipengyuania sp. | reverse complement strand
CCCTTCCTCGACCAGGATCGAGGCAATCGTGCCTTCGTCCACGGCTTCGAACTCCATCGTCGCCTTGTCGGTCTCGATCTCGGCCATGATGTCACCGGCGCTGACCGTGTCTCCCGGCTTGACCAGCCATTTGGCGAGCGTGCCCTCTTCCATGGTGGGCGACAATGCGGGCATCTTGATCGGAGTGGGCATGTGTTTTCCGTTACGTCCTCGCTGGGGGAGAGTCTTGGGGTTCCTCTGGCCAAAATGCGTGGCCGCCGCAAGGTTCTTGCGCAGAATACGAATTAGCGGGTAACCCGATTTGGCAATAGGGGGCCGCGACATGCGTATCTATCTGGTGGTGATGGACGAGACGGAGGAAGCCAAGCAGGCGCTGCGCTTCGCGTCCCTGCGCGCGATGAAAACCGGCGGTTCGGTCCATATCCTGGCGCTGGTACCGCAGCAGACCTTCAACGCCTTTGGCGGCGTGCAGGCGACGATCGAGCAGGAAGCGCGCGAGCGGGCCGAAGTCATGGCCAATAGCGCGGCGGGCAATATCTTCGGCGAAATGGGCAAGATGCCGGTGATCGCCGTGCGCCCCGGTGCGCCTGCCGAAGTGATCCGCAAATATATCGAGGAACATGGCGAAATCGCTGCGCTGGTTCTCGGCACGGCGGCAGAAGGCGGGCCGGGTCCACTGGTCAGCCATTTCTCCGGGCATGTCGGCAGCCTGCCCTGCCCGCTTTATCTCATTCCCGGTACACTGACGCGCGAAGCCATCGACCGGCTCGCCTGAGCCGGGCGATGGCCTGACTGGTAAAGTCGGCAGGCGCTCAGGCGCTGGCCACGCTGGCGGCGGGAAGCATTGCCAGCCCGCGCTTCTCGAACAGCGTCAGTAGCGCCACCGCGCCCGCCTGAACGGCAATGAAGGCAACGCCCAGCGCCGTCAGCTGGGGGAAGAACAGCAGCAGCACCGCAATGCTTGCCACGACCCATGCTGCATTGCCGAGCACGCCCAGCGCCAGCAAACCGCGCACCGGACGAATGGCGAGCACCGCGAACAGCAGCCCGGCGGCAAGGCAGATCCAGCCCCCCGCCCTTACCACGCCTTCAGGCAGGCCGGTGAGCGATGCAATGGCAGGGGCAGCAGCCACGCCAGCCGCAAATATCAACTCGCAGCTAAGGGCGTCGAGCAGCAGAACGCGGGTAAGAAAAGAACGGGTCATGTTACACTCCTTGGTTGGAATGCGCCGATCTTCGCCGCTGGCGTGAGGCAAGTCGATTACCTGTCAGGTAATGGAGTTCGGAAAAGATTGCGGATAGGTATTGGCCATGACCAACCAGCCCCTTGGCAATCTGCTGCGCGACTGGCGCGACCGCCGCAAGCTGAGCCAGCTCGACCTTGCGCTCGCCAGCGAGATTTCCGCGCGCCACCTCAGCTTCATCGAAACCGGCCGCTCCTCGCCCAGCCCGCAGGTGGTCGACCGGCTGGCACAGGAACTGGCCATGCCGCTCAGGGCGCACAATACGCTGCGCATCGCCGCCGGTTTCGCGCCCGCGCATAGCGAGCGGCCGCTCGACGATCCGGACCTGCAACAGGCGAAAGCCATCGTCGAACGCGTACTCGCCGCGCATGAGCCCTTCCCCGCCATTGCCATCGATCGCAGCTGGACACTGGTGGCGGGCAATGCCGCGCTGCCGCTGCTGCTGGAAGGAGTGGCGCCCGATTTGCTGGAACCGCCGGTGAATGTGCTGCGCATCGCGCTCGACCCGCGCGGTCTTGCCCCGCGGATCGCCAATTTTGCCGAATGGCGCGCGCATCTGCTCGCGCGATTGCAGGCTCAGATCGATGCGAGCGGGGATCCGCTGCTGGTTGCGCTTGACGCCGAATTGCGCGCCCTGCCCACGCGCAACACCCCGCCCCCTGCCCGAACTGAAGGCCCGGCCATAGCCGTGCCATTGCTGCTCGACACGCCTGCAGGTCGGCTGTCGTTCATCTCGACCACCACCGTATTTGGCTCGCCGCTCGATATCACCCTTTCAGAGCTGGCAATCGAAGCCTTCTTTCCCGCTGACCGCGCGACCGGCGAGGCTTTGCGAGCCCTGCTCGCCTAACGCTTCTTGCCGCGGCCCTGATGGCGGATATTGCCGGGGCGGCCGCGTTTGCCCTGGGCGTGGCTCTGGCGCGGGGCGCCCTGCCCTTTCTTCAACGGCGGTTTCTTGCGCGGCGGCGGACGGTCGCCACGCTTTTCAATCGCCGCACCTTCAGCACCCGGCACTTCGAACTTGAGCGCGCCGGTCAGCGCATTGGCTTCGGCCAGTTTGAGCTTGAGCCGGTCGCCCACGGCATAGGTCGTGCCGCTGCTTTCGCCGATCAGCTTCTGCGCGCCTTCGTCATAGCGGAAGTATTCGCGGCCCAATGTGCTGACGGGGACGAGCCCGTCACCGCCCAGTTGCTCGATAGTGGCGAAGAAGCCGAAACCCTGCACCCCGGTGATACGCGTATCGAATGTCTCACCAACGCGGCCTGACAGCCATGCGGCGACATAGCGGTCGATAGTATCGCGTTCCGCCTCCATCGCGCGGCGTTCGGTCTGGCTGATGGCATCGGTGATCTGGTGCAGCGCGGTCTTGTCACGATCGGACAGGCCCGTGTGTTCGGGAATGTCCCGGTCCTTCGGCCTGGGCTGTTCGAGGTGATAGGCATCAACCAGCGCGCGGTGGACCAGCAGATCGGCATAGCGGCGGATCGGCGATGTGAAATGCGCATAGCTGCCCAGCGCCAATCCGAAATGCCCGGCATTGGCAGGGCCGTAATAGGCCTGCGTCTGGCTCCGCAGCACCGCCTCCATGATCAGCGCCTTCTCTGCCGGATCGCCGATGTCCTTGAGCATCCGGTTGAACAGGCCGGGGGTGATGACCTGCCCCATCGCAAAGCTGCGGCCCTGGCTGGCGAGATATTCCTTGAACGCCATCAGCTTCTCGCGGCTCGGTGTTTCGTGGATGCGATAGACCACGGGCGCGGTTTTTGCCTCCAGCGCCTTGGCAGCGGCGACATTGGCGGCGATCATGAAATCCTCAACCACGCGATGCGCGTCGAGCCTCTGGCGGATCGCGATTTCCTCGATCTTGCCGGCATCGTTAAGCCGCACCTGCCGTTCGGGCAGTTCGAGATCGAGCGGGTCGCGTGCCTCGCGCGCCGCGAAAAGCAGTTTCCACGCGCCCCACAGATTGACGAGATTTTCGGGCGCAGTGCCATCGTCGATGGATTTCTGCGCATCCTCATATGCAATATTCGCTGCAAGCCGCACAATCGCGCGGGAGAAGCGCCAGTCGGTGATCTTGCCTTCCGGCGAAATACTCATGTGGCAGGCCATCGCCGCACGATCCTCGCCCTCGACCAGCGAGCAGACATCGGCGCTGAGAATCTCGGGCAGCATCGGCACTACGCGGTCGGGGAAATAGACCGAATTGCCGCGCTTCCTCGCTTCGCGGTCAAGCGCGCCGCCGGGACGGACGTAGAAGCTGACATCGGCGATGGTGACCACGGCCTTGTAACCGCCCCTGCCATCGGGTTCGGCCCAGATCGCATCATCATGGTCGCGCGCGTCGGCGGGATCGATGGCGACGATGGGGACATTGCGCAAATCTTCGCGCTTGTCCTCGCTCAGCGGCAGCTGCGCCACCGCTTGCGCTTCGGCCAGCGCTTCTTCGGGGAAGATATGCGGAATGCCGTGCTTGGCGATGGCAATAAGGCTGAAGCTCTTGGGTGCCAGCGGATCGCCGATCACCTCGACCACGTTGAGCGGCGAACGGAGCGATTTGCCCGCGCGTTCGGCCAGCACCAGATCGCCTTCTTCCGCTCCGCCAAGGTCGGCAATCGGCGAGCTGTTGCGCACCCTTTTGTCCACCGGCGCCAGCCACGGCTTGCCGCCGCCGTCAAACTCGACGACGCCCATCAGCCCTTCGGTACGGGCGGGCAGCTTCTTCATCGGGTGCGCGATCCACCCGCGCGGCGTCTCTTCCGAACGCGCAAGGAAACGGTCGCCACGCTTGAGCGCCGCGATCTTCTTGCTTTCCTTTACCGTCAGCCGTGGCGGCTTGCCGGGGGCATCGGGATCCCAGCTTTCGGGAACTGCAATCGGCTCGCCATCCTCGATCTCGATCACCTTGAGTACGGTGACCTTGGGCACCCCGCCCATACGGTGATAGGCGGTGCGCTTGCCATCAATCAGGCCTTCCTCAGCCATGTCCTTGAGGCGCTTTTTCAGCGCGATCTTTTCCTGGCCCTTGAGGCCGAACGCCTTGGCGATTTCGCGCTTGCCCGCCGGGACCGGCGAGCTCTGGATAAATTCGATAATCTGTTCTTTTGTCGGCACCCCCTGCGGACGCCGCATCTTGTTCTGTTTTTGGTTCATGCGCGTCATATGGTGACGCGGCAGGGCGATGTCACCCTATTCCTCTGTCGCCGGGATGGGCCCGAAGTGGCCTGCAGGCACAGCGCTGGAAATCGGGCTGGTCGCCCCACTGGCCGCGGTTGCACTCACACCGAATATCCAGTCATCCCCGCGCACCCCTTCCAGCTTGGCGCTGGTAGCGACGACATTGGCGATCACTGGCTCAGGCCGCCAATAGGCTTCGTCGGTGCGGCGCTGCCAGATGGTATAGCTGACCGCGCCGGGAACTTCGTTCCACTTCACATCGGTCCAGGTTTTCACGGCGGCATCGGCGGTAGCGACGGGCGGCAGGGGCGCACGCGCTAGCCCGTGGAGCGCGCGGATATTGAACTGCGTCACCTTGGCGAGATAGGCGAAATCCATCTCGTCCACCGTGTCGCCATAGGTCACGCCGTTCTCTACGCGCAGGTCCTGATGCTGGTGCTCGTAATCCTCGATCGCCACCGAGATGCGCACTGCAGGATAGCCCTTGTCGAGGAAGGGTATCTGGTCACCGCCACGCCCCATGCGATCTGTCCGCCACACCTGCCGCACATCCAGCGCGCCTTCACGCTGCGCAGCAAGATTGTCGAGCCAGCGCGAGATGTTGCGCCCGGGACTGTCATTCTCCCCCCCGAAACGCCGCTGCGCCGCGCGCAGTTCGGATGTCAGATCACTGCGCGGCCCTTCGGAAAAGACGCGCACATGCGCATCGTCGACCACGCCGTCCGACCCGCGGCTGCCGCCGACAATATCATTGTTGAGCACAGCCTTGACGGTCCAGCCCTGCTCCGCCGCGTAATCGGCCAGCAATTGCCCGCCGAACAAACCCTGTTCTTCTCCCGAAAGCAGCGCATAGACGATGGTGGTGGGGTATTTGCGCTGCGACAGAATACGCGCCGCCTCGATCGCCAGCACCGTGCCGGAAGCATCGTCATTCGCGCCGGGGGCATCGCTCTTCCAGTCGAGCACATCGGTAACGCGGCTGTCGATATGGCCCTGAACGATCACGACTTCATTGGGCCGCTCAGTCCCGCGCTGGATTGCGACTGCATTGCGCAGGCGCACGGGCTCGGGAATGCGATTGCCGCTGACCATCCGTTCCGGAGCGACCACGGTGAGACAGCCGCCACATTGCGCGGAAATCCGTTCAAACTCGGCAAGCCCCCAATCAATTGCTGCACCGATGCCGCGTGCGGGATTGTCCTGTTCGGACAAAGTGTGCCTTGTGCCGAAGCCGACCAGTTTCTCGACATCGGCGCGCAGCCGCGCTTCGGAAACGCCCGCGGCCGGGTCTGCCTCCTGCGCGGCAATTGGAGTTGCAAGGACAGCGGCGAGCAGGGCGAGGTTTTTCATGCCGCCTGTCTCGACCAGATATGCCGTCAGATCAAGTTAGTAGGCCTTCGCCAGCAAGACCCGCTCGACCGCCGGTGCGCCGGTGAAGATGCAGATGCCGTCCGCCGAGGGTGCATCCTTCGGCACGTTGCGGATGGTCAGCTTGTGCGCCTTGAGCCGTTCGACCACGGCATCGAGTGCCGCGCCAGAAGGCTTGGACCATTGCACTTCGACCCAGCCCGGATAGCGCGAGGCGGCGAAGAATTCCTCGACCGCCGCGAAGTCGGTAATGCCGCGGGTGATGTTCGCATCGCGGCGCTGCTTCGCTTCGGCAAAGATTGCGCTCTGCATTTCGGCGAGCAGGCCCGGGATCGCTTGACCCGCCTCTTCACGGGTCGGCGTCTGGAATGCAGGCTTTCCGGTTTCGACTTCCCACAGCGCGTCGCGGCGCAGCAGGCTGACCACGCCATTTTCCATGTCGCGACTGCCGACTTCGATGATGATCGGCGCGCCCTTGCGCACCCAATCCCACCGCTTGGCCGCAGCCTTGCCGGGACGCGTATCGAGCAGCACGCGAACCCGCTCGCCCAGCGCGTTCTGCGCTGCCAGCGTGGCGCGCAGTTCCTCGCAATAGTCGATCAGCGGCTGATCTTCGGGCTTGTCGCGCAACATGGGCAGGATGATGACCTGCTGCGGCGCGATCTTGGGCGGCAGACGCAATCCATCGTCATCGCCATGCGTCATAATCACGCCACCAACCATGCGGGTGGAAAAACCCCAGCTGGTGGTATGGCACAGGCTCTCCCCGCCTTCGCGGTTCTGGTACTTGATGCCGCTGGCGTGCGCAAAATTAGTACCGAGGTAGTGGCTGGTGCCGGCCTGCAGTGCCTTGCCATCCTGCATCATCGCTTCGATCGACCATGTTTCGACCGCACCGGGAAACCGCTCGTTCTCGGGCTTTTCACCAAGGATCACCGGAATGCCGAGGTCTTCTTCGGCGCAATCGCGATACATATCGATCGCGCGGTGCGTTTCCTTCAGCGCATCCTCGCGGTTCTCATGCGCGGTGTGCCCTTCCTGCCACAGGAATTCGCTGGTGCGCAGGAACATACGGGTGCGCATTTCCCAGCGCACGACATTGGCCCATTGATTGGTCAACAGTGGCAAATCGCGCCAGCTCTGCACCCAGCGCGCCATCGCATCGCCGATGATGGTTTCCGAAGTCGGACGCACCACCAGCGGCTCTTCCAGCTTCGCTTCGGGATCGGGCACCAGCCCGCCGTTCGGCCCCGCGATCAGCCGGTGATGCGTGACCACCGCCATTTCCTTGGCGAAGCCTTCAACGTGCTCTGCCTCGCGCGCAAAATTCGAGAGCGGGATAAAGATCGGAAAATAGCAGTTCTGGACGCCCGCTGCCTTGATCCGATCGTCCATCAGACGCTGGATGCGTTCCCAGATGCCATAGCCCCACGGGCGGATGACCATGCAGCCGCGCACCCCCGATTCCTCGGCCATTTCGGCGGCGGAGATGACTTCCTGATACCAGGCGGCGAAATCGCCATCGCGCGTGGTGTTCAGTGCATGGCGGATCTGGGCCACGGGTAATTCCTGTATCTGGCTAGGGATTCGGCGGGGCGCACCGGGGCCGCGCGGATGCCGCTATTTGCCGAGTTCGTCCAGCTTCTTCTGCATTGCGGCCATCTGCGCGCGCATTTCTGCCAGTTCAGCGGACTGGTCCTTTTTGCCTGCGTCACCAGATTTGCGCGCGCCCGGGATGAAAGCCTCCGCAGCGTTCTGCATCATCTTGAAATTGGCTTCGGCCATCTTGGCGAGCGGATTGGCTTCGATGCCCTTGGCAAATGCGGCCTGCAACTGTTCGCGGTTCTTGCGGAAATTGGCCATGCTGGCTTCGAGATAACTTGGCATCATGCCCTGCATGGAATTGCCGTACATCGAGATCAGATCGCGCAGGAAGCTGACTGGCAGCATCTGCTGCGGGCCGCTGGATTCTTCCTCGACGATGATCTGCGTCAGGATCGTGTGCGTGATATCTTCGCCCGTCTTGGCGTCGAGTACCTGGAAATCGACATTTTCGCGCACCATCGCGGCAAGGTCGTCAAGCGTGATATAGCTGCTGGTGTCCGTATTATAGAGCCGCCGGTTCGCGTACTTCTTGATGATGATCGGTTCGCCTTCGGCGGTACGCTTGGCCATGATTGCTCGCTCTGTAATGGTGCAGTGCAGATAGCCTTAGCAGCCGCACAATGTGCAGCGCAACACGGCAAAGTCACCGATCGAAGCGGTGTCCCAGAACGGTAAGCAGCTCATATTGCGAAACAGCGGTTTGCTGCGCAGCATCGGGCAAGTGATAAGGCAGTTCGACCCAGTCACCTTCGGCTAGATCGGGTGCGGCGGATAGATCGATCACGATCATGTCCATCGACACTTTGCCAAGGATCGGCAGGTTACGACCAGCACTTGTAAATGCCTTGCCGTCCCACGCGCGCAGAATGCCGTCGGCATAGCCGAGCGAAAGAACACCCGTGCGCATGTCGGCGGGCGCGGTGAAGGTGGCGTTGTAACCCACCGTCTCGCCGGCGTGCAGCATCCGGGTCTGGATAATCGCTGCTTGCGGATGCGCGACCTGGCGTATTGCGCCGGCCAGTTCAGGGCGCGGAACGCCGCCGTAAAGCGCAAGGCCCGGCCGGGTAAGGTCGAAGTGATAGTCGCTGCCCAGTGCAATGCCTGCGCTATTGGCAAAGCTGGCGCGGCGGTGGTTGAGTCTAGGCAAGACGCCGCGAAAAGCCTCCAGCTGGCGCTGGTTGAACGCACTGTCCTCGTCCGCGCTGGCGAGATGGCTCATCAGAATATCGACATCGAGCGACTGGATCGCGTTGTCGCTCGCCTCGTCGGGTCGGATGCCAAGCCGGTTGATGCCGGTATCAACCATCAGATGGCACGCGCCGCCCCCGCCTTCGAGCCATAACCGCGCCTGCCGCAGCGAATCGATTACCGGCTTCACACCCGTCGCGCGCGCGAATGCCACCTCTGCAGCGTCAATCGGGCCATGCAACACCGCAAGCTGATCGGCGGGGACATGGGCGAGTACGCCGGGCACTTCGCTCCAGTGTGCAACGAAGAAGTCGCGCGCGCCTGCATCGCGCAACACCGGCACGCAATGCTCCACCCCCAGCCCATAGCAATCGGCCTTTACCGCTGCGCCCGCCCTGCCACTGCCGGAAAGGCGGTCGAGAGAGCGCCAGTTATGCGCCAGCGCCTCGCGGTCGATGGTCAGCCGGAGGGTCGGCGGGGGTAATGCGATCACGGAAAACTCACGGCATGGAGGGTTAAACGGGGGGAGCCTCGCCGGGCTCCTCGAAATCTTTCGGTGGGCCATCGGGGATGCCCCACCAGGCGACGATCAGGCCAAAGCCGACCACTGCCATCGTGTACCACAGGCCGGCATAGACATCGCCCGTTCGCGCCACAATGATGCCGGCAATCAGAGGCAGAAACCCGCCAAGGTAGCCCGCGCCGATATGGTAAGGGATCGACATCGAGCTGTAGCGGATCTTGGCCGGGAACATCTCGGACAAGAGCGCGGCGACCGAGCCATAGGTCAGCGCGGACAATGCCCCCAGCACAAGCAGCAGCGCAACAATACCGAGGATGCTTGTCAGCGGTGGCGTCTGCTTGGCAAAGTCGAAACCGTGTTGGCCCAATGCCGCCTGCACGCCATCACGCCGGATAATTGGATCATCTGACCATTCTGGCGCAAGGGCAATGCTCTCACCGCCAACGGTCAATGACAGATCGTCAGCCTGCTGCACCGAATAGGCGACCCCACTTGCAGTGAGCGTCTCGAGCAGCTTGCCGCATTCGGTCTGCGTGCTGCCGAACAACTCGGCGAAAGGATCGGTGGTACACTGGTTCCCCGCAACAACTACCGGGCGGTCCTTGGCGGCCTGCGCCAGGCCCGGATTGGCGAGATTTCCCAGCCCCCAGAAAATCGGGAACAGCAAAGCCAGCGTGAGGATTGCGCCGACGATTATCGGCCGCTTGCGCCCCACGCGGTCTGACCATTTGCCGACCACGATATAGAAGCTCATCGCGATCAGCCCAGCGATCAGCAACACCCATTCGACCAGGCTCTCGTCCATCCGCATCGGTCCGCGCAGGAATGAAAGGCCGGAGAAGAAGGCGGTGTACCAGATCGTCGTCAGGATGCCCGTGATGCCGAACAACGCCACGAAAATACGCTTGCCATTGCCGGGATAGGTCATGCTTTCGAAGAAGGGGTTGCCAGACACTTCGCCCGCTTCCTTCATCGCCTGGAATACCGGGCTTTCCGACAGCTTCAGCCGCATCCATAGCGAGATGCCCAGCAGGATGATCGAGAGCAGGAACGGCACGCGCCAGCCCCATTCCTTGAATGCTTCTTCGGGGATCATCGCGCGGCAGGCAATCACCACGATGATCGACAACACAAAACCGCCGACCACGCTAGCCTGAATGAAGCTGGTGTAGAAGCCGCGCTTCTCGGGCGGCGCATGTTCGGCGACATAGATTGCAGCGCCGCCATACTCACCGCCCAGCGCCAGCCCTTGCAGGATACGGAAAAGGATGACGATGATCGGCGCTGCGATTCCGATGGTGGCGGCACTGGGGATCATGCCCACACCTGCCGTGGCTACGCCCATCAGCGTGACCGTAACGAGGAAGGTATATTTGCGGCCCAGCCTGTCTCCCAGAAAACCGAACAGGATCGCACCCAGCGGCCTGAAACCGAAACCAACCGCAAATCCGGCCCATACGAGCAGGAGCTGCAATGTCTCGTTCCCGCTGGGAAAGAACGCCGCGCCGATCAGCCCGGCAAGCGTGCCGTAGATAAAGAAATCATACCATTCGAAGATCGTCCCCGCGCTGCTGGCGGCGATGACCAGGCGTATCTCCTTCTCGGTCGGCTCTCTCTGCAACGCCTGCACGCCTGCGGTCATTCTCCAGCTCCCCTCAAAAGCGCGAATGCGGGCGGTTTAGCGAGCGGTGCCTGTATTGGAAAGCGCGGCCACAGCGGCTCTCCACGGGAGCAGGATGGCACCGTGACGCCCGGGATATTCGCGCGCGACATCGAGCATGTCGAGATCCGGCCAAGCGGGCCGTTCGCCCTCGCCCGCTAGCCATACTTCCAGCGCTTGCAGTGTGGTTGTCATATCGGTCAGCGAGCGTTTGCGAGCATGTCGAGCGAAAATGGCTGCCGAGGCCTGCCCTACTGCACAGGCGGTAACCTTGAGGCCCAAAATATCGAACGACGGGCTGGCAGAAAGTGCCACAACGCTGCCGCAGCTACGTGAGCGCGCTTCACCTTGCAGTTCGGCGCGGGGATCGAAGGGGTAGCCGGCCAGTTCAATCGCCAGCGAAAGCAGAGCAGGCGAATAAAGTGCGCCACCAGGACGTGTGTTCACCCTGCCGGCGCTTCTGCTTGTGCCGCCTCATCGAGCAATTTTGCACGGCGCTGGGCCAGAACTTCGACCATGGAGCGCGAGGCGCCATCGACAAGTTCATAACTGCGCGCTGTGGTAATCCACGCAGGGCGGCCGCGGTAATCCCACACGCTGTCATAGCCGAGCACCAGAAGCGAAAAGGCAATCACGACGATCAAAATGCCTTTTAGCGCCCCGAACCCGAAGCCCAGGACCCGGTCGATCGGGCCGAGCAGCGAACTGCGCGATGCCTTGCCGACGTTACTGGCGATCACCTTCATCGCGGCATAGGGAATCAGTAGAAGCAACGCGAATGCCAGCACCGAAGTGGTGATGGTCTGTCCGGTAACATTCTGCATTACGATGGTTAGCGGAGTGTGCAAAAAGCGGATGGCAAATGCTGCAAGAATCCATGCGCCGAACGAGAGCACTTCCTGCAGGAATCCCCGCAGGAAGCCGCCCACGGCAGCCACGCCGACAATCAGCAGAACAAGATAATCGAAACCCGTCATAATCCGTCCGCGGACCGGTTTATGCGGAGCCAACCACCCGGTCAACGAGGTTTGAAAGTTGTCCCAAACCTGTAAAGTTAAGTGAATCCGATGCGGCTTTGCTGTCAGCAGGCCCAAAACCCTGCCCAAAACCCAGCTTGGCCGCTTCGCGCAAGCGCACGCCGGCATGCGCTACCGGGCGGACTTCGCCAGCCAGACTGACTTCGCCCAGCCACACACTCCGGTCCGTCAGCGGCTTGTCGGCCAGCGCGCTGACAAGCGCCGCTGCCACCGCGACATCGGCAGCCGGATCCGACAGGCGATAGCCGCCCGCGACATTGAGATAGACCTCTGCCGAGCTGAAATTCAGCCCGCAGCGCGATTCGAGCACGGCGAGCAACATTGCAAGACGCCCACTGTCCCAGCCAACTACCGCGCGGCGTGGCGTGGCGCCCGATTGCAGCCGCACGATCAATGCCTGGATTTCGACCAAAACCGGCCGAGTGCCTTCCATTGCCGGGAAAACAGCGCTGCCCGCCATCGGTTGCTCGCGTCCGGACAGGAACAGCATGGAGGGATTCTCGACCTCTTCCAGACCGTCACCGGCCATGGCGAAAACGCCGATTTCGTCAACTGCGCCGAAGCGATTCTTGAGTGCGCGCAGGATACGATACTGATGGCTTCGCTCGCCTTCGAAGCTCATCACCACATCCACCATATGTTCGAGCACGCGCGGGCCGGCGATGCTGCCGTCTTTGGTGACATGGCCGACCAGCACCAGTGCTACTCCATTTTCCTTGGCATAGCGGATCAGTTCGAAAGCACAGCCGCGCACCTGGCTTACCGTTCCGGGTGCACCCTCAATTGTGTCCGAATGCATGGTCTGGATCGAATCGATGACGAGCAGTTTGGGTGCTTCCATGCTGCCGAGCGTCGTCAGAATATCGCGCACTCCGGTGGCCGCAGCGAGCTTGACCGGCGCATCGGCCAGACCGAGACGTGCGGCGCGCATCCGAACCTGCCCTGCCGCTTCCTCTCCGCTGACATAGACAACACCATGACCTTCACGCGCGACCTTGGCGGCGGCCTGCAGCAGCAGCGTCGACTTGCCGATACCCGGGTCACCGCCCATCAGAATTGCGCTACCCGGCACCAGCCCGCCGCCGAGCGCGCGGTCGAATTCTGCCAACCCCGTCTTTTGCCGAACAGGTAATTCGCCCGGCTTGTCGAGATCGACAAACTCCACCGGCCTGCCCCCGCTCGACAGATCGTGCTTCAGGGAAAACACCGTGGCAGGGGCATCCTCCACCAGCGTATTCCACTCGGCGCAATCGGGACATTGCCCCTGCCAACGGTGTGAGACACTGCCACAAGCCTGGCAGACATAGCGTTTCTTCGGCTTGGCCATGTCCACAGCGCTAGCCGGAACATTTGCAGAACGCAATTGCCTTCATGGCAGCTTGTGTGCAGAACCGAAGGCAATGCGGCAGAAAGAACTGAGGATCGCATTGATCTGCTACGGCGGGATCAGCCTGGCGGTCTATATGCATGGGGTAACGCGTGAGCTGTGGCAGCTGGCGCGAGCAAGCCGTGATTTCCATCGCAGGCAGACGGCGCGCGCGGGCGTGCACGAAGTCTATCTCGACCTGCTCGAATGGGTCGAGCAGCAACAAGGCCTGCGCCTGCGCGTGATCCCCGATATCATGAGCGGGGCAAGCGCTGGCGGGATCAACGCCGTATTTCTCGCTCAGGCCATTTACTCCGGACAGAGTCTCGAACCGCTGACCGATCTGTGGCTCGAAGTGGCGGACGTTGACGAACTGACGGATCCCGATGCCCGGCTTCGTTGGGCTGGCGGCAAGATGTGGGCGCAGCCGCTGGCCAACTGGCTGCTCGACCGTCCCGGGTCCGAAATGAACGAACAAGTCGCGCCTGAGACACGAGAGGAAGTGCGGCGCAAGGTTTCGCACCTTATTCGCGGGCGCTGGTTCGAACCGCCGTTTTCGGGCATCGGTTTCTCGCGCCTGCTCGAACGCGCCTTTACGGCGATGGGTTCGACAGAGATCGAGCCACCGCTGCTTCCGCCCGGCCATCCCCTCGACCTGTTCGTCACGACCACAGATTTTCACGGCTATCTCGAGCTCCTGCGGCTCCACAGCCCGCCGGTCGTCGAGGATAGCGAACACCGGATGCCGATTTCCATCCGCCGCAAGATTCCGCTGACGGGCGGCGAGGATCTCGCCAACCCGCTCGAACTGGTGTTTGCTGCGCGCGCGACCGCAAGTTTCCCCGGGGCATTCCCACCGCTCAAACTGGGCGAGATCGACCAGCTGGCGCAGGATACCGGGCGCGAATGGTGCAGTCGTCAGGCGTTCCTGGAGCGGATAATGCCTGTTCATGTTCTGCGCGAAGATGCCGAAGACGTCTCGCTGATCGACGGTTCGGTATTGGTCAACAAACCCTTCGGCGGGGCGATGGCGGCTCTGCGGGGTCGCCCTGCCCAGCGCGAGGTCGATCGACGCTTCGTCTATGTCGATCCTCGCCCTGCACGGTTCGGTGAACGTGTCGCGCAACGCTCGCGCGATGTCGGCTTCTTTTCCGCAATCTTCGGTTCGCTTTCCACTATCCCGCGCGAACAGCCTATACGGGACAATCTCGAGCAGCTTGAGCAACAAAGCCGCGAAGCAGCGCGCCTGTCGCGCATCGTCGACGCATTGCGCCCCGAGGTTGAACGAACGGTCGAGAAACTGTTCGGCTACACACTGTTCCTCGACAAGCCGACACCCAAGCGGCTCAAGTCATGGCGGCAGAAGGCGCAGCAGGCCGCAGCCGAACAGGCAGGATATGCGTTCCATTCCTATGCGCAGGCGAAGTTCACCGGCATTGTGATGCGATTGGCAGGGCTGGCATGGGAAGCGGCACCTACGCTGCATCTGGCCGATGCCACCCCGATTGAAGCGGTACTGCGCGAAGCGCTCAATCAACGCGGGCTCGTGTCGCTGGTCGAACCGTCTGGCGGGGCTACTCCTCATGCAATCGCCTTCTTCCGCGAACACGACATCGGCTTCCGCATTCGCCGTCTGCGCCTGCTCGCGCGCCGCCTTGCGCGGGACTGGGAGGCGGATCCAGACATTCCAGACGATGCACTGGAAGCAGGGCGCGATGCGATCTACTCTATTTTAGCCCTCTATTTCGAGAAAGAAGGGCTGGCCTCACTGGGCGAGGAGTTCGGCCGTGTTGCCGCCAATGCTCTGAAAGATCCGGGGTCCATGCTCGATTTCATCGACCAGAAACGTCTCCTCCCCGATCTTGACGACCATGCAGAGGAATTGTTGGCCGAAGCGCTGGGCAAGATGCCCGACAATCTGCGGCGACGGATGCTGTTCGCCTATCTCGGCTTCCCGTTCTACGATGTTGCGACCCTGCCGCTCTTAAGGAACGAGGGGCTTACCGAGTTCGACCCGGTCAAGGTCGATCGGATCAGCCCTGACGATGCCCGCAGCATCCGCGAAGGCGGAACGCAGGCGACATTGCGCGGGATCGAGTTCTACAATTTCGGCGCCTTTTTCAGCCGCGCATATCGCGAAAACGACTATCTTTGGGGCCGCCTGCATGGGGCAGAGCGGATGATCGACCTGGTCTGCTCGACCATGGACAAGCCCGCAGGCGAAACCGAATGCCGCACGTTCAAGCGCCGCGCCTTCCTCGCCATTCTCGACGAGGAGCAGGAGGCGGGCCGTTGCCGAGCAAGCCTGATCGACGAAATCCGCGCCGAAGTTTTCGAGCGGATGGGCTAGCTCAGCCGCCGAAAGCAGTCTTGATCTTTTCGAAGAAGCCGCGGCTTTCGGGGCATTCGTCGCCCGTTTCCAGTTCGCGGAACTGTTCGAGTAGCGCGCGCTGTTCCTTGGTCAGCTTGGTTGGTGTCTCGACCGCGATTTCGATAACCATGTCTCCGCGTCCGCGCCCCTGCAGCACGGGCATGCCTGCGCCGCGCTGGCGCAATTGCTTGCCCGACTGGATACCGGCGGGGATTTCCAGTGTCAGTTCCTCGCCATCCAGACCCGGGATCTCGATTGAACCGCCAAGCGAAGCCGTGGTGAAGCTGATCGGCACGCGGGTGGCCAGCGTAGTGCCTTCGCGCTGGAAGATCGCGTGCTGCTGGACATGGACGAAAATATAAAGGTCGCCCGGAGGTGCGCCGCGCGGCCCTGCCTCGCCCTTGCCGGACAGGCGGATGCGCGTGCCCGTATCCACACCCGGCGGGATTTCGACTTCGAGCTTCTGCGGAATATCGACCCGCCCTTCACCTCGGCAATCGCGGCAGGGATTGGTGATGACTTCGCCTGCCCCGTGGCAATTGGGACATGGCCGCTCAACCACGAAGAAGCCCTGCTTTGCGCGCACCTTGCCCTGGCCTGAGCACAAATTGCAGCGCCGCGCACTGGTGCCAGGCGTCGCGCCCGTACCGCTGCATGTATCGCAGGAACGGCTGACTTCGATTTCGATTTCGGCCGATTTGCCGTGGAACGCATCTTCGAGACTGACCTGCATGTCATAGCGCAGATCGGCACCGCGGCGCGGTTGCGCACGGCCGCCACCAAAAGCACTGCCGAAAATTGTCTCGAAAATATCACCGATATCGCCGAAATCGGCACCCGGATGACCACCACCGCCACCATTCATGCCTTGCGTGAAGGCAGTATGGCCAAGGCGGTCATAGGCAGCGCGCTTCTGCGGGTCCTTGAGGCATTCATAGGCCGCCGAAACTGACTTGAACTTGGCCTCGTTTTCCTTGCAGCCGGCATTGCGGTCCGGGTGGAATTTCATCGCCAACTTGCGATAGGCCGACTTGATCGTCGCCCCGTCTGCATCGCGGCTTATCCCGAGCTGCTCGTAATAATCGATTTCGGTCGCTGACATCTTACTTCCCGCCCAAAACCTTACCGCCACCGGAGCGGATGTGCACCGGTGGCGGCAGGGTTTTCATCAGGCGTCTTAGCCCTTGGCGTCTTCGTCGACTTCGGAGAATTCGGCGTCGACTACGCCTTCATCCGACTTGTCCTCGCCATCGGCAGGAGCCTCGGAAGCGGCGCTGGCCTGTTCCTTCTCGTAGATCGCCTGGCCCATCTTCATGGCCGACTGCGACAGATCCTGCGCCTTTGCATTGATGTCGGCTGCATCGTCACCTTCGAGCGCCGTCTTGAGCGCAGCAACCTTCTCTTCCACTTCGCTTTTCAGCGCTGCGTCGATCTTGTCGCCATGCTCCTCGAGCTGCTTTTCCGTCGCGTGGACAAGGCTGTCCGCCTGGTTACGGGCTTCCGCGCTTTCGCGGCGCTTCTTGTCCTCGTCGGCGAACTTTTCGGCGTCCTGCACCATCTGTTCAATGTCAGCATCGCTGAGACCGCCAGATGCCTGGATGCGGATCTGCTGCTCCTTGCCGGTGCCCTTGTCCTTGGCGCTGACGTTGACGATGCCGTTGGCGTCGATGTCGAACGTGACTTCGATTTGCGGCACTCCGCGCGGCGCGGGCGGGATCCCGACGAGGTCGAACTGGCCGAGCATCTTGTTGT
>CBFGON010000045.1:0-17317 GCA_965650395.1 uncultured Qipengyuania sp. | reverse complement strand
GAGCGCCCCGAAATCGATCTTGAGCAGCATGGGAATGATCATCAGCCAGATGAGCACCGCGACGGGCAGGTTGACCCGCGCGATCTCCGCAGCGGCTATCGCCGCGAAGGCGCCCGGAACGGCCGCCCCGAGAGCGATGCCGACCCCGATGCAGAGCAGCACCCATACCGAAAGATACCGCTCGAACATCGACATTGCGGGCCGCGCCGCCAATCCAGCATCAGCCATTGGCGGGCACAACCTCCCCGTCTTCCTTCACGAAAACCGCGTCGAGTGTCCGATCGAGGACCGAGAGAACCTCTTCGGACGGCCGACAGAGCTTTGCGCCATTCGGGCCCACCACGATCGGACGGTTGATCAGGACTGGGTGCTCTATCATCGCATCGATGAGTTGATCGTCCGTGAGCGACGGCTCCGCAAGCCCAAGCTCCACGCAGGGCGTGCCTTTTTCGCGAAGGAGATCGCGCGGGCCGATGCCCATGCGCCGAATAAGCGAAACCAGTTCCTCCCGGCTTGGCGGGGTCTCCAGATAGTGGATCACTTGAGGCTCGGTCCCCGTTGCGCGGATCAGCGCCAACGTGTTGCGCGACGTCCCGCAAGCCGGGTTGTGGTAGATGGTGACGCTCATCCGCAGCAGCTCGCCGTTTGAGCGGGCACGGTGGGAGCGCAGCATGCGCCGTCGGCGGCATTGGTGGAAAGAGCCGCCAGTGCGGGGCTATCGCCGTAGATTGTGGCGTCGCCATTGGTGAGAAAGGCTTCCCAGACGATGCCGTCCGGATCGGCAATCCAGCTCTTTTCCGACTTGGCGTAGCAACAGGTGGTCGCGCCTTCCTCCAGTACAGGACGATCGGCTGCCTTGAGCCGATCATAAACCTCGGTCAGTTCCTCGCCGTTTTCGACCTGGATGCCGAGATGCTCGATGCCTTTGGCAGCGTGGTTGCCCGAGGAGATCGCGAAATTGACGCGGGGGTCCTCCAGCATCCACTTGGCATAATCATCCTTCGTCACGGTCGGCTCCGCCCCAAACAGGGTCGAGTAGAACCCGATGGACGTGCTCAGATCGGTGACGCCGACGTGGACATGCAGACGCTTCATGCGGAAATCCTTTCCTGAGGCTGCGCGGCATCCTCGCCGCATTGTGCCGCCGGCGCGCAGGCCGCACCGCCGCAGCAATTCTCCATGAGGTAGGCGACCAGCGCGCTCATCGCCGCATAGTCGGCCGTGTAGATGAGCGAGCGTCCCTGCCGCCGCTGCTGGATCAGCTCTGCGCGCGTGAGGTGCGCCAGATGGAACGACAGGGACGAATTGGGGACACCGAGTGTCTCGGCAATGGCGCCCGCGGGCATACCGTCATCGCCGGCCTGAACCAGCAAGCGAAACAGTGCCAGGCGATGCTCCTGCGCAAGGGCGCCAAGCGCCTCGACGGCAGCGGATGAACTCATTTCCATGAGGATCGAAATATTGCCGGTAATCGCAGCGGTCAAGTTATATTTCGACCAATCTCGAAACGAGTGTGCGTTTACCCACTTGATGGGATAGGGCACGCTGCCCGCTAAGGGCGCAAAGCGAGTTTTATCGATCGCCGGCAGAGGGGGCCAAAATTGGGTGCCGAGTCCCTAAAAAGGCATCGAACCAATACGTTACTGGCTTTCTGCGGGCCTTTTCCGGGCTTTTTCGGAAAGCCACATTCCCGAAGTGTCTGTTAAAAAAACAGAATTCCCCCAGAATTTGATGCCTCTTCTGTTCATCGCACCAAGGGTGTGGGGAGTACTGTGGGGACCGCTCAAAAGCGGCTTTGGAAAAGTAAGCGCAGACAATGACATAGGCAAATCTCGGAGCAGACACCCTCTCCGCCACTTATAACGCATTGAAATAGAATGATTTATCATTCTGGCCAAAGCCGCGCTGTTCAGCGTCGGCAGTGGTACGCCGGAGAGCGGCCTTGAGGTTGAAAACCCGGAGAATGTGGGGTTTTCTCTGTAGCCTGTTTCGTCGGTACGGTTTTGCTTTCCGGTAAATGATTGCCGCAAACGGAAAGCGGCGCCGAAGCGCCGCCTGTCAGGTCTTTGAATTTGTTCCGCTAGCGGAGCAGATGTTCTTCCTGTCTTGACCAGTCGAGTGGCAGCGTGCTCTCGCCGAAGAGTGTCTTCTTATCGAGCGCGGCTGGCTGAATGCACGAGACGATTGCCACTAAACGACGACTTTTGGGCCATTAAAGGTCTATCCGCCTTTACGGTCGAACCGCAGGGAAGCAGCCCATCGGCTAACGACACCAGCGGCCTGACGGCTTTTGGGCAGGAAAGCGGACCATCTGGCTTCACCTCGCTAGCTAGCGGTGTAGACCATGCGCCTTCAAAGTGGTTCAATTCCGCCATTCAGAACCGGAATGTGCCGGCAACTCCCCAGCTTCGCGGCTCGCTCGCCTGAATACGGTTGGCGGTACTGCCCGGAAACACCCCGTTGTTCAGGCCAAGGGCGCCCGCCAGCGGTTGATAGACCGTCAGGGGACGGTAATCGACATTGGCAAGATTGCGGCCGAACACGGCCAGCGTCCACCGATCGTCCGGCCCATTGATCGCAAACCGAGCGCCCAGCAGGGCATAACCGTCGGCCCAGGATTGCGGGTTCGCATCGTTCTGGGTGCCAACGTACTGGTCGTCGACGAGCGAAAGATTGCCGTTCAGTGCCCAGCTCATCCCGCCAGATCCGATATCGCCCGTCCAGTCGACCGCGAAGTTACCGACCCATTCCGGTGAGAACGAGTTCGGCTTGCCGGTAAGATCCTGCGTCCCGGACAGGCCGGGCAGGTTCGACGCGTCAGGGTAGGACGTGAATTTGGAATCGAGATAGGCGACCGACGCGGAGAACCTGAGATTGCGCGACGGGGCCATGATCGTGTCGAATTCAAAGCCCTGCTGCCGCAGATTTCCCGCGTTGCGCACCAGAAAGCTGACCCCGTCGAATGCGCGGTCCTGAAAACCGGCGATGTCCATCCGGTAGAGGGTGAGGTTCGCCGTCAGCGCACGGTCGAGCCAGCTGGATTTCACGCCCAGCTCGTAATTCTTGACCGTTTCGCGGTCGAACAGGCGCCGGGTGGAAACAAGGTTCCCGTTCTGGTCAAAGGTAGACAGCGAAGGGACGCCGCCGCCAGAATTGTACCCCGCCGACTTGTAGCCGGTCGAATGATTGGCGAACAGCATGACATCGTCAACCGGCTCGTAATTGAGGCTGACACGATAGGTGAAGCGGCTTTCGTTGATGCCGGGGAAGGTCAGCACTTCTGGCGCGCGCAAGGTCTGCGTGAAGGGGCTCGAAACCTGCGAATAGGTCCCCCGCTTGCGATCCTTTGTCCAGCGCCCGCCAAGCGTCAGCGTCAGCCGGTCGGCAAGGTGGAGGTTCGCCTGGCCATAAGCGGCCAGGCTCCTGACGTTCTGGAACACGTCCTGGTCGGTCGCGGCAATGCCGTTGTTGGTGGCGTAATATGCGCTGCAGGCGGTCCGCGCCGGACCGGCAGGAACCAGCACCCCGCAAAAGGCGGTGCCCATGTTGAGTTCTTCGCTGAGGCTGAAGTCCTCCTCGAAGTAGTAGAGCCCGCCGACCATGTCGAGCAGACCCCCAAGCCAGCTTCGCTCGGGCGAAATGAACTGCAGCTCGTGGTTCTGGCTCTTAGTGTCAAACAGGCTGCGCCGGTTGGCAAGCGACACCGGCAGGAAGACGATATCGCCATCGAGCTGGTCGTTGTTCCAGACGCGATAGCTGTTGATCAGCTTGAGTGTGCTGTCCCCGATATCGAGCGATGCCGTGCTCGAAACGCCCCAGTTCTTGTCCTTCATGCCGGACACCACGAACTGGTTCATGTAACGATCGCCCAGATTGGTATCGGGGCCACCGCCGAAGGCGGCCTGGAGGAAGGCCAGCCGCGCCGGGCTCACGGACGACGCGTCGAGATCGAAATTGACCACGCCATCGCCGTCCATCTTCGTGTAATCGCCGCGCAGGATCCATTCCAGATTGCCGAATTCGGCCAGGATCGATCCGCGGAAGCCGAAATCGTCCGAACCGCCATAGCTTTTTCCGTCGAGCCGGTTCTTCCACGGGCCGTCGTACCACTGGCCAAAGCCGGCCACACGCATGGCGATGTTATCGGCCACCGGGACATTCACATTGCCCGACAGCTTGTATCGGTCGAACGAACCGATCTCGCCCGTCATCTCGCCCGAGAATTCGTTGCGCGGCAGCGCCGTGCGCAGCGACAGCGCGCCCACGCTGGCGTTGCGGCCGAACAGCGTGCCCTGCGGCCCGCGCAGCACTTCGATCCCGTCGATGTCGAGGAAGGATCCAAGCACCGATCCCGAGCGCGGGACGTAAATCCCGTCGACAAACACGGCGACACTCGGCTCGATCAGCGTATTGGCAAGCGCACCGACGCCGCGAATGCCGATGCGGGTCGAACCGACATTGGACGAACGCACCGTCTGGAAATTGGTGGCGACGCGACCCAGGTCGAGAACCGTATCGACATTGGCCTTCTCCAGCGTTTCACCCGAAAAGGCGGCGATCGAGATCGGCACGTCCTGCACGCTTTCGGACCGCTTCTGGGCGGTGACGATGATGACATTGGGATCGTCTTCGGCCGGGGTTGCGGCCACTTCGCCTTCAGCCGCCGCTTCGTCCTGCGCCCATGCCGGGGCGGTCCAACCGATGGATGCCACCAGTGCCAGTGCGCTCACCTGCGCGCGCGAAACCTTCAAGCTCATTGATATACCCTCCCAAGCAACCTCTTCGGATCGCAGTAGTCGGGATCACCACAGTAAATTTCACATTTGGTGACATCTATTTTGCATTTCGTGTCAAACCAGATGGGTCTTCAGCACGATTATGACCATCGTTGCGAGCAGGGCTGTTTCTGCGATCATCAGGATCACCGGGCGCAGGCCTACCGCCACGACATCGCTCAGCCGCGTCCGTACACCGATGGCGGCAATCGCCGTGACAAGGCACCAGCGCGAAAGCCCGTCGGCGCCCGCGGTGAAGGATTGCGGCAACGCCACCAGGCTGTTCAGCACGACGAACAGGCCGAAGACTACAATGAACCACGGCAGCAGCGGCGGCTTTTCGCCACCTGCCTCCGCCTGGCTGCGGCCGATCTGCCCCGCGATAAGGATCACCGGCAGCAACATCGCAACGCGCATCAGCTTGACGATGGTGGCGGTATCTCCGGCCTCGGGCGAGATGGCGTAACCAGCCCCGACGACCTGCGCAACATCGTGGATGGTCGCGCCGATGAACACCCCTGCCTGATAACCCGAAAGGCCCGTGGCGTTGGCGATTACCGGATAGGCAATCATGGCAATCGTCGACAGCGCGGACACGCCGATTACCGTAAACAGCGTCGCCTGTTCCTTCTTGGGATGCGGTGGCAGGGACGCGGACAGCGCAAGCGCCGCCGAAGCACCGCAGATGGCCGTGGCACCACCGGACAGGAACCCGAACAGCGGGTTGAAGCCCATCGCCCGCGCCAGCAGGATGGACACCCCGATGGTGACCGCGACGGTCCCGATGACCATCACCGGCATTTCCCAGCCGAGCGCGGCGATCTGTGACCAGCCTATGCGAAAACCTAGCAGCGCGACACCGATCCGCAGCAGCGCCTTGGCCGAAAATTCGACGCCCGGCAGAACGCGTGCGTTCTCGGTCAGGAAGTTGAAGGCCATGCCGAGCAGCAAGGCATAGAGCATCACCGGGGCGGAATAATGTTCCGACAGGAATGTCGCCGCGGCCGCGAGGACCAGTGCGAGCGAAATGCCGGGAGCAAGGCCCCGCAGATTGGCAATGGTCTTGGACAAGATCAGGCGTCGGCCGTGGCGAGCGAAGGATGGCGTGCCGCATAGCTGCGATACATCAGCGCGAACAGCACCGTTGCGCCAAGGCAGGTGAACGGCAGGATCCGGAAGGCCCCGAGCAGCCCCAGGCTATCGGCCAACCGCCCGGTCAGGATCGGACCGGGCGCCAGCCCGAAGACGTTGTTGGCCAAGGTCAGTGTCGCGAATGCCGAACCGTGGAGCGCCATCGGGGTCAGCCGCGCGACCATCGCGCCGACCGGACCGGTGGTGCCCGCCACGGTAAACATCCCCAGCCCCAGGAACACCATTTGCGTGGCGCCAGGAGGGAAAGCGAAGGCAACGCCCAACAAGACTGCGGCCAGCAGCGAATAGCCGAAGGCGCAGGCAATTTTGAGGTCGGGCCGGTCGCGCGCGATCCGGTCGCTGATCATGCCGCACAGGACCATGCCCGTGCCGCAGATCAGCAGGAACACCGCAGCGGTCCGGCCCGCCTGATCTACCGGCATGGCATAATATCGGTTGAAATAGCTCGGCAGCCACGCGGGCAGCGCGGCAGCGGCGAACAGCTGCAACCCGCTGCCGATATAGGCCAGCTTGACCGGGGTTCCGGCGAACAGCGCGCGCAGCGGAGGTCTGGCGGCGGCGCTGGCAGCGGTCCCTGCCGGATTTCCGCGCGTCAGCGGCTGCCCGGCAATCTCGCGCACGCGCCGCTCGCGCACCAGCATCGGGAACAGCAGGCCCAGCACCAGCCCGGCGATGCCGATCACCCCAAAGGCCATCCGCCAGCCGTGATCGCCGGCAATCTGCGCGCCCACCGCCACCCCCAGTACCTGCCCGAACACACCGCCTGCCATGAAGGCAGAGGCGAGCGTGGCGCGCAACCGTTCGGGAAAGACGCTGATCACCAGCGCGATGCCGACGCTGCCATAGGCCGCCTCGCCCACGCCCACCAGCGCGCGGCCCAGCAGCATCTGTTCGTAGCTGGCCGCCGCCGCGCAGAACAGCGTGGCGAGACTCCACATGATCGCCATCGCGGTGAGGCTGCGCACGCGGCCCAGCCGGTCGGCGGCGAGCGACAGCGGGATGGTCAGCAGACCGACCATCAGTGCGACCACGCCCGACAGCCAGCCCAGTTGCCCGTCGCTGAGCGCCCATTCCGCCTTGAGCAGCGGGAACACGGCGTTCAGCACCTGCCGCGCCATGTAATCCGAAATCAGCAGCCCGAAGGCCAGCGCGAACACCAGCCAGGCGTAGAAGGTCGCGCGGTCAGGCCCGTGCCCGCCTGCGGGATCGGAAGCCCGTATTGCCATTGCCATCGCGTCCTCTCCTTCGTCCCTCTTGTAACTGGGCGCGCGTCAATCCGCGATCGGGTTGGCCGATGGCGTTCCACGCTTGCGCATTTCCTCGGCCAGCATCGGCGCGCCCAGCGCCACCGAATGGATGCCCAGTACCGCCACCGCCTGCAGCACCGCCATGATCTCTTCCGGAGTCGCCCCCAGATCGAGCGCGGCGGCAATGTGGCGGCGCGTGCCCGGCGCATAGAGATGCGTGCAGGCGGCATCGACCGCGATGGCGAGAAATTCATAGACCTTGGGTTCCAGCACACCCCGGCGCACCGGCAGGGTTCCGGCATCGAGAAACGTCTCGAGCCATTCGGGATCGAACGCGGCCGCCTCGTCCCACGCCGTGTTCCAGCTGCCCGCGGCGCGCATCGCATCGCTGACCGGCGTATCGCTCATGCGCCGCCGCCCATCCGGGCGATCAGATCCGCCGCCTCGGGCCAGGGGCCATAGCCCGCCGCCGGATTGAGATGGCCGACGTCGCCCGCGTCCAGCAGCTGCGCGCCCCAGCTTGCCGCAAACCCTTCTACCCGCGCGAAGTCCGCCAGTGGATCGTTGCGGCTGGCGACCACCAGCGCGGGAAAGGGCAGCGGTTCGCGCGCGATCGGTAGCCAGCCGTTCTCGCCGAGATCGGCCAGCGTGGGATAGCCGGCTGGCAGGGGATTCTCGACATCGGCAGGCGTCGCCAGCAGCGCGCCGATCACCCTGGTGTTCGCCCGTCCCGCCGGGCTCGCTGCCCAACGCGCCACCATCAGGCAGCCCGCGCTGTGCGCGGCGAGCACGACATCGCCATCAACTGCCTCGATCGCCTGGTCCAGCGCCGCCACCCGCGCCGCGCGGCTCAGCCGGTCGGTGGTCAGCGGCTCCACCGTGACCGATCCCGGCAGCGCCCGCGCGGCGTGCGTCTGCCAGTGGTCTTCCACATGGTCGCGCAGGCCGGGCACGAACAGGACGGTGGCGTTCATGCCACCGCGCGCAGCGGCACCGCTGCCTGCCCGCGCTCGCGGTTTGGCGCCATTCCCAGATGAGCGAGCGTTTCCTCGGTCGAGTTGTACTGCGTGCCGATCTTGTAGATCGCCCGCGCTTCCTCGCCTTTGGCCACAGGGCGGCCCAGTTCCCCGGCAATCCGGACCAATTGTTCGATCTGGGCGACCGAGCCCATCTTGTTGCCGCTGGTGTCGTAGATGTTGTCCTCGTTGCCGCAGCGGCAATGCATTCCCAGCGCTATCGCGATGGTGTTGATCGGCAGGACATTGCCCATCACGCTTTCCAGCGTCACGGTGGAGCCATCGGGTGCCCGGCGGATGAATTCCATGAAATTGGCCGGATTGGGTCCGTCGAATCCGCCGCCGATGCCCACCCAGGTCAGGTTGAGCGGCCCCTTGTAAAGACCGCGCCGCACCAGTCGCTCGACCGTTTCCATGTCGGGCATACAGGTCAGCTGGAAATGCGGCTGGATTCCCGCGCCCGTCAGGCGGCGCAGATGTTCCTCCACCCATTCGGGACCGGCCGGCACCACCATTTCGCGATAGGCATGATACAGCGCCGGATTGCCCAGCGTGGTCTGCTGGTATTCCTCGTCATGCATCAGGTCCATGATGTTCATCTGGGTGGTGTTGACCGCGATCGTCACCTGTTCGGGCGCGGGGGTCAGGTCGGCCAGCATGTGCCGCACCTCGTCCGACAGCCACTTGGCCTCGGCCCCGTCCTCATCGCTTTCGGGCGCGAAGGAGATCGAACCGCCGACCTGGATGATCATGCCGGGCACCGCGTTGCGGATCTCGCCGATCAGTTCGTTGAACAGTGACATGCGCTTCGACCCGTGGCCGTCAAGCTCGCGGCAGTGAAAGTGCAGCACGCTGGCGCCCGCATTATAGCAATCGACCGCGGTCTGGACGTGCTGGTCGAAGGTCACCGGAATATCCTCCGGAAAATCCTCGGGCATCCATTCGGGGCCATAGGGGGCCGCCGTGATGACCAGCTTTTCCTGGTTCCGGGGCAGCAGCGAATCGTCGAGAAATTGCATGGCGTTCTCCTGTCAAAGCGAAGGTCAGTAAGGGCGGTCGCCGATGATGCCGGCGCGCTCCATCCGGCGAACGGTGGGGGCGTAATCCATCACCGCGTAATGCTGGGTACAGCGGTTGTCCCAGATGGCGACCGAATTGGGCCGCCAGCGCCAGCGGACCTGGTATTCGGGGATCGACGCACGGCCGATCAGATAGTGCAGCAACTGCGCGCCGCCGGGCGCATAATCCTGGCCGTAGCGCACGTTTTCGGCGGTGTGGTAATTGGTGAAGTGGGTGGTGAAGCCGTTGACGAACAGCACCTTTTCGCCGGTTTCGGGGTGCGTGCGGACCACCGGATGTTCGGCATCGGGAAACTGCGCCTTCAGCGCGTGGCGCTTGCTTTCGTCCATCCGCGCTCCAAACGTCGCCTCAATCGAATGGCGCGCCTTCAGCGGGGCGATGGTTTCCCGGACATGTTCGGGCAGGTCGGCATAGGCCCTGGCCATATTGGCCCACATGGTGTCCCCGCCCACCGGCGGACAGGCCACGCAGCGCAGCACGCATCCCAGCGGCGGGGCATCGCGCCAGGTGGCATCGCAGTGCCAGCTGTTCTCGTAATAATCGGGCGGCGAGGATTCGTCCTTGTAGATCCGCACAAGGCCCGGGTGATCGGGATCGCTGCCCGCCACCGGATGATCCTCGAGCGTGCCGAACCGTTCGGCAAAGGCGACATGGTCGCAGCGCGAGATATCCTGATCGCGCAGGAACAGCACCTTGTGTTCGAGCAGCCCCGCACGGATGGCCTCGAACAGCGCATCGTCCCTCGCGGCATCGGCAAGGCTGACACCGGTAACTTCGGCGCCAATATGCGTGGTCAGCTTCTCGAACTGCATGGCCCGTTCTCCGCTCAGACTGTGAAAATCGATGACCCGATGGTGTTGCCCTGCTCAAGCTGGCGATGCGCTTCGACGCAGTCTTCCAGCGCGTATTTCTGGCCGATCTCGACCGTGATCCGGCCCGCGGCGAGGTGATCGAACCAGAACTGCGACAGTTCTGCCCGTTCCGCCGGATCGGCGAAGAAATCGACGAAGGCGGGCCGGATGAAATAGACCGAACCCTGCAGCATCAGCTGGAAGGCATCCACTGGCGGGAACGGCCCCGATGCGGTGCCGCAGGCGACCAGCACGCCGCGCCGCCGCAGCGATTTGAGCGAGCTTTCGTAAGTGTCCTTGCCAACCCCGTCGAACACGGTTTGCACGCCTTCGCCGCCGGTCAGTTCCCTGACCCGTTCGGCCACGTTCTCGCGGCGATAGAAGATTATCTCGTCACAGCCGAACGAACGGGCGAGCGTTGCCTTGGCCTCGCTCGAAACGGTGCCGATGACCCGCAATCCCATCAGCTTGGCGATCTGGATGGCCAGCAGGCCCACGCCGCCCGCCGCCGCGTGGAGCAGGATGGTATCGCCCGGCCTGAGCCTCGGGTCGGCACGCTTGAGCCAGTAGGTTGCGGACAGACCCCGCATGGTCGACGCCGCGGCGTCTTCGAATGACACGGCATCGGGCAGCGCGAACAGCGGCGCGGCGGGCATCACCCGTTCGCTGCTGTACGCCCCCAGCGGCCCGCCATTGTAACTGACCCGGTCGCCCGGCGCGAAGCCGGTCACCCCGTCGCCGACGGCAACGATCGTGCCGGCCGCCTCTACCCCGACCCCGCTTGGCAGCGGGGCCGGATAATACCCTGTGCGGAAATAGATATCGGCAAAGTTGCACCCCACCGCAGCGTGGCGCAGGCGCACTTCGCCGGGCCCCGGATCGCCCACCGGCAGATCCTCGATCCGCAGGACGTCTGGTCCACCCGTTTCATGAAAGCGCACTGCCCTGGCCATCGCAAACCTCTCCATTCCCATCCCACGGCTAGGTGATGGGGGGATTGCTTTTTTCACATTTGACGACATTCTTTTCCCATTCGACGCCAAGTCACCGGCGCAAGAGGGAGCTTGCGATGAACGAGCTGGTACGGGTCGCCGCGCTGACCGGCTATCTGGAAACGATGGACGGGTTCGGGATCGATCCCGCGCCCCTGCTCAGGGAACAGGGCATTACCCTGAGCCAGCTGGCCAATCCCGAACAACTGCTTCCCGCCCGCGCGGCGGTGCGTCTGCTGGAACGCAGCGCGCAGGAAACCGGCAGCATGACCTTCGGCCTGCGCATGGCCGAATTGCGTTCGCTATCCAATCTGGGGGCCACCAGTCTGCTGATCGCGCATCAGCCCACTTTGCGCGGCGCCCTGTCGACGCTGGCCCTGTTCCGGGCACGGATCAATTCGACGCTGGTGCTCAACATCGAGGAGATCGACGATATCGTGATCCTGCGCGAGGAATTTTCGTTCCGCCGGCCTGAGCCCGCGCGCCAGTCCACCGATCTTGCCGTGGGCGTTCTGGCCCGGATATGCAATTCGGTATTGGGCGCCGGCTGGCATCCGCAGACGGTGTGTTTTTCACACCCGGCCCTGCCGGTTCACGAAATGCCGATCTTTGCGCGGCTGTTCGGCCTGCGCCCCCAATTCGATTCTGAATTCAACGGGATCGTGCTGCGGGCCAGCGATCTCGATCGTCTCAATCCTGCGGCCGACGTGCAACTGGCCGACCATGCCCGCAAGCTGCTCGATTCTGTCTTGAGCGCGGACGAGTTTTCCGCCTCGCAGAACGTCGATCAAACGATCCGCTTGCTGCTCCCCTCGGGCAAGGCGAACATCCAGGCCTGCGCCGCCTCGCTCGGCATGACGGTCCGCACGCTGCAACGCGCGCTGGACGCTGACGGGAACAGCTTTTCCGGCCAGCTTCACCGGGTACGGATGCAGCTTGCGGGCGATTATCTGGCCAATCCCAGGATGCGGATCACCGATGTTGCGGAAATGCTCGGCTACAGTTCGATTGGTGCCTTTACACGGTGGCACACGCATGCGTTTGGACAGTCACCTCGCGATCGACGCAAGACGTTAATCAGTTCAGGGAAGTGCTAAATTGCCAGCGTGATGTGCAATAGGCCGCAAGTTTCGGTAACGGGGCCAAAGCGGACTGGCTGGTTTCAGTCAATTGCACGGCAAAAGCTGAAGTCCCTTTCCGGCACAATTTCTACCGTTCGCGCGTATCGACCCGGCTCCTCATCTCAGGCGTAATTCATTTTTTCCCTGTAATTTCCCGTGAAGCAGGAAGTTGCAGGTGGAGAGCGGTTCGCAGGTGACTGCTTCCTCCGCCACCGGTCTGTTTCAGGTTGACTCAAGCCAATGAAAAGCCACGCTGAGCAGCTCTTGCCCAAGTGCCAGGTAGCGTACGGCAGTATTCCGGCGTGTTAGATGTTGCCCTGAGGTGCGAAGTCGAGGCCTGCCAGATAGAGCGCCCCGCTCAGCGCATCGTCTAGTGGCGGCGAAAGGCGATCGAGCGTGCGTTTGCGGAGCCAGGGGACCATGCTCTGTGATAATCCTCCCATTAGCGAGCATCGGGGTGCGCCTTGCTCGAAGATCGTTTCGACGAAACGCTCGATGTGCTGTGCGGCGCTTTCAACAATTGACCGGGCGATAGGATCATCCGCTTCGGCATGGTGCATTACAATCGGGGCGAATTGGGCGTAGTCGCCGGGTGTCGCCTGATCCATCCACGCGATCGCCTGCACCGGATCGTGCCCGAACCGCTCGGTAATCGCTGTTGACAGTGGCGTCTTCAAGGTCCGGCCGTCGAGCGCGCGCAGTGCATGGCGCATGGCGCTCAGGCCCAGCGCAGCGCCGCTCCCTTCGTCCGAGATCGGAAAGCCGTAACCGCCCAACGTATGGCTGCCTCCGCCAACGGTAATCTGGGCGACGCTTCCGGTTCCCATGATGAGAATTGCCCCGTCCTGCCCGCGATGAGCACCAAGATTGGCGATCTCCGCATCGGTGGCCAGAACCACTTTGGCAAAGGGAAAGGCGGCATGGTCTAACCTGTCTCGCGCTCCTGAACGCGACAGGCCTGCAATACCAACGCCTGCGCTGGTGCGCGCGGCTTCTGCCCGATCCAGGCTAGCGTCATCGAATGCGGCATCGCAGGCGCGCATAACTGCACGGCAAACTGCTTCAAGGCCAAGGCCAGTGTTGGCCGGTCCGGTCTTGCCGACGCCCAGCACGGCGCCAGACGGATCGACCAGGCGTGCACGGCAATGACTGCCGCCGGCGTCGACACCGATAAAATACGAAAACCCTGCCGAGGCCGGTTGAAGGATCATTCTCTCCAACTGGCCCCGGCAGCGTGCATTTCAAGTCAGAACTTGGCTTCTGCTGACAGTGTGAAGGACCGCCCTCGCGGATCGGCAACGCGCGGTTCCCACGAGCTGCCCGAACCGAAGTTGCTGTCATAGGTGATTGCGAACGGCGGATCGGTGTCGAACAGATTCTTGACGCCGCCAGTCAGGCGGAACTGGTCGTTGATCTTCACCCCGACCGAGAGGTTGTAAATGATGTAGTCATCGACCTTTTCGTTGTAGTTCGGGCGGGTCACCGTGCCATTGGCGATCCCGGGTAGTGCGTAATTGTCGTAGCCCTTGCGGAAGATCTGGCTGAGGCTGACGTTGAAGGTGTCCGTGCTGTAGGACACGAAAGCATTGTGCTTCCATTCCAGACCGAGGTCGCCGGCAAAGGTGAACAGGCCGATCAGGCTTTCTCCGTAGGGCGCGCTGGGGAGGAACTTTTCCTTTTTCTGGACCAGATAGGTTCCGTCCAAGCCAGCCAGTATCTGTCCTTCGCCGACGTCGAACCCGCCGCGCAGGGTCACTTCGATGCCCTTTGTACGCCGCGAACCGATATTGTCCGATGTCAGGTCTAGCAACGTGATCGTGCCTGTCGCGTCGCGCGTGATGCGATCTTCGAAGTAGGACGCATTATCCAATAGCTGCCTGATCGACAGTGCACCGATCGTGTCGTCCACTGCAATCGACCAGAAATCGACCGTGGCGCTAAACATCGGAGCGGGCTGGAATACCACGCCGACCGAGTACTGTTCTGACGTTTCAGGACCAAGTTCGAGGTTGCCCCCGGTCAGCGTATCGGGGGTGATCGCCTCGCATCCAGGGATCGACGGATCGACCGCGCCCGAAGGGCAGCGTGTTGGATCGACAAGCGTGTTGCCCGGATTGGGCGACTGGGTGACCCCGTTGAAGATCTGGTTGAATGTCGGGACCCGGAAGCCGGTATTGTACGATCCGCGGAACATCAGCCATTCTGCGGGGCGGAACTTGGCTGTGAATTTCGGATTGAACGTCGTGCCGAAGCCAGTGTAATCATCAACTCGGCCTGCCGCAGTCAGTTCGAGCATGTCGAACACCGGTATCAGCACTTCCGCATAGGCTGCCTTGACGTTGCGGCTCTTGGGAGTGAGCGCGTTGATGTTGTCGAAGGCGACGTTGAAGATTTCCGGACGATCGAGTTCAGCAGCTGCCGACCCGTTAAAGCTGTAGGTCTCGCGGCGGAAATCGACACCCATTGCGACCTGGACCATGCCGCCGGGCAATTCGAACAGCGACCCGGAGACCGATGCGTCGATCTGCTTAACTTCGTACTGTCCACCGTAGAGCGTGACGCCATCTGCCGAAATCGATTCGAGTGCGGCCAGCGCTTCAGGGGTCTGCTCGATTGAGAACGGATTGAGGATGCCGCTGTTCAGCAGGCCGACAATGCCAGGTGCCGTGGCGCCCGGCGCCGTCGGGGCCCGCGGATCGATTCCGCCACGCACCGCGCCCGGAATGCCCGAAGCGTCCGCCGCTGCCTGCGAGGAGAAGATTCCGCGATAGGCATAACCCGATCCGAGGACCGAGGTTGCCTTGCTGCGGGCATAGGAAGCCCCGGCACGGTAATCCCAGCTGCCACCCAGCGGACCTTCGAGGGCGAGCGCGGCGCGCAAGGTCTTTGAATTGGTCTTGTATTCGCGCGGTCCGCATACTGTACAGCGCCAGCGATAGGAGATCGGCTTGCCGTAGTTTGCGGCAATCGACGGAAAAAACTCGACCAGGCGGTTATATACGAAGTTATAGGTATCTTCGGTCAGCGAATTCAGCGGATAGTACAGCGGTGTGGTGCTGGTATTGCCGGCATATTGGTTGCTTGAGAACTGCTTGGAGGAATCGGCGTCCGAACCGGTAAACTCGGCGGAAATCTGGTGAGCGCCCAACGCCAAGGTGGCACGGCTGTAATAAGTCAACGTTTCAAGCGGCTGCTGGAGGATTGCGGCGCGACCTGTGTCCCAGGCGCAGGCAAAAGTTGCAGGGGCGTTGGCCCACAATTCCGCGTCATACGCCATGCCGCCATCAAAGCTGGTGCAGCCTTCGCCGCCGGGCAAATCAAGGTAATTGATGCCGCCATTAGCCTGGGTAGTCGTGCCGGGAATGGTCAGGTCGACACCGCTCAACAGACTGCCGTCAGGTGCGAAAATGGCGTTCGCACCATTGGCGAAGGCGGTGGCGATAGGGGTGCCGCGAGTATCGATCGACAGGCCACGATCAGGCTGATCGCCATTGACGAAATCGCGGTCGTCGCCGCGCAGTATACCGCGCCAGCTCTTGCTGACGGAGGCCATGACGTTGAAACCCTGTTCGCTCAGGTCGCCGTAGCCAACCGTGCCGGACAAGCGATAGATCGGGCTGTCGCCGCGCTCGGTGATGTCGGTAAATCCTTCCAGGGCCACACCCTGGAAATCATTCTTCGTGATGAAGTTGATCACCCCGCCGATGGCATCCGTACCGTAAATGGCGGAAGCACCGTCCTTGAGCACTTCGACGCGTTCGATCGCGGCGAAGGGGATCTGGTTCACGTCGACCGCAGAACCTTGCAAGCCATGCGCTGCAACACGGCGACCGTTGAGCAGAACCAGAGTCGAAGCCGATCCTTGCCCGCGCAGGTTTGCTGCTGAAAGGCCGTTGGTCCCGCGTTGGGCCCCGCCCACAACATCGGTGTTCGACGCCAGATTGTCGGGGCCGTTGCCGTTTGTGCTGAGGAAGCTGATCAGCTGCTCTGGGCTGTCGATGCCTTCGCGCAGCAGGTCCTCCGAGTTCAGTATCTGAAGCGGCAGCGCGCTGTCATTGGGATCCTGCCTGATGCGTGAGCCGGTAACGACGATTGTGCCGGTATTGCTGCCGTCGCTTTCGTCGACGATCTCTGCTCCAGTCGGCGTGGCCGCCTGCACCGTTTCTTCTTCCTGTGCTGAAGCGGCAGTCGGCAATGCCGCGAGTGCGGCGATTGCGCATCCGGCAGCGAGCGAGGATTTGGTTGTGTTGGTCCAGCGCATTTGGTTCACCCCCATGTGTCTTGTGAAGCACCGAGGGGACATTAAGAGGCCGTTTTGCTGCAACGCGCCATAGTTTTTGTTCCCAAACCTATAACCGCCAAGCATTTTCTTGCGCAAATCAGGGTGTCAGCCCAGAATTGACCGCTTGCTGTCACATCAAAGCCACCACAAAGAAGAATTTGCACGCAGGAACGTGGCGCTGAATAACGGCCTCGATGCGAAAGGTGGAGGTTAATGACGCAATCAGAAGCGCTTGAACCATCCGCCGATCTGGCCGCGTCGCCTGATAGAATGCCCCGCAACTGGCGGCTACTTGGCCTTTATCTGATGCTCGGCTTTTCAGCCGGCCTGCCTTTCTACATGTTCAATGCAGTGCTGACGCTGCGCCTGGCCAAGCACGGGGTGGATATCGCCATAATCGGCTTCTTCGCCTGGGTTGCCCTGCTGCCGACGTTCAAGTTCCTGTGGGCACCACTGCTCGATAAATACAGCGTCCCCGGTTTCGACCGCTTCTGGGGCAAGCGACGTGGCTGGATCATGTTGGCGCAGTTGGGCATTGTCACCGCCATGGTGGGGATGGCCTTCACCAGCAGCGATGCCAATCTTGCATTGACCGCGCTGTTTGCGGTCACGCTCGCATTCTGGACCACTACTCTGGAAATTGCTGCCGATGGCTGGCGCATCGAACTTGCGCCGACGCAGGCCGAACAAGGCCCGCTGGTGGCCGCTAATCTGTGGGGCTACCGCAGCGCAATGGTCGCCGCGGGCAGTGGGGCTGCGCTGGTGGCTGCGCGGGCGGACTGGATGTGGGCCTATCTCACC
>CBFGON010000044.1:0-18626 GCA_965650395.1 uncultured Qipengyuania sp. | reverse complement strand
TAACACACTAGGCGATGGGCGTGCTCGATTCCATGTTTCGCAAGCGGCGACCGGAGCCGGAGATGCAGCCGCATCGCGGCTATTACTCTTTGCAGGACGGCCTGGGCCGCGATTTCGACGATGACGACGCCTGGGATGCACGGCTCGACCACCTCGACCGTGCAGTGTGGGAGCAGGAGCGCAAGCGCCAACGTTGGTGGCAACCCGGTTACTGGAAGCACCGTCGCAAACGCTGGTGGGCGGTGCGGATCGTGGCCGGTCTGCTGGCACTGTTCCTGCTGCTGGTCGCCTGGCTGGCGATTACCGCGCCGCTGGGCAAATCGCTGCAGCCGATTGCCCCGCCGCAGGTCACGCTACTTGCTGCCGATGGCACGCCGATTGCGCGAAACGGTGCGATTACCGACGAGCCCGTGCAGATCGCCAAACTGCCGCCACATGTGGTCGAAGCCTTTATCGCAATCGAGGATCGGCGCTTTTACGATCATTGGGGCATCGATCCCCGCGGCATCGCGCGGGCCGTATTTACCGGTACAGGCGGGGGCAGCACGATTACCCAGCAGCTGGCCAAATTCACCTTTCTCACGCCCGAACGCACGCTGACGCGCAAGGCACGCGAAGCAATGATCGCATTCTGGCTGGAGGCATGGCTGACCAAGGACGAGATTCTCGAACGGTACCTTTCCAACGCCTATTTCGGTGACAATGTTTACGGTCTGCGCGCGGCGAGCCTGCATTACTTCTACCGCCAGCCGGAAAACCTGCGCCCCAATCAGGCGGCGATGCTGGCCGGCCTGTTGCAGGCTCCCAGTGCCTATGCGCCGACGCGGCACTATGCCCGGGCAGAAAAGCGCATGCGGCTGGTGATCGGGTCGATGGTTGCCGCAGGCTATCTGACCGAAAGCGAGGCGCGCAATATGCGTGCGCCGGGCCTTGATGTGCGGACCAAGAGCGACCTGCCGACCGGCACCTATTTTGCTGATTGGGCGCTGCCGCAGGCGCGCCAGCTTTCCGAAACGGGGTATGCCCGGCAGACGCTGACTACCACGCTCGACAGCAGAATGCAGAATATCGCTCGCCGGGTGACGGGCAATGCGCCCTTGGGCAATGCGCAAGTCGCGCTGGTCGCCATGCGCACCAATGGCGAAGTGGTGGCGATGATCGGCGGCAAGGATTACGAGAAATCGCCCTTCAACCGCGCGACGCAGGCCAAGCGCCAGCCGGGCTCCACTTTCAAGCTGTTCGTCTATCTCGCCGCGTTACGCGCCGGGTGGAAGCCGGATGACCGGATCGACAATACCGAAATCACCGAAGGCAGCTATCGCCCGCAGAATTCGCGCGGCCGCTATTCGCAAAGCCTGACGCTGGAGCAGGCCTTTGCCCAATCGAGCAATGTCGCGGCGGTGCGCCTGCAGGGCGCAATCGGCAGCGACAAGGTGATCGAGACGGCGCGCGATTTCGGCATCACCGCGCCCCTGGCCGAAGGCGATCCCAGCATGGCACTGGGCACCTCGACCATGACATTGCTTGAACTGACCTCGGCCTATGCCGGGGTTGCCGGCAATGCCTATCCGGTCGAACCGCGTGCCTTTGCCGTTGCCGAAAGGAACTGGTTCGAGCGGCTGATCGACGGCCCGTCGAGCCTGTCGGGCACCACATGGAATGCAATGCAGCAATTGCTCCGTGCCGCGATCAATAATGGCACCGGCCGTGCCGCGATGCTGAGCGGGCCGAACTTCGGCAAGACCGGCACCACGCAGGACAATCGCGATGCACTGTTCGTCGGTTATTCGGGTGATCTGGTGGTCGGCGTGTGGATCGGCAATGATGACAATTCGCCGCTCGCTGGCATCTCGGGCGGCGGACTGCCCGCACGTATCTGGCGCGATTTCATGACGCAGGCGCAGGGCACCAAGGCCGCGCCGAAGCGGCCCGAACCGCATGATTACGAGGACCCGGGCGGCCCGATCGAACCGCTCGACGTGCCCGATATCGGCGATATCCCATTGGGTGACGGCAATTCGCGCATCCGCATCCAGGACGGCGAAGCAGTGCTTTCAACCGAAGTGGATGGCGTGCCGGTGGATGTGCGGATCAACGAGAACGGCGTTGGCATAAGCCCCGAGGCGGTCGAGGAAGCACGCCGTCGTGCGGAGGAGAGACGTTACGAGACGATGCGCCGCCGGATGGAAGAGCAGCAGCGCGAGGCCGAGCGCCAGCGCGACCTGGAAACAGCCGGCAATTAGCCTTCCGGCTCTGCCATCAGCACATTCATCACGGCAGTGGCGATGGGCCGCGAGCGATCGTCCTGCCACGCTTCGACCGTGATATTGGCACTGCGCCGCCCGAGCTTGGTGATCCGCCCCTTGGCGAAACTCTCGCGGCTCTTTCCTGCCGACAGATATTGCACGGTGATGTTGATCGGCTTGAGCATGGCCTCGCGCCCCAAACGCGCCAGTTCGGCGCGCAGAGCGGCATAGCCGGCGGTTTCGAGCAACCCGCCGGTTGCCCCTCCGTGGTAATGTTCGGGACGCCCTTCGACTGCATCGTCAAAGGAAACGCGCATCACCGGTGTCCCATCCTCCAGGCCGTCCAACTCGATACCGAGTGAGCGTGAATAGGGCGTCAGTGCCATTTGCTTGCTGTCCTCAGACATCGGGCAGCACCCGCTTGTCACCGCCGATCTTCATGAAGACCGCCTGGATATGCGCCACCGGATCGCTGGAATCGCCATCATGCGCGACGCCGCGGACAAAGGCTGCGCTGCGCGTGACGCGATAGCATTGCGAGCGTCCGAACACGCTGGCGCCTTCGCGCGCAGGGCGGACATAGTCGACCCGCAGATCAAGCGTGGCGATGGCTTCGAAACGGTCCATCGCTTTCCAGATGGCGAGCCCGCTGGCCATGTCCATCAGGCTCAGTATCGGGCCGGACGCGAGCACCTTCTGCCCGTCATCACCCAGCAGATCTTCGCGCCAGGGCAGTTCCAGTTCGACCCAGTCATCGCCATGCGTCGCATAGCGCAGGCCCAGCCACCCCGAATGGCCGCGGCTGGTGAGGAATGGCGTGGCGGTCGCCGGATCGAAAGTGGTGGCTGCAGTCATGTCGGGCCGGGCGATAGCGCTGCGTTCCAGCCGATTACAATCTTTTAATTCGCCCTGAAGGTCAGCGATCGCCAGCGTGGCGGCGGATGCGTGGCAACGGGTCGCGTCTCCGGACCAAGAGGGAGAATCCTGCATGAAACTACCCAAGATCGACCTTTCCAGCCTGCCCGATCTCGACACGCTTGCCGGAATCTTCGGCAGCATTGCCGAATCAAGCGGTCCCACCGTGGATGACCGCGTGGTGGTGATCATGACCTATCTGTATGAACTCGCACCGCCCGAAGCGCTGCTTTGAGGATCGATCCTGCCATAGCTGCGCTGCAGGGAGACAATTCCCTGCAGCGCCATGCCCAGCTGACACTCGAAGCTGCGCGCGACCATTGGCGCGAGATGGTCGCTGGCGAGGTATTGGCCGCGCTCGAAGACTATGCGCAGGACAGGCCATTGGCCGCCTGTCCAGCGTTGAAAATGCTGTTCGCCAGGGAAGAAACGGCTCGCGCGTTGATCGATGCTCTGATCGCGGGTCAGATCGATGCCCTGCGCCGCCACCCGCTTGGCCATGTTCCGCTACGCCACCAATATTCACCCGGCCTGACGGTGCTTCAACTGGCGCAATCGGGCCGCGCGACCCTTACTCTGCTAACCTATGAAGAGATGGTGCAGGCGCCGGCCTCGGTGTGCTTTACCGGTGGCGAGCGACATGAGATCGTGCTGGCCGGAGCGGCACAGGTTCGGAAACTCACATTGCTTGGCGAGGCGGGGGGCAAGGCCGAGATCGCTGCCGAAACGAGTGTGATTGGGACTGGCGACCTGCTTTCGACCAAGGGCTTTGCCGAGACCCGCCAGATTGCTCGTGTCGAAGGGCGGCTGGTGCTGCTGCGCCTCGCGCGGACCGATGCCGAACCGGAGGACGCGCGCGAATATGCGCTCGACAACGGGCGCCTACTGCATCGCGCCAGCGGTTGCCGGGCCGAAAGCCGCCACGAGCTGGCGGCAGCGCTGCTCGGGCGGATGGGGCGACAGGACGCCGCACCGCTGCTTGCCCGAATGGCGCGCGAGGGCAGTTCGCATTTGCGCTGGCAGGCGCTGCGTGAATGCCTGGCGCTCGATAGCGGCATCGGGTTCGGGGCGCTCGATGCAATAGCGCGGGATCCTGACGATGTCCTCACTACGCCCGCGAACGCCCTGCGTGCGCAATTGCTTCAAGCCTGGCCGCAGCTTGCAGGCTGGAAGGGTGCTGCATGCCCCGCGTGATCGAATGCCGGGAAACTGCGGATCATGGGCTGGATGAATGCCTTGAAGCACTAGGCCGGACTCCGTTCGAACCTCTCGAAGAGGACAGTCTTGCCCAAGCGGCGATCGCGCTGAAGCGACTTGCCAACAACCGCAATTTCCTCGGCGACCTGCTGATTGAAAAACTGAAGAATCGCCACCGCGAAACGGGAGCGGAGAGCGGCTATGGCCCCCAGTCGATCGTGCTTTCCCGCATGCGCGGCAACAGCTTCCTGCGCGCCAATATCTGGCCCAGCGAGGATGAGAGCTGCTTTCGCGCCAGCGGGGCGAAGACCTTTGTCTATGGCGTCCCGCATGATCACAATTTCAGCTTTCTTACTGCGGGCTATTTTGGCCCCGGCTATCGCAGCGACTATTACGAATACGACTATGAAAAGGTCGCAGGCTATCGCGGCGAGACTGCCGATCTGCGTTTTGTCGAGCGCAATGCGCTGAGCGAGGGCAGGCTGATGCTTTACCGTGCGCATCGCGATATCCATTCGCAATTGCCGCCTGAGAGCTTGTCGGTGTCGCTCAACATCATGCATATCGATCCGGCGCAGGGGTGGTTCGATCAATATGGCTTTGATCTGGAAAGCAACGCCGTGACCGGTGTGCTCAATCCCACGGCGACCGAGTGCCTGATGCGCTGTGCGGTGGGGCTTGGCGGAGAAACCGCGCTCGAATTCGCCGATTGGGTCGGCCGCGCACATCCCAGCGACCGCATGAGGCTCGCGAGCTATGAAGCGCGCAGCAGTGTGCTTGATCGCGACAGACGCGACGCTCTGTGGCGCGAAGCAGAATTGTCAGGCAGTTCGATGGTTTCGAAGGAAGCTGCAGCCCGGCGAGCTAAACTTTAACGCACCACTATCAGCGTTGCCGCGAAGAAAATCGCGATCAGCGTCAGGCCCAGCATCCGTCCCATCGCGTTAAACAAACCTGCCCCGCGCGCCTTGCGACAAGACGACGCATCGAACACGTCCAGAAAATCGAGCATTTGCGACCTCTCCACCCTAAAACCCACCTCCCGCGAGCGCGTCTATGGCGCCCTGCAGGATAATTGCCGCCGCGTGGCTATCGATGCGTTCGGCGCGCTTTGCCCGGCTCATGTCCTGGCCGATCATCGCTGCCTCCGCACTCGCGGTCGACCAGCGTTCGTCCCACAGCAGCACCGGCAAGTCCAGTGCTGCTGAAATATTCCGGGCATAAGCGCGGCTGGCCTGCGCGCGCGGGCCTTCGCTGCCATCCATATTGCGCGGCAGGCCGATGACGATTCCCTTGGCAGAACGCTCCGACACAATCTCGCGCAATTTGCCGCAGTCCTGTGTGAATTTGCCACGCGGGAGCGTCTTGCCGGCCGTGGCAAAGCGCCAGCCCGCATCGCAGGTGGCCACGCCAATTGTCTTGGTGCCGAGATCGAGCGCGAGTAGCACGCCGCCTTCGGGCAGGGCGTCGCCAAATGCCAGCGCGCTATCGGTTACGACTGGCTGGCCGACCACGCCTTTACCCGCCCGAGCACGTCTTCCTGCAGGTTCTTCCAGAACAGCGGGATATCATAGACGTGGTAATTTCCGCCCGGCAGCACTCCGGGGCCAAGATCGGGCGGATCGCCAATGCGCAAGATGCCCTGCTGGTCGCATCTGGCCGGAACAGCGCCGGCCACCAGCTCGGCCGAAGTCATGTCTGCATTGGGTTTGAGCGTCCCGAGATTGGCCGATGCCGGTGCGGAGCCGCCCGTCATGCCGGTCAGTGGATTGACGCAGAGGATCGCATCTTCCTCGCCGCGCGGCTGGCCGTCCAGCCCTGGAAGCGTGCTGTAACGCAGCAGCAACTGCCCCGGATCGCCATCGTCGGTATAGCTGGCATAGGCAATCAGACAGGAAGCCTGGGTGGGTGCGGCGCAGGCGGGAAGCGGGAGCGAAGGCAGGTCATGCTCGACAGAGATCGGCCAGCCCGGCACATAGACTGCGGCGATGCGCTTTTCGACATCGGTCCCTGCGATCTGGTCCCGCAACAGGCGCAGCAGGTGGATCGAGCCCTGACTGTGCCCTGCCAGCACGATCGGCTTGTCCGGCGCAACGCTGTCGAGGAAATACACGAACGCCTGCGCTACATCGGCATAGGCCGCCTTGATCGCCATTTCAGCCTGCGGCTTGTCGGTCAGGAAAGCGCCTACTGCGGCCTGGCGGTATTTCGGTGCCCAGATCTCGTCCGCGCGGTTGAAGGGACTGGCAAGCCCGCGCAGGAATACCCGTGCCAACCGGTCGGTTTCGGCATCGTTTAGCGGAGCGTTCCAGTCGCCCAGCGCGCCTTTGGTATAGCTGGTCGGAGGGACAAAAAAGACGGCAAAATCTGGCGTTTGCACAGCATCGGCCGCTTCTCCCGGTTGTGACCCGGCAGTGTCAAGGCTGCCCGGCGCATCGAGGCTCTGCTCTGCAGCCGGGTTGGCAGGCGAGGGAGCTTCTTCGGCCGGATCGCCCGCCGGCAGAGCGATGGCCGGCTGGTAGCGTGAGGGATCGTCGATGCCGATGCCGGGGCGCGAATACCACATCGCCGGATCCTGATAGGCATTGGCGGCAAGTGGTTGCTGCTCGATGAAGTCGCCGCGCGGCACGAATGCAATCTCGGTCGCTTCGCGCGACCAGATCGACAGCGCGATGGCCCCGCCGACAAAGAGGACTACGACCAGTGCGACCAGGAACAGGAACTTGCGGGCCATGTCAGATCGACGCCTCTGCGGATGAGTAATCTACCTGCACAGATGCAAGCATAAGACCGGCCAATAGCGAAGATAACCGGTCAAGCATCACGTTGAAATCTCTGGCATCAATCCGCTTTGGCAGGCGATACCGCTGGACGCAACGTGGTCCATGCCCGCCCTTCACGCAAGCTCGTAAACCAGCTGATGGGGTTGAGTGAAGTCGTCCCGTCAAGCGAGAATGTGATGAACTCCGCACGCCCGCCGATATTCTTGAGCGGCACAGGGCCGAGCAGACCGCGCGAGGAATTGAGCTCGCGGCTGTCCGCCGAATGGTCGCGATTGTCGCCCATCACGAACACGGCATCGTCAGGAACGGTGATCTCGGCAAAATTGTCGAGGCTCTGGTTGAGGTGGTCGATCACCAGATAGCTCGCCCCATTGGGCAGCGTTTCGCGATAAACCGGAACACGACAAACCTGTTTGCCATTCGCTTCAGTGACAAGGAAGGTTGGATCCCCAAAGGCAAGACAGGTCGAATTGGCATCGATCGGAAGGTCGAGTGGCGGCTCGGCCTCCTGCGGCACAGGCTTGCCGTTGAGGATGATCTGCCCGTCGTCGACCGCAATACGGTCACCCGGTCGCGCCACGACGCGCTTGATGTAATCCTCGTCACGTTCCGGGTGAACAGGGATCACGATATCGCCATATTCCGGGGTCGAGCTGAACAGCCGCCAGTCACCGCGCGGCGCGAGGTGGAAGCTGACCGAGGACCAGTTCCAGCCGTAGGGATATTTGCTCACCACCAGCCGGTCACCAACCATCAGATTGGGCATCATCGATTCGGATGGAATGTAGAACGGCTTGGCGATGAAGCTGTGAAAGGCGAGCACCGCCAGCAGCATCAGCGCGAGGCCGCGGATTTCAGCCAGCCAGTTGACCGGCTGGTCATCCTGTTTCTTCTTTTCGATGTGGTCTGTCACGTCGGCGGTATCTGCATTCATGCGGGGAAGGCCTCGATTATCACGAAGGCCTGTGCCCATGGATGATCGTCGGTGAGGGTAAGATGAATGCGCGCCTCATGGCCGGATGGCAGCATTTCGGCAAGCCTTTCTGCCGCGCCGCCCGTCAGCGCGAGCGTAGGCGCGCCCGATGGAGCGTTGACCACGCCGATGTCCTTCATGAACACGCCGCGCTTGAAGCCGGTGCCTACAGCCTTGGAGAAGGCCTCCTTGGCGGCAAAGCGCTTGGCATAGGTTCCGGCAATGGTGAACGGCCGCCGCTGCGCCTTGGCTCGCTCTACCTCGGTAAACACACGAAGCTCGAATCGCTCGCCATAACGGTCCAGAGAGTTCTGGATTCGCTCAATGTTGCACAGGTCGGAGCCGAGGCCGATGATCATCGCGCTTCATCCATCAATTCGCGCATCTGGCGCACGGCCTGCTCCAGCCCGACGAACACCGCTTCGCCGACGAGGTAGTGGCCGATGTTAAGTTCTGCGAGCTGCGGGATGGCGGCGATGGGCTGAACGTTTTCATACGTCAGGCCATGCCCGGCATGTGGTTCGATGCCGTTCTTTGCAGCGAGCGCGGCCATGTCGGCGATGCGCTTGAGCTCTCGCGCTGTGCGTTCACTGTCGCCTTCAAGGTGGGCGTGCGCATATTCGCCGGTGTGGAACTCCACCACGGGCACACCCAGCCTTAGTGCTGCATCGAGCTGCAACTCCTGCGCTTCGATGAATAGCGAAACGCGGATGTCGTGGTCACGCAGCCGGGCGACGATGGGTGCCAGCGTATTATGCAGTCCGGCGGCGTCGAGCCCGCCTTCGGTGGTCCGCTCCTCGCGCTTCTCGGGCACGATGCAGGCGGCGTGCGGCTTGTGCGCCAGAGCGATGGCGAGCATTTCCTCGGTTGCTGCCATTTCGAGATTGAGCGGCAGGTCGGTCGCTTCCTGGATACGCCTCAGATCGGCGTCGCGGATGTGCCGCCGGTCCTCACGCAGATGGGCGGTGATGCCGTCACCGCCGACAGCCGCAACGATCTCCGCCGCGCGCACCGGATCGGGATGGTCGCCCCCCCGCGCGTTACGGATGGTGGCGACGTGGTCGATATTGACCCCGAGGCGAAGCCGTTGGCTCAAGCCGCGCGGCTCCCCGGCTTGGTAACCGGAATCGCGGCCAGTTCTGCGGGCAACTCGTCCTCTGCATAGGTCGGGAAGTTGATGTCGATCAGCGGGAAGAACGGCACACCGAGATCGGCGGTGCCTGCCGAACGGTCGATCAGCGCAACTTCGGCAATCACTTCACCGCCTTCACGCGCCACTGCCTCGATCGCTTCTCGGCTGGACAAGCCGGTGGTCACCACATCCTCCACCATCAGCACTTTAGCGCCCGGTTCGATGCGAAAGCCCCGGCGCAGGTGGAACACACCGTCAGGACGTTCGAGGAACATTGCATCCTTGTCGAGCGCGCGACCCATTTCCTGGCCGATGATGATTCCTCCCATTGCGGGGCTGACCACCACATCGATGACACTGCGGATCTCGCGCGGGATCTTCTGCGCCAGCGCATGCGCCAGCCTTCCTGCACGTTCCGGCCGCATAAGTACGCGTGCGCATTGCAGATAATGTCCGCTGTGGCGTCCGCTCGAGAGCTTGAAATGGCCTTCGAGCAGAGCTTCGCTGACGCGGAATTCGTGGAGTATTTCGTCTTCTGTCATGGTGGTGCGAGTCCAAAGCCTTTCGGGCGGCTTTTCGCAAGAGGCAAAGGCAGATGCACATTTTTATCTGTCACCCGCTTGAGGCAATGGCAAAGCCTGCCTATAGGGCGGCGCAATCGGGCCCTCGCTTCAGGGGTGCGTATTCCCGTGCATGCGGGAATCGCGAGATGGGGCGGACCCGCGGACGACACGACACGAAAGAGTGCCAAGACGATGAAGATTCTCGGGATCCACCGGACTGTCGCCAGCTTTGCGATGGCTCTGACGCTGGCCTTCGGAACGCAGGCTGCGCTGGCACAGGAAGCTGCCGCTCCGGCTGCTCCCGCTGCCGAAGCCGCTGCAGTCGAAGCACCTGCCGCCGATGCTGCAGCCAGCGTGACCGAAGCAGCGGCACCCGCTGCCGGTTCCTATACGCCGATGAAGCCGGTCGAAGGCGTTGGCATGCCGGTTGATCGCGGTATCGACATCCAGCCGCAGTTTTCCGAAACCGGGCATTTCGCTTATGGCCTGCACATTGGCCTGATCTGGATCATGGCGATCATCAGCGCCTTCGTGCTCATCCTGCTGGTCTATGTGATGTTCCGCTTCCGCAAGAGCGCCAATCCGGTGCCTTCGAAGACCAGCCATAACACGCTGATCGAAGTCATCTGGACGGTCGTTCCGGCGCTGGTTCTGCTCGGCATCGCGATCCCGTCTATCCGGTTGCTTTCGATGCAGTACGAAACCCCGCCCAAGGATGCGATCACCATCAAGGCAATCGGCTATCAGTGGTACTGGGGCTACAGCTATCCCGATAATGGCGATTTCGAAATCGTGTCGAACATGCTCAAGGAAAAGGCTGACGTGAAGCCTGGCGAGCGTTTCCGCACCGATGCCGATGGCCCGTCGCACCTTGCAGTCGACAACCGCATGGTTGTTCCGGTTGGTGTGCCGATTCGTTTCCAGACCACCGGTGCTGATGTGATCCATTCCTTCGCAGTGCCGAGCCTGTGGTTCAAGCTCGACGCCGTACCCGGCCGCCTGAACGAGAAGATTCTCCAGATCGACAAGCCGGGTGTGTACTTCGGTCAGTGTTCGGAACTTTGCGGTGCCCGTCACGGCTATATGCCGATCGTGGTCGAGGCGCTGCCGATGGACAAGTACAACCAGTGGGTTCTGGCGCAGGGCGGCACCATCGCCGGCGCAGAAGAAGCCGCTCCGGCCGTTACCGCACAGCCTGCTGCCGCAACCGAAGGCGCTGCTGCGCCGGAAGCTGCGCCGGCTCCTGAAGCCGCGCCGACCGCGTAAGATACAGAAAGCTAAAGAGACAGCACGATGGCTACCACCGCTGACAGCTTCCAGGCTCACCACGATGACCACGCGCATGATGCCGACCACAAGCCCGGCTTCTTCGCTCGCTGGTTCATGTCCACCAACCACAAGGACATTGGTACGCTCTACCTGATCTTCGCGATCTTCGCCGGCATCATCGGCGGCGCGATTTCGGGTATCATGCGTATGGAGCTGGCAGAGCCCGGCATCCAGTATCTGCAGTTTTGGGCCCAGCTCATGGGCGGCAAGGCCGATTTCGACACTTCGCTGCACATGTGGAACGTGTTCATTACCGCCCACGGTCTGATCATGGTGTTCTTCATGGTCATGCCGGCGATGATCGGCGGCTTCGGCAACTGGTTCGTGCCGCTGATGATCGGCGCGCCGGACATGGCCTTCCCGCGCATGAACAATATCTCGTTCTGGCTGACGGTGGCTGGTTTCTGTTCGCTGATGTTCTCGCTGTTCGTTCCCGGGGGCACCGGTCCCGGTGCGGCAACCGGCTGGACGGTCTATGCGCCGCTTTCGACCAGCGGCAGCCAGGGTCCGGCGGTCGATTTCGCGATCTTCTCGCTCCATCTTGCGGGCGCTGGCTCGATCCTGGGCGCGACCAACTTCATCACCACCATCTTCAACATGCGCGCGCCGGGCATGACCCTGCACAAGATGCCGCTGTTCGTGTGGTCGGTGCTGGTCACCGCCTTCCTGCTGCTGCTTGCACTGCCGGTTCTTGCCGCCGCGATCACCATGCTGATCACCGACCGTAACTTCGGCACCACCTTCTTCGACCAGGCCGGTGGCGGCGACCCGATCCTGTACCAGCACCTGTTCTGGTTCTTCGGCCACCCCGAAGTCTACATCATGATCCTGCCGGGCTTCGGCATGGTCAGCCAGATCGTCTCGACCTTCAGCCGCAAGCCGGTGTTCGGCTATCTCGGCATGGCCTATGCCATGGTCGCGATCGGCGTGGTCGGTTTCATCGTCTGGGCGCACCACATGTACACCGTGGGCCTCGACGTGAACACGAAGATGTATTTCACCGCCGCAACCATGGTCATCGCAGTGCCGACCGGCGTGAAGATCTTCAGCTGGATCGCCACAATGTGGGGCGGATCGATCGAGTTCAAGAGCCCGATGGTCTGGGCGATCGGCATGATCTTCCTGTTCACCATCGGCGGCGTCACCGGCGTCTATCTCGCCAATGGCGGCGTGGACGATGTGGTGCATGACACCTACTTCGTGGTGGCGCACTTCCACTACGTGCTTTCGATGGGTGCCGTGTTCTCGCTGTTCGCCGGTTTCTATTACTGGTTCCCCAAGATGAGCGGCCGGATGCACTCCGAACTGCTTGCGCATCTGCACTTCTGGGGCTTCTTCATCGGCGTGAACGTGATCTTCTTCCCGCAGCACTTCCTCGGCTGGCAGGGTATGCCGCGCCGTTATCCGGATTATGCGGAAGCCTATGCATACTGGAACCAGATCAGCTCGCTCGGTTATGAGATCATGGCTGGCTCGATGATCTTCTTCTTCGCCAATCTGATTTACGCCTACACGGCAGGCAAGAAGGCCCCGGCCAACTATTGGGGTGAAGGCGCGACGACGCTCGAATGGACACTGTCGAGCCCGCCGCCGTTCCACCAGTTCAGCGAGCTTCCGGTGATCGAGGATCACCATTCGGCTCACGATCATGGTGGCGGCGACCACGCCCAGCCCGCCAACGCCTGATCGTTCGGCTCTGGACAAACGAAAGCGGCCGGTCCCAAGAGAGGGGCTGGCCGTTTTCTTTTGCGCTACGAGGACCTCACAATGCCCGAATTCCGGACCATAGATGTTGGCGATGTCAGCCTGCGCTGCGCGATTGAGGGCAGCGGTCCGCTCGCTATCCTCGTCCACGGCTTTCCGGAAAGCTGGTATAGCTGGCGGCACCAGCTTGGCCCTCTCGCCGATGCCGGGTTCACCGCCTGCGCCATCGACGTGCGCGGCTATGGCGGTTCGGACAAGCCGCTGCAGATCGAGGACTATACGCTTGAAAGAATCGCGGGCGATCTCGTCGGTTTGGCAGATGTGCTCTCGCCCGATGCGCTGCCGGTGCTGATAGGGCACGATTGGGGCGCTCCGATTGTCTGGAACACTGCGCTAACGAACCCCGATCGCTTCCGCGCGGTCGCTGGACTTTCGGTGCCGTTCGCAGGGGTCCCGCAACGCCCCTTCACCGAGGTCTTTCGCGAACATTTCACCAGCCAGGGCAAGTTCTTCTATCAGGAATATTTCCAGGAACCCGGTGTTGCCGAGGCCGAGGCCGAGGCCGATCCGCGCAGCTTCATCCACCGCATGATGTATTCGATCAGCGGCGACGTGCCCCCTGGCAATTACTGGGACAAGCCGTTGGGCGCGACCTTTCTCGAAGGCCTGCCCGATCCCATGGCCGTGCCGTGGCTGACTGACGACGATCTCGACTTTTACGAAAGCGAGTTCCGCGCATCGGGATTCCGCGGCCCGCTCAACCGCTATCGCAATCACGAACGTGACTTTGCATGGCTGCAGGGCTGGGTGGGCAAGCGTATCGAACAACCCGCGCTGTTCATTGGGGGCGACCGCGATCCGGCGACATTCCTGTTCGGTGCCGTAACCGATCCGGTCGGCATGATGCGCCTGTTTGCGCCCAAGGTCGAAGGCCATATCCTGCCCGGCGTCGGCCACTGGACGCAGCAGGAACGGCCTGACGAGGTCAACCGCCTGCTGCTCGACTGGCTGGGGCGCCTCTGAAGCCTTTATCTGTCACGACCTTGCGACTATAGGCGCGGCAGAGAATCCCATGACTCAGGCAATTTCCACCACCACCCAGCTCCCCGCGGACTGGCGCGACTTCTTCGCGCTGACCAAGCCGCGCGTGATGAGCCTGGTCATTTTTACCGGCCTTTGCGGCCTGCTCGCCGCGCCGGGCAGCATCAATCCGGTGATCGGCTTCACCGCCATTCTGTGCATTGCACTGGGGGCTGGCGGGGCGGCGGCGCTCAACCAGTGGTGGGAAGCCGACCTTGACGCGGGCATGAAACGAACATCGCAGCGGCCGCTTCCTGCGGGACGGATGAACCGCACTGATGCACGCGATTTCGGCGTGCTGATTTCTGCCGCATCGGTGATGATCATGGGGCTGGGCGTCAATTGGCTCGCTGCCGCGATCCTGGCGCTGTCAATCGTCTATTACGCCGTGATCTACACCATCTGGCTCAAGCCGCGGACGCCGCAAAACATCGTTATCGGTGGCGGGGCAGGGGCCTTCCCGCCAATGATCGGCTGGGTGGCGGTAACGGGCGATATCACGCTGATGCCGGTGCTGCTGTTTGCGATCATCTTCTTCTGGACCCCGCCGCATTTCTGGGCGCTGGCACTGTTCGTGCAATCTGATTACGCCAAGGTCGGCATTCCGATGATGCCGGTGGTCAAGGGCGAGCGTTCCACGCGCCGCCAGATCCTTGCCTATTGCGTGCTGCTGGTGCCCATCGCCGCCGCACCGTGGCTGACCGGCGGCACGGGGGCGATTTACGGCATCACGGCAATCGCACTGTCGCTGATCTTCCTGCTGATGGCGATTCCGGTATCCTTGCGCACGGCAGTTGAAGGCGACAGGATGAGCATGGAAAAGCGCCTGTTCGCGTTCAGCATCTTCTATCTTTTCGCGCTGTTCGGCGCGCTTGTGGCTGACCGTTTGGCCGCCGCCCAAGGAGTTTACGGATGACCCCCGAGGAAGAACAGGAATTCCGCCGCCGCCAGAAAAGCCGCAATCTCGTTCTTGGCGGGATCCTGCTGTTCCTGGCGCTGTTGTTCTACGCCATAACCATCGTCCGCATGTGAGCAGAGCATGACCGCCGCCACTCTCCAGCGCGCCAAGAACCGTACGGCCTTTCTCGCCATTCTTGGCGCATTGGCTATGCTGGGTCTCGGATTTGCTGCAGTGCCGCTCTACCGATTGTTTTGCCAGGTGACCGGTTTTGGCGGCACCACGCAAGTAGCAAGCGAAAGCGATGCGGCGATTGCAGAGCAGTTGGGCAGGGCTTCGGGTGCGCCGACCATTTCCGTTCGGTTCGACGGTAATGTCGAATCCGGCCTCGGCTGGAGTTTCCGCCCGGAACAGATGACTGACACGGTCACCATCGGCCAGCGCGACATGGCAATCTACCTGGCAAAGAACAACGGCAGCGAGCCGGTGACGGGTACGGCGACTTTCAACGTGGAGCCGGAACAGGCAGGCAAGTATTTCAACAAGATCCAGTGCTTCTGCTTCACCGAGCAGACTTTGCAGCCAGGCCAGGAAGTGCGCATGCCGGTGCTCTATTACGTCGATCCCAAGGCGCTCGACGATCCGAACATGAAGGGTGTGGAGCAGATCACCCTTTCCTATACTTTTCACCGGGTGAAGGATTCTGCCCAGTAGGCTCTGGACCCGCGCGCTTCGGCGCATTAAGGGCCACCGCAAAGCGACATACAGGACGCGAGAATAATGGCTGGCAACGTCAATCACGAATATCACATCCTCGAGCCCGATATCTGGCCGCTGATCGGCTCGATTGCGGCGCTGACCTTCACCAGCGGAATGGTGCTGTTCATGCACGACATGCCCAGTGCGCATCTGGTGCTGGGGCTGGGCATTGCTGGTCTTATCGCGACCTTCTTCAGCTGGTTCTCCAACATCGTGAAGGAAGCCGAACGTGGCGATCACACGCCGGTCGTGCAGTTGCACCTGCGCTACGGCATGATCCTGTTCATCGCTTCGGAAGTGATGTTCTTCGTCGGCTGGTTCTGGAGCTGGTTCGATTTCGCTCTCTTCCCCTCGACAATTTCCGAGGTCGTCGGCGGTGTTTTCCCGCCCAAGGCGATCGAGGCGGTGATGGACCCGTTCTCGCTGCCGCTGCTCAATACACTGATCCTGCTGTGTTCGGGCACCACCGTCACCTGGGCGCACCACTCGCTGATCCACGGTGATCGCGAAGGGCTGAAGAAGGGCCTGTGGGCAACCATCATCCTCGGCGTAATCTTCACTGCGGTGCAGGCTTACGAATATGCCCACGCGCCCTTCGGCTTCGGTGGCAACACCTACAGCTCGGCCTTCTACATGGCGACCGGCTTTCACGGCTTCCACGTACTGGTCGGCACGATCTTCCTGATCGTCTGCCTGGTGCGCGCCTACAAGGGCCACTTCACTCCGCGTCAGCACTTCGGCTTCGAAGCCGCTGCGTGGTACTGGCACTTCGTTGACGTCGTGTGGCTGTTCCTTTTCGTAGTCGTCTACGTTTGGGGCGGCTGGGGCGCTGCCATCCATTGATGTCTCCGGACAATCCCGAAACACGCGAAGGGCAGCCCGGTTTGACCGAGGCTGCCCTTCTCGGTTTATGCCCCCGCTGCGGGGCAAAAACGCTGTTCACCGGTATGCTTGCCTTTGCCGCCCGCTGCCGCGTCTGCGGGCTGGACTATGCGCGCTTCAATGTGGGTGATGGCCCCGCTGCACTGGTCACGCTGGCGGTGGGTGCGATTACCGTGGGGCTGGCGATCTGGCTCCAGCTATCGGTGGAGCCGCCGTGGTGGGTGCACGTGCTGATCTGGGTGCCACTGACCACCGCGCTGGTGATTGGCGGGTTGCGCATTACCAAGGCAGGGCTGCTGGTCAGCGAATATCGCAATGATGCGCGCGAAGCCGGAGGCAGAGATCTGTGAAGCGTATTCCGATCATCCCGACAATTGTGGTCGCTGCTGCAGTGCTGACGATGATTGCGCTGGGTATCTGGCAATTGCAGCGCAAGGGCGAGAAGGAAGCGTTGATCGCCCGCTACGAGCGCGTTCAGACGCTGTCTTCGGCAGTGCCGTTCCCGCGCACCGAAGCGGAGGTTGAAAACGCGCTCTATCGCGCCAGCAGCCTCACTTGCGAGCGCGTGCTCGACCAGCGCACGACGTCGGGCCGCGGGCCGAATGGCGAAGCGGGCCTGGCCCAGATCGCCCGCTGCGCGCTGGCAGGCGGGGGCGAAGCCGAAGTTGCACTGGGTCTGTCGCAGACGCCGGAACCGATTGCCTGGCAGGGTGGCGAGGTGATCGGCTTTGTCGGAGCAGCGGGCAAGGGCGCGCGTTTGATCGCTTCGCCTCCGGTTGCAGGGCTCGCGCCGATGGCGCATCCCGACCCCAAGGATCTGCCCAACAACCACCTGGCCTATGCCGGCCAGTGGTTCTTTTTCGCGCTGACCGCGCTGGTGATCTACATCCTGGCGCTGCGGCGGAGGCGACGCGGCGAGAACACGGCATGATCAAATTTCTCACCTCCCCGCGCATCGGCCGGGGCGATTTCCTGTTTGGCGTGATTGGGATTGCAGCGGTATGGATCGCGGCGGTCTATATACTGACCGGCCGATTGTCGCTGATGCTCAACCTCGGCATCAAGTCGCGGATCGATCAGATTGGCGCGCAACCAGTGTCGATCACACTGCTTTCGCTGGCTTGCGATGTGTTGCTGTTTTGGTTTGTGATCCGGCGTTTGCGCGATAGCGGTTTTCCGGGCTGGCTTTCGCTCGGCCTGCTGGTTCTGCCGCTGGCCGGTTCTTTCGGGGGCCTGTTGGCGCTTTGCGTGCTTTTGGCTCTGGTGTTCGTTCCGGGAACCATAGGGCCAAACCATTTCGGCCCGGATCCGCGCGGGTGGAAATCGCGCGAACATTTCGATGAGCAACAGCGCCGCCTCAAGTCGGGCGAAATCTAGCCGCTATCGGTACATCCCCTCGCGCAGGTTGATGCCGTGCTCGACCCACATCTTGAGCGCGGCGAGCATCTGGCTCCAGCCCATGCAATTGCCATAGCTGGACTGTAGGCCCACCTCGTTCTGCTGCCAGCCTTCCTCGGCAATCTCGACCAGCGTGCGCGATGGATCGCCGTCGACCGGTTTGAACCCCATGGTGACGATGGTGTCGTAAGGGCGGCCGTCCTTTTTGTCGTTGGCTTCCCATTTGAGGACGATCCGCTCGTCGGGCAGCACTTCGACGACTTTCACCGGGAACGCGCCGGGGAAGTCGTGGAAGTCCCAACTGACGGTGGCACCTTCTTCCAACCGCCCCTTGGCGCCGCCGGTGGTGAAATAGGACGAGAGCTGCGCCGGATCGACTACCGCTTCAAACACTTCATGCACCGGCTTTGAAATATTGGCGAAAACGCGGAACTTGAGCTCCATCGCGAATCTCCTCTTGAGTCGCGCTCAAATATGTTATAAAAACATAACATGTCAAGCGAGGCCGATCTGGATGCGGTGTTCAAGGCGCTGGCCAATCCGGTGCGGCGTGAAATCTGCGACGCGCTGAAACCGCGCCCGCTGACCACCGGCCAGCTATGCGATGCTTTCGCCCCGCTCGACCGGACCACGGTGATGATGCACCTGCGCGTGCTCGAGCGGGCGGGGCTGGTGGTACCCGTGCGCAAGGGGCGCGAACGGTTCAACTACCTCGACGCAATGCCCATCCAGGCAATCCACGACCGCTGGATCGGGCCGCATGCTGC
>CBFGON010000043.1:0-18886 GCA_965650395.1 uncultured Qipengyuania sp. | reverse complement strand
TGGTGGGCGCTGACGGGCTCGAACCGCCGACCCTCTCGGTGTAAACGAGATGCTCTACCAACTGAGCTAAGCGCCCCACCTTGTGGGAAGGCGCGGATTTAGCGGCGTTTGGCCGGGGGTCAAGGGGTAGCTGCCACCTTGGCGGAAATGTCTGGCGCGCCAGACCGTGCGCGCAGCACCGCAATCACGATCACCAATGCCAGTCCTGCCCAGAATATCGCCACAAAAGGCGCCTCATTGCCGATCAGCACGCGTGCCGCGATAGTTGCCAGCAATGCGACCGGTGTACCGATTATCACGCCGTTCCATGAGGCCAGCAGGCGAGGTTCGCTGATGCCCCTGCGCCGTCGCTTGCCGAGCCAGATATAGGTTCCGGTGGCGCAGATCGCGGTCAGCGCGATACCGAAGACGGCATAGGCGACTTTGACCGGCAGACCACCGAAAGTGCCGAAGTGCAGATTATAGGTGGAGGCAGCCGCTTGCTGGCCCAGCTCGCCATCGGCAAGCCCGGCGGTGTGGTGAAAGCTGCCGTCTGCGTTGAACCCGTAATATTCTCCGAAGATCAGCCGCCGCTGATGTTCGCCGACAATCTGGACGTGCTGCCCCTTGGTCAGCGGGTCATGTAGTATCGCATAGGTTACGCGCACATGGGGATAGTCGCGGGCCATGTGATCGAGCGCAGCGCCGACATTGGAAACCTGCGCGGGCGTGGCGTCAGCTTCGCCCTCGCCGCCGAAAATGGGCGCATAGAACGCTTCCAGATCACCGCCGTAATCGTCTGCAGCAATTGCATAGGCTGTGATGCTGGCAAGACCGATCAGCGCGCCGGTCAGGGCGATTGCGATGGAAAAGGGCAGTGTCCATACGCTCATCCGGTTGTGCCAGTCGGCGATGCCCACCCCCCCGTTGCTGCGCGAGCGCAGGCGAAAGGCGTCCCGAAAAATGCGCGGATGGGCTACGACACCACTGACCGACAGGGCGAGCATCATCACGCCAAGAATGCCGACGATGGTGATCCCGACAAGGCTGGGCAGGTTGAGCGTGTAATGCAACTGCACCAGAAAATCCGACCAGGCGATCTGTTCGGGGCCGGAAATTGTCCCGTCCCCGTTCAGATGATGAGCGCTGGTGTCGGTGGTAATTGTTGCTCGCGGCAATTCGTCGACCGGCAGATGGACATACAGGTGAGTGGTGGTCGGCTGGCCCTTTTCGCTTGCCAGGACGGCCTCGACACCGCGCTGCACGGCGGCGGATGCGATGGTTGCCATTTCAGGTGCTCCGGGTTGCTCGACCCGCTGCATTTCCTCGTAGAATACAGCCAGAGTGCCGGTGAGCGATAAGATGTAGAGCAGCGCCCCGGAAATGAGCCCAATGGCGGCGTGGGCAGAAAGCGATTGCTTCACCGTACCCGGTTCGATTGCGCGGCTCATGTCACGCCTCCCGAGAGAATGGCCGGGATTGCCGTTACCAGCGGCACTGTGACCAGGACGAACTGGCGTTTGCGGCTGGCTGTCATCAGCAGCAGGAATGAGAGCAAGGTCCAGGCCAGCGGTGCGACGAACAGTGCCGTCACATTCGCATCGGCTTCGCTTGCTCCGGCGATTTGTGCCGCCCAGCGAGCAGTAACCGCAAGAGCAACCGATGCAAGCAGGCCTGCCACGACGACGATCAGGAAGGTGGCAATGCGTCTCCAAAGACGTGCGGGCTCACCACTCTCCGGGAGAATTCCGACACGACGATTGGAGGCTGCGCGCCGTGCGGGCGGCGACTGCCATGCAGCCACAGCAAGCGCGACGAATGCCGCACCCATTGCCCAGAGCGAAACGATCGTCACGCCCCAAGCGCCACCGGCCGCTCCGCCAGCGAACAGTGAAGCAGCCATCGCCAGCCAGCCCAAGGTATTGAGCAGTCTCGACCGGTGCGGGCGGCTCCACGAAACGCGGAGCAATGTGATGGCGGCAGTCGCCCCGCCTGACCCTGCGAGCAGCATAATATCCTCCGTCATCAGAAACGGAAGCTCGCCGTGCCCATTATGTTGCGTTCGCTGCCCATGAAGCAGTCGCCGCGTGCCAGACAGGCCGAGTAGTAGCGCTTGTCGAACAGGTTCGTCGCATTGAGCGCGAAGCTCCAGTTGGAAAGGCTCACCTCGGCCATTGCGTCGACCAGCGTGAAGGAAGGTGTAACTACGCCATCAGGAAAGGCGCTGCCGAACGAGATGTTTTCGCCCACATGGCGGACGCCGCCACCGAACAGCAGTCTCGCATCGTCGCTAAGAGCAAAGCCCTTGGTTGCCCACAGCGAGGCATTGAACTTTGGGACATTGTCGAGCTGGTGCCCGGTTCCTGCCACTTCGGCCCTGTTGTAGCTGGCATTGGCAATCAGCGTGAATTCGCTAGGCAGCGTGGCACTACCTTCGAACTCGACGCCCTTTGATGTCATTTCGCCGATCTGGATCTGGTCGAACGGATCGGTAGTGCTGTCGTCGGAAACGGGCCGATTGCTCTCCTTGATGTGATAGCCGGTAACGGTCAGCAAGACGGTATCCGCGGGGTGGAACTTCACCCCGGCTTCGAATTGGCGGCCCGATTTGGGCACGAAGGCGCTGCCATCGCTGGCGGTTCCTGCAATCGGCTCGAAGCTCTCGGTATAGCTGAAGAAGGGCGAGACGCCGTTTACGACCTCGCCGATGATGCCGGCGCGCAAAGTGGTCGCGGCATCGCGCTGCGTCGCGCCGCCAGAGCTTTGTGCGCTGGTCCAGTCACGCCTCACGCCGAGCACCAGGGAAACGCGGTCGAAGAAGCGGATCTGGTCCTGCACATAGATGCCCAACTGGTCCTGTTCGACATCCTCCGCGATGTAAGTGGGTGTGGGCAGGCCGCCGTCGTAGTCCGAAAGTGCGTCGTAATCGATGTCGTAGATGTCGAAGGTTTCGTAGGCGAAGCCGCCGATCTTGTAGACCGAATTGAAGCTGTAATCGATGCCGGCCAACAGCGTGTGTTCCACCTCTGCGCCAGTGTCGAAATCGAACTGCACATTGTTGTCGGTAGAGAAAATTTCCATTCGCGCCTGAGTGCCATCGACATAGAGGCCCATGATCCGCTGATCCTCGTCGAGGAAGGGATTGGTCGGGTTCGAATAATTGTTCGGGTAATGCGTCAGATAGGTCAGGTCGCTGTCGATGTAGCGCGCCTTCAGGTTGAGTTTTGCATCGCTGCCGAACCTGTGTTCGAACAGCGCCGAGCCCTGCAGCAGGCGGCCGTCGTACCGATCCCAGCCCGGTTTGCCGATGAACAGTCCATTGTCGAGCTGACCGTTGGGATTTTCGTAGATGGTACCGATCAGCGGCAGGAATTGCGCTGTCGAACCGCCATCGTCCTCCTGATAGAGTCCGATCAGGGTGAAGTCGGTATCGGGTGAGGGCCGGAAGGTGATCGATGGCGAAACCATTACCCGGTCGTCAGGGACATAATCGGTTTGGGTGTTTGCATCACGGATGCGGGCGACAAGACGTGCGGCGACGTTGTCGCTCACCGGGCCGGTAACGTCAACCAACACTTCTTTTCTGTCGAACGAGCCATAGCGAAGTGAAATCTCGCCGTCGGCTTCGAACTCGGGACGCTTCGACACGAGGTTGACAATTCCGCCCAATGCGCCCTGGCCGAACAATACCGATGCAGGGCCGCGGATCAGCTCGACCTGGTCGAAATTATAGGGGTCGGCGCGAATGCTGGCGTAATAGCTGAAGATGTCCCGCATGCCGTCACGAAACTGCAGGGCATTGATCCCGCGAACGAAAGCACCGTCAACGCGGCTGTCAGGGCCATAAGGATTGGCGGTGACGCCTGAGACATAGTTCATCGTGTCGCTTACACTGATTGCGCCCTGTGCCAGATAAAGCTCGTCGTCGATAATGGTGATCGGCTGCGGTGTCTCGATGATCGGCGTGTCGGTCTTGGTTGAATTGCTCGCTTCCTCGCGCGCTCCTGTCACGACAATTGCGCGTGGCTCGGCATCCGTCGCCGCGTCATCGGCGTTTTCGGCCTGCGCCGAAACAGGGATGAGCGCAGTGGCGCAGAGCATTGCGGATTTGAACAGTCGCATTGAATTCCCTCATTATCGAATCTTGTGTCGCGCTGCTATTGCGAGTCAGTCGCAGTTGCAACAATGATTTTGTAACAAGGTGCGGCCGGTTTCGTCCGGGCGGAAATTGTGCGCGAGTGCGAGCACGGCCGAACGCCCCTGGATGCCGCGGTTGCCGCAGCGTAAAGCGATTGCGGACGGAGGGGTTTCACGGCTAGGGGCGGGCCATGTCCGAACCCAAAATCCTGGTCCTCGCCACCGGCGGCACAATTGCCGGTATGGCAGGCGACGCGCTTCGTCACGACTATCGCCCCGGCCAGATCGCCATCGAAGATTATCTCGAGCAGGTGCATGAACTGGGACTGGGCGCGCGCTTCAGCGGCCAGCAGATCGCCAATATCGGTTCGGAAGATATGGATGCGACGGTGTGGAGCGCGCTGCACGCTGCAATTATGGCTGCGCTGGACGATGCCGGTTGCGCGGGCGTGATCGTGACGCATGGCACCGATACGCTGGAGGAAACCGCCTTTCTGCTCGATCTTACGCTGCCCACCTCCAAGCCGGTGGTGCTGGTCGGCGCGATGCGGCCTGCCGATGCGGTGGGCTATGACGGGCTGCGTAATTTCGCCAATGCCGCGCGGGTGGCCAGCAATGGCGATGCTGCCGGGCGCGGGGTGCTGGTGGTGATGGGTGACCGTGTGTTCGCCGCGCGCGATGTGCGCAAGGTCCGTACGCGCGGTACCGATGCCTTTCGCGGCTTCCCGCGCGATTCAGTGGCGCTGGTGACCCCTAGCGCGCTCGAATGGTTCGGGGCTCCCTGGCGCGCCGGAGACGGCGCGCGCTTTGCCTATGTTAGCGACTTGCCCGAAGTGCCGATCCTCTATGCCCATGCCGCGCTCGATGCGGATTTCGTCGCGCGCCTGCGCGGCCCGCAGACGCGTGGACTGGTTGTCGCCGGTGTGGGCGAAGGCAACATGCCTGAAGCGGTGCGCGCCGCCCTCGCCGGACTGGCCGCGGAGGGCATACTGGTGATCCGGGCCAGCCGTCTCGACGAAGGTCTGGTCGACCGCGAGCCAGAGGACGATGCAAATGGTTTCGTTGCCGCGCGCGCGCTCAACCCGCAGAAGGCCCGTATCCTTGCGCAATTGCTGATTTCAGGCGGAATCACCGATCCGCGCGATGTTCAGCAGCATTTCGACCGACGCTGAGCGGCTGCCGATCAGGGCGTGACGAGATATTTCTCGCCCGTCTTCATCTGGCGATAGTCGAGGATCGCGTCCCTGGTCAGCATTTCCTCAAGCGTAACCTTGCGCTTGTAATGGCTGGCAAAGGTGGTGGTGAGGTTGTCGAGCACGCGCTTGCGCATCCGCATCAGCCGTTCCATTCCCGCATTGGCGAGGAAGGGCGTGAGCAGCCAACCCGATAGCGTCCACCCAAAGCCATAAGAGGGTGTGAGCATGGTCGGCCCGAAATCTAGGCGGCCGTAGATGAACATGCGCTTCTGCTGGTTCGATCCATAGCGGCTGTATTCGCTCATCTTGCCGACGGCGACCTGCTCCATCGCCTTGAAGCAGGTATCGACCATTTGCCCGCCACCGATCGGATCGAAGCCATAAAATGCGCCCGTTGTGTCGATGGCCTTACGCAATTGGTCCATGAAATCGCCTGCCGAGGAATCGACCACCCATTCGGCGCCCTGAGATTTAAGCAGCTCGGCCTGGTCGGGCTTGCGCACGATATTGACCAGCGTCATCCCGTCTTCCAGACAAATGCGGTTGAGCATCTGGCCAAGGTTTGACGCGCCGACCGTGTGCAGGATGGCGTTCTGGCCATCCATTCTGGCATTTTCGACAAAGCCCAGCGCGGTCATCGGATTCACGAAGCTTGATGCCCCGTCTTCGGCTGTATGATCGCCCAGCGGCAGGCACATGGCAGCATCGGCAATTGCGTATTCGCTGAATGCCGTGCCCGGCACACAGGCGACGCGCTGCCCCATCAAAGCCTTGGCCATATCGCTGTCACCTGTGGCAACCACAGTGCCCGCGCCTTCATTGCCCGCCGGGAGCCGCTGGCCGTGGCGTGCCTTCTGCCCGCTGTTGAACGGTTCAGGCATTTTGGCGACGACCTTGCCGGGAGCATATTCGGCACTTTCGAAATCGGCGGCGCTGGTCAGGATGGCAAGATCGCTGGGATTGATCGGCGCGGCTTCCATCCGCACCAGAACCTGATTGCCAGTCGGCTGGGCGAAATTGCTTTCGACAATTTCCAGCGTCAGCATGCCGTCGGGATCGAGTGTGGTGAAAAGCTGCTTGCCGGTGGTCATGTCCTGTCTCCCTTGGCGGCACGTGGATCGGTCCGTTTCTGCAACCGAACTAGGCGCGCAGTCATGGCGTTACAAGCGACGGATTCGCAAAATCGAAGGGGCGAGGCTTGCATGCGCCCGTTGGCTTGGGCAGCAGCAAAGGAATGAGCGCGGCGCATCTTTATTGCCATTCTGGGTTGGTTGTTGCTTCGGAAATCGACCTGCCCGAGTGGGAAACCTTCGCCTGCCTCGCGCGCGAAGCCGATGTGCGGATCGTCCTGTCGGACGAGCCATGCCCCGATTGCCCGACTGACGGCAGCACTGCAGTGGCGGGCGAGACCATGCGCTTTGCCGTCGATGGCGTGGGCGGTTGGCAGATCGAAGGCGGGCACACGATCTGCCTGCACCCATCGATGGCCGCCAACCCGCCCGAACTGCGGCTGTTCACGCTGGGAAGCGCCTGGGGCGCACTGGGCTATCAGCGCGGATTTGCCATGTGGCATGGAAGCGCGGTGGCGCGCAGCGGGCGTGCGCTGATGTTTTGCGGCGATGCGGGCGAAGGCAAGAGCACTATGGCAGGCGCAATGCTGGCGCGCGGTGCCACGCTGGTGGCAGACGATCTCAGCCGTATCGACCCGGCGGGGGAAAGTGTTGTCATTTACCCGTCCAGCGCGCGGATCAAGCTGTGGCGCGGAGCCATCGAACATCTCGGCTGGCAGGCGCGCGTGATCCAGCGCGACTACTTCCGTGAGGACAAATTTCATTGCTCGGTGGGAGCCGATACGGCGGACAGCGGTCCGGTTCCGCTGGCGGGCGTGGTCGTGCTGGCAGATGGGGAAGAGGTGTCGCTGACACGTCTTGCCGGAGCCGCGGCGCTCGAAGCGGCGCTGACGGGAACGATTTACCGGCCGGAGATGCTCGAAAAGATGGGGTGCTGGGGTGAACAGGGCGCGCTGGCTGCGCAGGTCGTGGCGCAGGTGCCGGTGTGGAGGCTGGTCCGACCAAAGGATTTCGGAGCGCTCGACGCTGCCTGCGAAGCGACAGACGCACTCTGGAACTAGCTTCTGCGTGAAGATGGTGCCCGGGGACGGATTCGAACCGCCGACACTGCGATTTTCAGTCGCATGCTCTACCAACTGAGCTACCCGGGCGCACCGTCGCTGGGGCCGCGCAAGGGGCGCTCCAGCGGTTGGAGTGCGCGCCTATGGCGAAGCGGGGCGATATTGGCAAGGGGCTAATTCAGTCGTCCTCGCCGCGGGTGACTTCCGCCGCGATTTCCTCCGGCATGGCCGGGCGGCCAGGAACCGCGTAACCGTCACCGAACCATTGCGAAAGGTCGCGGTCGCGGCAGCGGGCCGAGCAGAAGGGCGCGAATTTCTCTGCGCGGGGTTTTTTGCAAATCGGGCACGGACGGGAGCTAGGCATGGGGCACGATCTGGGCAGAGGCAGCCTCGATGGCAAGCCCAGGGTCCACTTCAATCCGGGCGGGCCGCCCGCTACGCCGTTCGAGCTCTGCCAGCCATTCGGGCTTGAGCTTCGCCTTGAGCGCAGGGTGGACTGCCAGCAGCGTCACACCTGCGCCCTCGACCATCTCGGCTCGTCGCAACGCCATGCGCGCCGCTGCTCCCACACGCGAGGTGGACATACGATGCAGCAGCGAAGGTCCTTCGAGCCGTGCGATGATCTGGACAAAGCCAAAGCCGTTCATTGCGGTGCGTTCATGCGGATATTCGACCAGTGCAGTGTCGAGCGCGCGGTCGATCAGCTTGCGCTGGTCCTTGGCGTCGATAGTCGGAAAGTCGATCCCGATCGATCCGCCCAGATCGAACCGCTCCAGCGCTCCGGCCAGCGGGCCGATGGATTTGAGCGCCAGCTCGCGCGGCGGGAGGTCACCATCGATGTCCACCAGCGTCATCGCCGGTGTAACTGCGAAAAGCAGCGACCCACCGGCAAAGGCAATCTCGCCCGACCACGCCTCGTCCCACACCTCTTCCCACAGTCCGGCAGGGAAGCGGTGGACCTTGTTTTCCTCGGTGAAGATGTCTGGCGAAAGATCGCCTGCAACCTCGATGGGGCGTGCTGCGGCGCGTTTCAGCCGCCCGCGCTCGGCGATCGCGCCGCGGGTGATGGCAATGTCCAGCGAAGAGCCCTCGCTTGCGTCGCGCGGCAGGCGGTCGAGCCAAATTTCGCGGCCATCGGGCAGTTCGCCCAAGCCGCGCGGACCATTCTTGCTGCTGAGCTTGGCGGTGAAGCACTGCCCGGCCTGCAATTCGCCCGGCCAGCGGCATTTGGCGGCAATCACGCGGCCCCGGTCGACCAGGATCGCCCGGTCCTCGCCGATTCCGCGCTCGACCAGCCACTCAGGCAATTGCGAATCCCGCCGCCTTGAGCAGCGCCCGCGTTTCGTAGAGCGGCAGGCCGACGACGCCAGAATGGCTTCCCTGAATGCGCGAAATCAGACCTTCGGCAATGCCCTGAATGGCATAGCCGCCTGCCTTGCCGTGCCATTCGGCGCTCGCGATGTAGGCGTCGATTTCGGCAGCAGATAGCCGCTTGAACATGACCACGGTTTCGCTCAGCCGCTCGCGGATCGATCCGTCAGGCGCACGTAGCGCAATGGAGGACAATACCCTGTGGCGGCGGCCGGAGAGCAGCTCGAGGCACTTGCGCGCAGTAGCTTCATCCTCTGCCTTGGGCAGGATGCGACGACCTGCGGCAACCACCGTGTCGCCCGCCAGCACGAAGCCGTCTGCCGAAGCCGCGGCTTCCGCCTTCTCGCGCGCCATGCGTTTGGCATAGACGCGCGGTAGCTCGCCCTTGAGCGGTGTCTCGTCGATATCGGCAGGGGCCACGGCATCAGGCACAAGTCCAAGCCGCGCGATCAGTTCGCGGCGGCGCGGGCTGGCAGATGCGAGGATGAGGGCGGGGTGGCCCACGCAGGCTTACTGCGGACCCGGACCCTGACCAGGGCCGCCACGTCCGGGCATGAAGCGGTAGGTAATGCGCGCCTTGGTCAGATCGTAAGGCGTCAGTTCGCACAGCACTTCGTCGCCAACCAGCACGCGAATACGGTTCTTGCGCATCTTGCCAGCTGTATGACCGAGCACTTCATGACCATTCTCGAGCTCGACGCGGAACATGGCATTGGGCAGCAGCTCCACCACGCGCCCGCGCATTTCGAGAAGTTCTTCCTTGGCCATTCGTTTCCTTAAGTCATGCAGTTGGTCGAGTTGTGTCGCGCGCCCATAGCGGCAGGGAAGATAAAAGGAAAGACTTGAGCATTCAGGCGCGTGCAAGCTTCCTGCGACAAACCATTACGCGATGCCCGCTTGCCCCCCTGCGTGCGATTGACGATGGTTCAAAGCGGGGAGGAAGAGCGGATAAAGACTGGATTTTTTCCTTTTATGAATTTTCTCGGCAAGACTTCGATTGCGGCGCTGGCGGTATCTCTCGTCAGCCTTGCGCCAGTGGCTCACGCACAGGTTGCGGCAGAGCCCGATACTGAAGTGGAGGAGGAATCGAACGATGTAGCTGTGCTCCCGCCACAAAGCGGCGATGATGCAATTGTCGTTTATGGCACGCGGCTCAAGGGCCAACTCAACATCGATACCCCGCCGTTGGCCGAATATGGCGAGGAAGACATCGCCGCCTTCGGAGCAGGATCGATTGCCGATATCATTGCCGCCATCGAACCGGTTACCAGCAGCGGTGCTCGCGGATCGCGCGGAGGTGGTCGGCCGATCTTCCTCATCAACGGCATTCGCACGTCCAGCTGGCGCGAGTTCCGCAGCTATCCACCCGAATCGGTCGCCAAGGTGGAGGTCTTCACCGAGGAAGTGGCGCAGCGTTTCGGCTATTCGGCGGACCAGCGCGTGGTCAACATCGTGCTCAAGCCCAATTTCAGCGCCTTCACCGCCGAAGGTGAGTACGAACAGCCCGCCGAAGGTGGCTATTCGCGCAATGAGCAGGATCTGACATACCTGAAGATCGGCGAGACAGGACGGCTCAACTTCAACCTCGATATCGAAGACCGATCGATGCTGACCGAAGCCGAACGCGGGCTGACGGTGGAGGAACAGCCAGGCGCAGAAGAATATCGCAGCCTGATCGCCGATACATGGAGCGGCGAGGCCACGGCCAATTACGCACGCGCGTTCATGGAAACCGGTACCTCGATGAGCCTCAACGCCACATTGGGGCGCGAGGAAAGCCGCAGCCTTTCGGGCCTGGCAGACAATGGCATCGATCCGCTCGCCCGCAACAGCCGAACGGATACGGTTTCGCTGGGCGGCACGCTCAACAAGCCGATGGGTGACTGGAACGCCAATTTCACTACCGATGCAGTCTATGCCAATAGCCGGACCCTGATCGACCGGCGCGACGGCGCCGGCATTGACACAGCGCGCACCAAGACCACCACCATCGTCAACAAGGCAACGCTTAACGGCTTCCCGCTCGAACTGCCCGCGGGCGAGGTTTCCGCGACCTTCGATCTGGGTTTCGACTGGAAGCGCTATTCGAGCGAGGACACGCGCGCTGATGAAGATCTCGAGGCAACTCGCCGCCGCTTTGCTGCAGGTACCAATATCTCCGTCCCGGTGACGGAGCGCGGTGGCTTCCTCGGCGCGGTTGGCAGCGTGCGTCTGAATCTGGGCGGCGGGGTCGAGGATCTTTCCGATTTCGGCACGCTGGCAAACTGGACCGCCGGGGTGAACTGGGCGCCGTTCGACAATCTCGACATCAGCGCCACCCGCATCTGGCGCGAAGTGGCTCCGGGCATTTCCGATCTCGCGAATCCGCGGGTCGAAGAATACAATGTCTCGGTCTATGATTACGCCACCGGTCAGAATGCGCTGGTGACGCAGATCACCGGCGGCAATCCCGATCTGGTGGCGGAAACCCAGTCCGACTGGAAATTCGGCATCAACTGGGAACTGCCGTTCTGGGAAAACACCCGCCTGCAGGCAGATTACGGCATCAACCGTTCGCGTAATGTCACCACGACGCCGGGCTTCTCCTCGGCATTCGAGGATGCTTTCCCCGACCGTGTTACGCGCGGGGCAGGGGGCGAACTGCTGGCGATCGACCGGCGTCCGTTGACGCTTTACCAGACACGCAGCCGGATCCTTTCGTTCGGCATCAACACGCGCGGCGAGATCGGCAAGGAACCCGAACAACAGGAAGGGCGTGGAGAGCGCGGAGAGCGTCGCGGACCACAGTCGGGCGCTGGTGCGGGCGAGGGACGTGGCCCGGGCGGCGGGTTCGATCCGGCGCGCATGGCGGCCATGCGCGAAGCCTTCTGCAAGATGCCAGAAGGAGGCACGCCCGACCTGTCGCAAATCCCCGAACAGTTCCGCGCGCGCCTGCTTGACGACAATGGCAATCCCGACCCGGAGAAGATTGCCGCAGCCAAGGAACGGTTCTGCGGGGCCGAGGCGGAACAGCGCCAGCAGGAGTTTGCCGCCATGCGTCAGGCATTGTGCGCCGAGCCACCACAGCTGGATGGCTTACCGGAAGAAATGCTCGCGAGGCTCAAGGGCGAGGACGGCCAGATCGATCCCGAAAAGCTCAAGGCCGCACGCGAACGGATGTGTTCGGCCGATGGCGCGCAGGCGCAGGGTGAAGGCGGCGGCGGTCGTCGCGGCGGTGGATTCGGCCGCATGATGATGGGCGGCGGCAATCCGCAGGACACCCGCGCGCGTTATTTCATCAGCTTCAACCACACGCTCAATCTCGAGAATGAGGTCATGCTTTCAGAAGGTGGGCCGGTGCTCGACCAGCTGGACGGATTCCTGCTCGGTAGCGGGGCGATTTCGAAATCGACTTCGCGCTTCGAAGGCGGGTTGTTCTGGCAGGGCTATGGCTTGCGGCTGACCGGCCAGTATGTCGGCGAGGCGGTGATCCGCGGCGGGGAACTGCCGGGCGCGAGTGACCTGTTCTTCGGCGATCTTGCCACCGTCGATGTCCGCCTGTTTGCCGACCTTGGCGAAGTGTTCAAGAAGGAGGACGGCTGGATGAAGGGCCTGCGTCTCTCGCTGGTGGCGGACAACGTCTTTGACGCCCGTCGCCGCGTGGTGGATGAGGATGGCGTGACGCCCGAGGCTTACGAGAAATACCGCATCGACCCGACTGGCCGCTATCTCGGCATCGACATCCGCAAGGCGTTCTAAGCCAGCAGGCGGGCGATTGCCGAAACCAGATCGCGGCTGAACGCCTGCGCGATGCCAGATGTTGCCACGGCATTGAAAGCGTGAATCGCGCCCGGATAGCTGTGCAGTTCCACCGGCACGCCCGCTGCGATCAGGCGGCGGGCATAGTCGAGGTTTTCGTCGAGGAAGAGATCAAGGCTACCGGTGCCGATCCAGGTCGGCGGCAGACCGCCAAGATCATCGGCCAGCGCGGGTGAGAACCAGCCCTTGCGGTGATCGCTTGGCTGATAGTCGCCGCGCAGGGCCTCCCAGCCGATCTGGTTCGCCTGCCGCGTCCACACGAATTCGCCGGTTACCGGATTGCGATAGGGGCAGGCGTCCGACCCGGTACGGTGATCGAGCATCGGATAGGTCAGGAATTGCGCGGCAAGGTGCGGGCCGCCCGTATCGCGCACCATCAAGGCAGTGGCTGCCGCCAGCCCGCCGCCTGCGCTTTCGCCGATGATGCCGATCCGTGCCGGGTCCACCCCGCGGGCTTCGGCGGTACCGGCCAGCCACGCCAGCGCGGCGAGGCAATCCTCTTGCGGCGCGGGAAACGGGTTTTCAGGAGCAAGCCGGTACTCGACCGATGCAACAGGAATGCCCATTGTGGCAGCAATGGTGGATGGCCCATGCTGCATCGATCTGGCCGAGCCGATAATCATCCCGCCGCCGTGGATGTGCAGCAGCGCCGCCCGCCCGGTCACCCCCGGTGCGGGGTCGTAGAGATATATCTCCAGTGGGCCACTCGGCCCCTCGATAGTATGGACAATGGGGGTCAGTGGCGGATCGCCAAGGAAGGCGAAACGCTCTGCGGATTCCACCCGCACTTGCGGGATATGTTCAGGCGCAAATTCCCGCACCGGCATCAGGTCGAGCAGCGGCAACGTCTCCTGATCGACGAGATGGCGTGTGTCCATGCAGGCTGATTCAGTACAGGGCGCGGCGCGGGAACATCAGGCTGGCGAGGCCGCGTGCCTTGAACGGCTCCCAGTTGCCTTCGCCCTGCGCCAGCCGGTCGGCAATGGCATAGACGGCGGCGGGATTGACGCCCAAGCCGCAATGGCTGGCGACGACTTCGATATTCTCGCAGGCCTCGTGATCTTCGGTCTGTATCGATCCGCGCCAATGGACCACGCCATCGCTGCGGGTCAGGATCGAAGTGGTCGGCACGGGCGGGGCCTTGGCCAGCTCGCGGAAATTGCCGCTCTTCATCACTTCGGGCTCTTTGCCGTTAAGGTATTCGAACAGCCGCGTTGCATTGGTGTGCTTGCGATCATCACTGATCGGGCTGCCGAGGCTGATAACCAGACGGACCTTGTCAGGCGCGATCTTGGCCAATTCGCGCGCGAACACGCCGCCAAGGCTCCAGCCGACGATACTGACCGGGCGTCCGGTGCGCTCGTAAAGTCGCTCGACACAGGCCAGCATTGCTTCGATACGCGCCTGATCGACACGGACATTGCGCCCGAGGTTCCAGCCCACTGCATCATAGCCGAGATCGGCCAGCAGGCGGCGCAAAGGCGCGGTCGAATAGTCACTGGCCATGAAGCCGGGCAATACCAGCACACCATGACCGTCTCCCTTGGGCAGCATCCCCATGAATGGGCGCATGGCATAGAAACTGGCGAGTTCACCCATCGCCCGGCTTGGCTCTGCCATCATCAGCAGGCGGCTGGGCGGACGTGCGTCCATTGTTGCTGCAGTCATTCCTTCGTCGGACCTTTCAGGGGCTTGGCCGGCTTCGGCTTGGCGCGACGGGTGGGTTTGTCGACGCTGCCCTTTACCGGCTCTGCTGGAGTTCTCTTGGGTGCGGCCCGCTTCTTGGCGGCGGGCTTGCCGGTGGCGGCTTTCTTCGCGGCTGGCTTCTTCGCCGGGGCTTTCTTAGCAGGTGCTTTCCCGGCGGCAGCGGGCTTTGCGGCAGGTTTTGCCCCGCCGCCCAGCGCCGCATCGCGCAATTCGGCAAAGCTGTCGCGGATGCATTGCGCGTAGAATTCCGGATCGGGCATCATGTCCCGATCGGCGGTGAAAGTGATCGTGGCTTCCTTGTGATAGGATTGCACAGTGTGGGCCAGTCCCATGCCATCGGTCAGGCAGATCAGCCCCATCATGCTTTCCAGCCGCGCGCCTGCCGAATAGATCGGCACCGGCGGGCCGGGCACATTGGTGACCACGGTCGAGAAGATCGGCCCCACCCCGCGATTGGCCAGGCTGAGGCGGGTATAAAGCTGCGCGCCCAGCGCCATGTAAAGCGCGGGGCTTATCTTGCTTACTTCGGTCATGGTCCGCGCGCCGATGGCATCGGTCATCGCCTTGGAATTGACCGTGCGTCCATGCACCCAGGAAAGCCGCTCCAGTGGATCGGCGATATGCGTGCCCAGCGGCGCGACCATGGCTGCGACCTGATTGCCCATGGTATTCTTCTCGCCAGCCGAACGGACCGAGATAGGGGCCATGGCGGTCAGCGTCTTCTTGGGCAATTCGCCCTTGCTTTCGAGATAGCGCCGCATTGCCCCGCCGATCACGGTGAGGAACACGTCATTGACCTTGGCGCCGTCGCTCGCCGCGCGGATCGCCTTGATCTCGGCCAGCGGGACGCTGACCCCTTCGCACACGCGATGCGGGCCGATGGCCTTGTTGAACCGCGTCTTGGGAGCGATCATCTCGGATGAGATGTCGAATTCCTTCGCCGCCAATCCCTTCAGCGCCTTGGCCAGCGCGGGTGCAGCCTTGGCCGCAACTTCGATCTGTTTCAGCGGATTGGTGATGGCATTCATATAGCTGCGGCCAAGCAGCTCGACCGGATTGGGGATTTTCTCCGGTTTCCAATTGTCGGGCGTCGACGGCGGCGGTTCATCCGGACTGAGCGTATGGGTTGCTTCCATCAGATCGATCCCGCTCATCCCGTCGATGGCGGCGTGATGGACCTTGGTGACATAGGCATAAGAACCCTTGGGCACGCCTTCCAGCCCGTCGAGCCCTTCGATCACGGTAAACTCCCACGGCGGGCGGGTCAGGTCGAGCGGGCGGGCAAAGATGCGCGCGGCCTGAATATAGAGCTGTCGCCAGTCGCCCGGCTTGGGCAGCGCCACATGGCGCAGGTGGTATTCGAGATCGAAATCGGGATCTTCGACCCAATAGGGATAGTCGAGATCGAAGGGGACGCGCACCAGCCGCTGGCGCATGGTGGTGGACAGTTGCAGGCGGCTCTCGAAAAAGGCGAGGATGTCCTTGAACCGCACGAAACCGCCGGGTGCGGTCTGTGGATTGTAGATCAGGATCGAGCCGATATGCATCGGCGAATTGCGCGTTTCCAGCGCAACGAAACTGGCATCCATGCCCTGGAGCTGCTGCATAAGCCTCCTTCTGCACTACCGCTTCGCACTTTGAGCGCGGTGTCTCCCACACAAGCGCGGTAATCGGGGAGGCTATCACAGCTGTGCAGACGGTCAACTTGCCGCTGCGGTCAAGGGTTTACCCTAGGTCATATGGCCTCACCGGCTGCCACGCCGCTGGCCCAGGCCCATTGGAAATTATAGCCGCCCAGCCAGCCAGTCACATCGACCGCTTCGCCGATGGCATAGAGGCCGGGGACGCGCTTGGCTTCCATCGTCTGGCTGGAGAGTTCGGCGGTGGAAATACCGCCAATGGTGACCTCCGCCTTGGCGAAGCCTTCGCTGCCATTGGGGTGGAAGGTCCAGCGTGACAGCCTCTCCTGCGCGCTGCGCAGCGCCTTGTCGGGCGCATTGCCGAATTCGCTTTCCACAGCGAGCTTGTCTGCAAGGATATCGGCCAGCCGGTCGGGTAGTTCGGCGCGCAGTAATCCGCGAAGGGTTGCGCGGGGCGCCTCGCGCTTGGCTTTGAGCAACCAGTCGGTTTCCTTTTGTGGCAGGAAATTGATCGCAACCGGATCGCCTGGCTTCCAATAGGACGACACCTGCAGGATCGCCGGGCCGGACAGTCCGCGATGGGTGAACAGCGCGGCTTCGGCAAAGCTGGCCTTGCCCGCAGTGGCGACAACGGGCGCAGAAACGCCCGAAATCTCGCGGAACAGTACTTGCTCGCCGCCCAGCGTCAGTGGAACGAGTGCGGGGCGGGGCTCGACCACTTTCAGCCCGAACTGCCGCGCCAGATCATAGGCAAAGCCGGTCGCGCCCATTTTGGGGATCGACGGCCCGCCGGTGGCGATTACCAATGCCGGGGCGGAATAGCTGCCGCTCCGCGTAGTGACGGTGAAAGTCCCGTTTTGGGACACTTCGGCCACCTCTTCGCCGCAGCGCAATTCGACATCGCCCTTGGCGCATTCCTCCAGCAGCATGTCGACCACCTGCCGCGCCGAACCATCGCAGAACAATTGCCCCAGTGTCTTTTCGTGCCAGGCGATGCCATAGCTTTCGACAAGACCAAGAAAATCGCGCGGCGTGTAGCGCGCCAGAGCGCTCTTGGCGAAATGCGGATTAGCGCTGAGATAGTTGGCCGGGCCTGCACCCACATTGGTGAAATTGCACCGCCCGCCGCCGGAAATCAGGATCTTCTTGCCCGGCTCATTGGCGCGTTCGAGCACGAGCACGCGTTTGCCGCGCAGTCCAGCCACCCGCGCGCACATCAGCCCGGCGGCACCAGCGCCGAGTATAATTACGTCCGGCTTTTCACTCATTTCAGGACGGATCGGGCTCGATCGGCGTTTCGCGCGCGGCGATGAAATAGAGGATCGTGCCCAACACCATCAGCCCCGCAAATGCCAACAGGCTCTTGCTGTCGGCATGGCTCGCCACCCACAAGGTGCAGCATATCGCAAAAGCTGACAGCGCGAGGTGCAGCGCGTTGAGCTTGCATTCGCGCTTTTCCAGAACCGGCAGGGCTGCCGACGACACGGTATAGGCGACCAGCCGCACCAGCGTCCCGGCCACAGCCAGCACGGCAAAGCCTTCCCACAGGCCGAACAGCACCGCGCCCACGCCGTAAAAAGTGATGGCATTGGCCGGGGTCTTCCAGCGCGGGTGGATCGACAGGAACCAGCGCGGCAGCATCCCGCGCTGCGCCATGCCATAGCTCAGGCGAGGGCCCGTGGTGCCGCTGGCGAAATTATTCGCCCCGATGCTCGCACCTGCTGCCAGCACGATGATCAGCGCACCGAAATCGCCCATTGCAGCGCGTCCGGCTGCAGCCAGCGCATTGTCTTCATTGCCGGTGCCGGGAGCGATGGCGAGATAGGCCCAGATAACGGCCATGTAGATCAGCGTGACCGTGGCCACCATTGCCACCATTGCGCGCGGCGCGTCGCGCTTGGGATTGCGCAATTCGCCCGAGGCATCGACCAGATTCTCGAAGCCGATGAAGGCATAGAAGGTCAGCAGGATCACGCTTTCTGTATCGGAGAATTGCGGCAAGCTGAAACCGATCGGTTGCGTCTCTGCAAAGATTGCCGCCAGCACCAGGATCGCCAGCGGGACCAGCTTTACGGCAGTCAGCAGGCCCAGCGTGCCTACCGTGCCGCGCATCCCCAGCACATTGATCACGACCGTTGCCACGATCATCAGCGTGGTGGCCCAGCCGGCCACGCCTTCTTGCCCCAGCCACGGGAAAATCGCCGCGAAATAGGCGATCATCACATGGGTGTTGGCGGCAAAGGTGAGGATGGCAGAAGCATATTTGCCCCAACCCGCCTGGAAGCCGATGAATCGGCCAAATGCGGCCTCGCCATAAAGAACCGGGCCGCCGCTATGTTCGAACCGGCTGGCCAGAAGGGCGTAAACCAGTGTCAGCGGCAGGAACAATATCCCGCCGATCAGCATCATCCATGGCGCGAAGCTGCCCACGGCCGCAACCAGCACTGCGGGCAGGGCGAATATCCCCGCCCCGATCATGCCGTTAAGCGGGAACAGCATCGTTCCCCAGGGGCCTACATCGCGGGGTGGTTCGATCTCGGTGCTGTCCATCGGCAATGGGTGCCTTCAAAACTTCGCCTGCGCAAGCGATTGAGAAACGCGCGTCCCCCGCCTATCTCTCTTTGCCATGTCGCGTAGCAAGGCTGGTTCTCCCCCCGATCCCAGAGGCAAGGAGCGTTTCAACGAGGAACGCGCCACGCAGGTGGTCGCAAGCGCGCAGCCCGATCTGGAAGCCGGGATCGCCGCGATCCGCGATACGGTGAAGGTGCTGAAACCGCGCCCGGGCGTGTACCGCATGCTCGATAGCCGGGGCGATGTACTCTATGTCGGCAAGGCACGCAGCCTCAAGGCGCGGGTAGCGAATTACACGCAGGTCAAGGGGCTGACCCAGCGCACCTTGCGGATGATCAGCCAGACCCGCGCCATGG
>CBFGON010000042.1:0-19397 GCA_965650395.1 uncultured Qipengyuania sp. | reverse complement strand
TAGTCGCACCGTCAATGGCATAGCTGATATTGCCCGAATAATCGGTGCCATCGCGGGTGTCGGTCTGGTCTTCGCGATTGTCGAACTCATTGGCAGCATAATCGGCGTCGTTCTCGGGTGAATCGCCATAGCGGTACGAGGATTTGAGCTTGGGGTTGTGGCGTCCCTGCATGTTCGCGCCCAGCAGCACACGGCCGGGGCCAACCTGGCCACCATAGACGAGGCCGAGGTTGGGCTCGAATTCCTCGTCATCGAAATAGAGCGTACCGAGCTTCACATAGCCGCCATCGAGCTCGAGCGCATCGCGCAGTTCGATGTTGATCGAGCCGGCCACCGCATCGCCGGTGCGGCGAGCCGAGGAGGAGCGGACGATCTCGACCCGTTCGATCAGTTCTGCGGGGATGCGGTCCATGAAGAAGCTGCGGTCGTCGTTCGAACCGGGCACTTTCTCGCCATTGATCAGGATCTGGGTATAGCCCGGCGGCAGGCCACGCAGGCGCGCACCGTCGCTCTCGATCACGTCGGACAGGAAAGTAACGCTGGGAACGCGCTTGAGCGCATCGCCTGCGGTCAGCGGCTCGAAGCGCTGGAAATATTCGGTGTCATAGACCAGCACAGGTTCGGCGCTGTCGCTGTCGCGGTTGCGATAGCCGATCTCGCCCTGGACCACGATGGTGCGTGCATCGACCGGTTCGCCGTTTTCGTCGGTTGCGGTCTCTTCTCCGGCGACAGTGTCAGCTTCCTTTGAATCTACGGTGGTTTCGGCAAGTACCGGAACCGCAAAGCTGGCGGCTAGGGCGGCCATGCTGGCGCCAAGGAAACGGATCTTCATCTGCTGCAATTCCCCTGTTGGATGTGGGTCGCAGCTAGGGCGGATGTGTGACAGCAGCGTGCCAATAGGGTTGCCGTAGCAAGACATGGCGGTGACAGTTTCGTGTCGTTGCGTCGCTGCAACAGAGGTCGGATGCCATCCCGCGCAGTGAGTATTTTCCTACCGCACAATGCGCGTGTACGGTTTAGCCATGCGCACCGCTTGCCCTTGGCCTTCTGTTACGGTTGGAACGCGGTGCAGTGCATCCGGCGGGTTTTTACCGCTTGAACAGTGTAACACGTGTAACATCGTTCAGCCTGTCGGAAGCGCAGATGAACAGCGCTGCTGCGCGAATCGCTTGCTTTCGGGGGCAAAATCGCTATGTGCGCGCCTTCCCAGGCGACAGCATCGGGAACCCACGCGGGAGGATCGGCCAGCCGGTCCGCTCGACCGCTTACCATGAGGCAGTTTCGAAAGAGGCTGCCAACAGTGAGAAAGGAGGCCAGCAATGGCCAAGAAGATCGAAGGCTATATCAAGCTTCAGGTGCCTGCAGGCACCGCCAATCCCTCGCCGCCGATCGGCCCTGCACTGGGCCAGCGCGGTGTGAACATCATGGAATTCTGCAAGGCGTTCAACGCCGCGACCGACAGCCTCGACAAGGGCATGCCGATCCCGACGATCATCACCGTCTATGCTGACCGTTCGTTCACCTTCGTCACCAAGACCCCGCCCGCCAGCTTCCTGATCAAGAAGGCTGCGAAGCTGAAGTCGGGCTCGAAGGAGCCGGGCAAGGTCAAGGCCGGCACCATCAAGCGCAGCCAGCTCGCTGAAATCGCCGAGACCAAGATGAAGGATCTCAACGCGAACGACATCGAAATGGCGACCCGCATCATCGAAGGCTCTGCCCGTTCGATGGGCCTCGAAGTGGTGGAGGGCTAAGCACATGGCAAAGCAGACGAAGAACCAGCAGGTCCGCAGCAAGCTCGACAGCGAAAAGCTCTACAGCGTCGCCGAAGCTCTCGCCACGCTGCGCGAGCACAAGTCGAAGTTCGACGAAACTGTCGAAGTCGCGATGAACCTAGGCGTCGATCCGCGCCATGCCGACCAGATGGTCCGCGGCATGGTCTCGCTGCCTTCGGGCACGGGCAAGGACGTCAAGGTTGCCGTGTTCGCGCGCGGCGACAATGCCGAGAAGGCTCTGGCCGCCGGTGCCGACAAGGTCGGCGCGGAAGACCTGATGGACGACATGGCCGCGGGTAACCTCGACTATGACCGCGTCATCGCCACGCCCGACATGATGGGCGTCGTCGGTCGTCTGGGTAAGGTGCTGGGCCCCAAGGGCCTGATGCCGAACCCGAAGCTGGGCACGGTTACCCCGAACGTCGAACAGGCGGTCAAGGACGCCAAGGCCGGCCAGGTCGAGTTCCGCGTTGAAAAGCAGGGCATCATCCATTCGGGCCTCGGCAAGCTGTCGTTCTCGGACGATGCGTTGGCTGCCAACTTCAAGGCGCTGACCGAAGCAGTGGTCAAGGCCAAGCCCTCGGGCTCGAAGGGCAAGTATGTCCGCAAGATCACGCTGACCAGCTCGATGGGCCCCGGCCTCAAGGTCGACCTCGCTGAAGTCGAAGGCGCGTAAAGCACTTTCCTACAGCACGGGAACGGGATTAGGGCCGGTGGGAAACCTCCGGCCCTTTCTCATTGCGATGAAGAATCAGTTTGCGGCGCAGCGCGCAGCTGCCGCGAATAGAACCAGCCGATGCCGATCAGACTGGCGCCCAGCGCCACGAAGCTCGCCACCCTCAGCAGTCCTTCCAGCCCGGCGGTGTCGAAGATGAACACCTTGAGCACGGTGGCGATCATCAGCACCAGCGAACCGACCCGCCAGACGCGCTCGTTGCGGCGGCTGCCGATCAGCAGGAAGACTATGGCGAGTACAATGCCGACGACCGAGCGCAGCAGATCTTCGGTCTGGCTCATCGGCTGATCGGTCAGAATGCTGCCCGAGAACATCTGCCGCAGCAGTGTCACCGCACCCATGGTCGCCACGGCCATCACCGCTATGTCGCAAGCGCGGCGCAATTGTGGGCGCCACTGCCTGAGCGAAAGCAGTGCCGCGATGCTCACGACATAGGCGGCAAGCGCGAGATTGGCCAATGGCACCTGACCTACAGCCTGATCGTCCCACAGCGGGTTGTGGAACAAGCCGGTAAACCAGATGAAATGCGCCAGCGCCATTCCCGCCAGTGCAACCGCGACAGTGCGGTTGGCAGTCAGCTTGCCGATGCCCTTTGCAGCGACCCATGCCAGCGCCAGCAGCAGCGCTTCCCACACGGTCCGTTCGGCAAGGCCGCGGCTGACGAAATCGGGCAACGAGTTGATGGCGAAAAGCTGCTTGAACAGCGTATGCGCCACCAGCAGCCCCAGCGGCAGCGCGGCCCAGTAGAGCGGCACCATGCGGTCAAGGAAGCGTTTGTCCTCGATCCGCGTGACGCCGAAACCGATGGCCAGCGGCAGGACGAAACCGAGCATGGAACGCACGTCAGGCATATAGGGAAGCATCATTGGGTCGCCCGCAAGTGCGCGCACGCCTTCTCCCAACCATTTGCCAATTGGTGAGATCGCCCAGGTCAACATGCAGGCGAGTAACGCCAGCGCCGCGAACCAGCGCGCAGGCATGCGCCAGCGTATCGCAACGAGGATTGCGGCGGCGCTCCACACCAGCGCAATTGGTGGCAGCACCTGCGCCAGCGCGCCGAACATCAGCAAGCCGGCAATCGCTTCCGCAATGCCCTTGGCTACGCTGTCACGCCCGACGACCGCGATCGCTGCCCAGGGCAGCAGCGCGACAGCCCAGCGCAATAGCGAAAGCGGGGCGGCGGCTTCCGCGCCGCTCGCCATCGCTTCGAACTCGGTGAAATCATTGCCGGTTCCGACCAGCGCAAGGAAGGTGCCGAAGGCACCCAGCCACAGTACCGCAGTCAGCGAACGGCTCTTACCTGCCCGCTCGCGCAGCAGCCACGCCAGCGCCAGTGTCAGACCGCTGGCGATGAAGGGAAGGGTAGCATCGGGCAGCAGGCAGGCAGCAGAGATAAAGGCAAGCAGCCCGCCGCTCGCCAGATTGCAGGCCAGATCGAAACTGTCCGCGCGCGTCCACAGCAGGTGCGCCGCGTAGAGCGGCAACGCCGCCAGTGCGAGGCAGGTGAGACCTTCCTGCAGGCGCAATGTATCGCCAGCGAAAGTGTCGAAGCTGAAAACCATGATCAGCGCTGTGACCAGCGGAACTGCCGCCACCAGCCAACGGTCGAGACGAATATCGCCGTTGTGCGCAAGAAAGACCAGCGGAACGGCAGCGAACAAGGCTACCAGTCCGGCGCCGACCACGGCGAAAACGACAGGATCGGGCTGCGGCCAGATCGCCAGCAGGAACAGCCCTACCGTCGCCGCCATCGCGCTTGCACCGCGCATCTCGGGCTTGCGCCAGCCGAAGAAGGCGATGGCCGCGCCGAGCAATAGGTAAAGGCCCCAGGTCAGCGGTTCGTACCCGCCCTTGTCGACAAGGAACGCCAGCTGCAGGCTCGCCAGCCCGGCAGCGGTAAGGCGTATCGGTTTTTGGAACTGCTCGACATTGAGCAAGGCTGGCACAATCGTCCCCAGCACCACGAAATAGAGCCCGAGTGCAATCAGGTCCGCCGAACCGTAGTCACCGCTGGCAAGCAGCAACGCTCCCCACCCAAGGCCGCCGACAAGCGCCGCAATCCCCAGCCACGGACGGCGTTGGCGGTTACCGGTTTGCGTCAGCCCGCCAGTTACCAGCGCCAGATATAGCGCGAGCAAGGGCAGATTCGCATCTTCCCCGCCGACCAATGCTGGCGCAGCGAACCCGCCGACCAAGCCAAGAACGGCGCTGGGCAGGCCGAACCGATAAGACAGCACGATTGCCAGCGCAGTCACTGCCGCAAGGCCGAGGAAGGCAAAGGTCTGCCCGATCAGCCCGTATTGCGTGCCCGCGAGGTAGAAGCCTGCATAGAGTGTCGCCAGCCCGGCACCCGCCAGCGCCTGGCGCACGCGTTCGTCCCCGACGCGATCCTCGAAGCGGTAGGCCGCTTCGGCACCCGTCAGAAGGGCGATGCCGAACAGGAAGGACAGAGCGACGCGAACCGCCGGGGTAAGTAGTCCGGCTTCGATTGAGTAACGCACCAGGAATACACCAGCGACTGCCAGCGTGACGCCACCCGCCCAGATCGGCAAGCGACGCCCGAAGATGTCTTCCATGTCGAAGGCGAAGCGCGGGCGGTCCGGCTCGACAATGTCGATGGTTTCGGCTGTCTCCATCGGCTCGGCCGGCGCTGATTCTGCCTTGCGGGTGACTTTGGGCACCATCGAACGCAGTGAAACGGCTGCACTTCGAGGCTCGGGCGTGCTGACCACAGGTGATGCCTCTGCGGTATTCAGCGGCTCGTCTGTCGACTGTGCCGCACTGCCGGAGCGGACCTGCCGGGCGAAATAATCGAGCGCATCCTCAAGCTCGGCAATTTTCGACTGCAGTCCCGATTGCTTCTGCCACAGGACAAAAGTCGCGACGCACAAGCCCAGGATCAGCAACCATTCCATGCCCTTGGCCCTCCGAAATCAAAGGCTAGTGCGTGGCGTGCAGGACGCAAGGCTGAGTTCAGACGCCACCGTGGGTAAAGGCGAAGCCTGCTGCGGCGAGCCGTTCGCTCAACTCCTTCAAGCAGGCATCGAGTGCCGCACGGTCAGTCGAGCGGATGACGAAGTTCGATCCCACCTTGCCATCACGGAAGAAGGGGTAGCTGCCGATCTGGCAGTTCGCGTTCGCCTGCTCTGTTTCGCGCAGCAGCACCGCGACTTCGCTTTCCGGAATGAACCCGCCAATCGTCTCGCTCATCAGCGGCGCACCGCCTTCGAGTGTGCCGGTCAAGGCATCGAGCATTCCCGCGGTGATATGCGGCACGCCTGCCATCATATGGACATTTCCGATGCGGATGCCCGGCGCGCCCGACATGCGGTTACGGATCAGTTCGGCACCTTCGGGAGTGCGGGCCATCCGCAGACGCCCTTCATTGACCCCACCCTTGTCGGCATAATAGCGTTCGAGAATTGCGCGGGCTTCTGGATGGACTATGACCGGTACGCCCAGCGCCTCGGCCACGGCATCGACGGTGATGTCATCATGCGTCGGGCCTATTCCGCCGGTGGTGAAGAGGTAATCGTAAGCCTTGCGCAGCGCATTGACCGCTTCGACGATCCGTTCGACCACATCGGGCACCACGCGCACTTCGCTGAGGCGGATGCCCTGCACCTGCAGCCAGCTTGCCACTTGTGCGATATTCTTGTCATGCGTGCGCCCGGACAGGATCTCGTCACCGATTACGACAAGGCCGGCGGTGTAGATGCGGTCAGTGCTCATGCCCGAACTGGTAGTGCGCCTGGCGCACGAAAGCTACTCCGCAGCTTCGAGTGTCACCTGGCTGGCGTTTGCAGGAACGGACTCGCCCTTGTGCCGGAAGGCGATGATGCCGTCCTCGACCGGATCGGTCGCCATGCGTTTGCGGTCGAGCACATATTCCTGGTTGAGCCGCCAGGGATAATTGACCGCGTTCCTTGGCATGATGTGCTTGCCGCGCTGGATATAGCCGGAAGAGAAATCGAAGATATCGTCTTCCTCCAACTCGTGATCCGCTTCCAGCACGGGCACGGCCACTTCAGTGCCGCTGCCCCGCTGGTGGTTGAGCACCTTGCAGATATAGTCAGAATTGATGTCCGCGCGCAGTGTCCAGCTGGCATTGAGATAGCCAAACACCACCGCAAGGTTCGGAATGTTCGAGAACATGCAGCCCTTGTAATAGAAGTGATCGGCGAAATTGACCGGCTGGCCTTCCAAGGACACCGCAATCTTGCCAGCCACCGCCAGCTTCAGCCCGGTTGCCGTAATGACGATATCGGCGGGCAGGAAGCTATCGTCTTCCAGCCGCACGCCACCTTTTTCGAAGGCCTTGATGCGGCCAGTCACGACTTCTGCCTTGCCCGATTTGATCGCCTCGAACAGATCATCGTCGGGCACAAGGCACAGCCGCTGGTCCCACGGGTTATAGGGCGGAGTGAAAGGCGCCAGATCGAAGCTGTCGCCCATCTTGGAGCGGATGCGCTTGTGGAGGTTTTCCTTCACCTTCTCGGGCTTGTTGCGGGCCGTCTTGAAGGCAAAATCCTGCATCGTGATATTCTTCCACCGCGTGATCCGGTAGGCGAGCTTCTCAGGCAGGATCTTGCGCAGGAAATTGGCAATGCCGTCCTTGGCCGGGCGGCTGAACATCCAGGTCGGCGTGCGCTGGAGCATGGTTACTTTGGCGGCCTTTTGGGCCATCGAAGGAACAATGGTTACAGCTGTCGCGCCCGATCCGATCACCACGATGTTCTTGCCGGCGTAATCGAGATCCTCTGGCCAGAACTGCGGGTGGATCACTTGCCCGGAAAAATCGCCGAAGTCGAAGGAGGGGTCATAAGGCTCGTCGTAATCGTAATAGCCGGAACCGAGATAGAGCCAGTTGGCGGTCAGATGCTTGCGCTCGCCATCGGTGGTTTCCAGCGTCACATGCCAGCGCGATTCATTACCGCGCCAGTCGGCCGCGATAACCTTGTGGCCATAGCGGATGTGGCGGCGGATATCGCGTTCGTCCACAATCCTGTCGAGATATTCGAGGATCGACGGGCCATCAGCGATCGATTTTTCATGCCTCCACGGTTCGAAATCGAAACCCAGCGTGTGCATGTCACTGTCCGAACGGATGCCGGGATAGCGAAACAGATCCCATGTCCCGCCCAGATTCTCGCGTCGTTCGACAATCGCGAAACTGTGCGCCGGTGCTTTGGCGCGCATATGCGCCGCCATGCCGATGCCTGAAATGCCTGCGCCGACGATGAGGACATCGAAATCGGTCGCGCCGTTGCTTGCTGGTCTCTCTCCCATGGGGTGAAGTCTAACTCAAGCAAAGCGGGAGGAAAAGCATAAGTTGCGTAGCGAAACCTATATACTGCTTTCGCGTGCCTGTGCGGCCAAGGCTCGGCGCCTTTCCGCTGGAGTCTGTTCGAGGAAGCCAGCCTGCAAGGTTTCGGTAGTCAAATGCGGCGGAGCTATACGACCATGACCTGAGATGCGGGCGAACAACAAAGCAAGCAGCAGCGGACTGAAGAAGAACGGCACGAGCCTGAAAAGTGTAAGAAGCGTGCCATCCCTGAAGCCGATAATCCCGATCGATATCGCCAATGCGTAGGCGAGCACCGCCAAGGTGCTGGACCGTCGCGTCAGCAGCAGCCGATAAAGCAGGCCAAAGATCAACGCGAAAATCAGCGATTGGATGACAATTCCGGCGTAACCCAAGCTCATCCAGCCGATTCCGGGGATGGAAGCTGTCATCCCTATCGGCGTGCCATAATCCCACAGCGAGAAATACTGGATTGGCGATCCGACTGGTTTGTCTGGCCACAGTACGCGTGGAATTGGTTCGGTTACGACCTGCAAAACATGGGCGAAATAATCATAGGTGCCGGTGCGTTTGGGCACGGCGTAGACCATATATTCGAAATACTCGAGGTTAGCGAAATCCATATGCTCGAGCGGGTCGAGTTCAACATTTGAAATGTACGCTGTGCCATAGTCATCGGCGACGACCGAGCGGACCAATCCGCCGCGATCGATCACCAGAAGGTTGAAGGCAATTGCAGCTATCGCGACCAGCAAGACTGCTCTCATATCGAACCAGCGTCGGCCCGATTCGAGCAACAGGCAGATGGCGGTGGCGGCAGCGGCAAAGACCAGCGCCTGCCTTGTTCCCGTGCCCGCCTGCAAGAACGCAAAGACGGCAAAATAGGCCCAGCCCCACCAGCGGTATCGTGATAGCCAGACCATCATGGCTGCCATAGGTGCCATCATCAAAGCTGAGTCGGTAAACCAGCCATTGCCTTGGATATTGACCATGTTTCCAGTCGCCGCGTCGCGTGCCATTGCCTCAAAACTGTTGATCCGCAGCGCCCAATTGCCGATCTGCGACCATATGGCCAACGGCGTGAGCAAAGCCACCGCCAGCAATATTGGACGAGCGAGTTCCGCGCGGGTCCGGGCATGTTGTTCGCGCGAAATCTCAAGTGGTGCGTTCGGAGCGATCAACAGTGTCGCAAAAACGAACACGAGCATCGCCAGATTGGCACCCAGGATCACCGTTATCTTGTCATCGATAGAAGGTTGGAACTGGTACAGCCGATAGACCAGATCGAAGTCGTAATAGCGCGCCAGCAACGGCCGGAACACGAAGATGAAGCCGTGAAACAATAGGTAGAAGCTGGCCGGATGGGCGAGGCCGGCCGCAGGTTGGCGCAAATAGACAATCACCGTTGCGATGAAGACGATGGTGGAGGCTATGAGCAAGAAATCGTACACGGCGACAGGGCTTCTATTCTGCCTGCCGGCGTGCGTGCAAGCGCATCAATGGCGCCCTGCGAGTGCCCGCACCATAATCGCGACGTCTGTCGCCCTCTCGCGCGACAGCAACAGGCGCAAGAATTGGTGCGGTGTGACAGCGAGCAATGGCAGCGCAAGCGCAAAAGCCGCCATGAGCTGACTGGCTTCGGCAAGAAGCAGCGGCATAAGCAGAACGTGTAGCGGTGCACCGGCAGTCGCCAGAATAGCTGCGAGGCAGAGCCCCAGCGCCGAACTGACGAGATAGACGATCACGACCGGCGAATGCCGGTTTTCCGCAGTCAGGATCGACATTGGCGAGGATGAGAGAGCACGTAATGAAGCGGCAAGAACAAGCACCGCAGCGACCGTCGAATCGAAGCGGGTTTGCCCCAGTGTGTAGATTTCCTGGATCCACGGTCCAAGCAGCATCAGCGCAGCGGCAAAGCCCGCTGCAACGGCCACGGACAGTAATGTCATGGTCGCAAGCATTCGTTGTTGCACCGTCTGCTTGCCGTCACTCAGATAGCCGCTTTCGTAGAACTGCATTGCAAAGGTCAGATTGGTAACGAGATCGAGCAGCCTGGTGATCGTGCGCGTGGCTGCAAAGCCGGCCAGCGCTGCAGCGCCAAACGCTGCTCCGACGACCAGCAAATAGCCTTGCAGGTTCAGCCCGAATATGAGCGGCACAAGCATCAAGGTGAGCGACGGCTTCAACAGGTCCCGCAGGATTTGCCGCATGGGCCTGACGGCTCCGGCGAACTGCTGCGGCGCGATACGCCGCGCCGCAAAATAGAGAATGATGGCAGACCCCGCACGCGTCAGAGCCAGCGCCATTGCCAGCACGGCAAGGCTGTCGGTCTGCGTCACAATAAGCGCTATTACGCCGACCTCCGTCAGTATGGCGAGATTGTAGAGCAGTATGTGGTCGGGATAGCGGGCTGCAACCCGGAACGGGATCTCGAATACGGCCATCTGGCTGGTCGCAAAGATATAGAGCGAGAGCCATATGACCGCTTGAGATATCTCTGCGCCAGAGACACTTTCGATGCCGTCCACGAGAGCAGGAACAAGCGGGGCGGTGACTGCGGCAAAAGCCACCGCAAGTATGGCCGTAGCCACACCCGAAATTCGCCAGGAAACCTTGAAATTGACGCGCGCAAGTGACCAGTCATCACTTTGCGCAGCCGCCAGCGCTGCACTTCCACCGGCTCCGGCAAAGCCATTTCCGACCAGTGCGATGTAAGCTGGTACGGCAAATACTGCCAGCCAGACTCCGACCCTCTCTGCCTCCCAATTGGCAAAGAGAATTGGGAGTGTCGCAAACTGTACTAAAATCCGGGTTACGACCGATCCGAGGTTGGCCAGAACACCGCGCTGGATCCTTTTTGTCGCGCTCATCGCTCGTGTTCCCGGCGCAGGAGCTTCCGGGCAATCCATTTAGCCCCGTTGACGGCGCTCTGGGCAAACAAACGGCGGCGATGCAGCCGCGCTTCGGCAACGGGGTGAGCCGCCCATTCCCTATATCGCGCTGCAACCGGACCTTCGAGCATGGTCACCCATTGCTGAGCGATCTGCTCGACGGTGAAGTTGCGTGCCCGCTCGCGACCAGCCTGCGCCAATTGGGAATAAAGCTTTGGATCGCTGCGGAGCCGTTCGATCTGCGCCAGTGCTTCGGGCAGGGTAGTGGCCACAAGATGATCGACGCCAGCGGTTCCCACCTGGCGAAAGGCGGAATCGCTCCCCCCTACAAATGGAACCCCTGCAATCCACGCATTGATGAGTTTGTTGGCGGGCTTGTGCGAATGTCTTGCAGTGCCGAAGCTGCGGATCGCCAGTGCTACATCGATATCGGAAAAATCGTGCCAGCTGTCCGGCGGGGGAGCCACGAACTCGAACCCGCGAAGCTCCAATTGCCTTCGCCATTCAGCTTCGTTCGAAACAAGATTTCCCGAAAGCTTGCCAAAAAATCCAACGCGCTTAACTTCGCTACGTTCTGCACCACGCGGCCTGATCTGCGTCTGAGGCCAAAGGTATTGCAGCGCATCATCGCTACCGATCAGATCCAGATTCTGCTGGATGTGGAACGGCGCCCACAGAATGCGCGGGTAATCGGCCTGGATCGAGACTTCGAATGCGCCCGGACTCGGCCCCGAGCGTGACAGAGTCTTCGCTTTGGCAAGGTTGATCCGGCCAGGTGAGGGGGCGGTGCCAATTTCGATCCCGCCTATGCCAGCCTCGCGCAAGCGACAGAACGTCTGCACCGTCCAGCAAAGATCGCCGTTTTCGGCGAACGAACTTAGGATATCGGGTCGTTCGACAAGAAGCTGGTCAAAACTGTCCGCTGCAATCGCTTCTTGTGCGCCGAAGCGATCATTATGGACAAATCGGACAGGCACAGGCGTTGTCATCCTGTAGCGCCCGTTCGAAACTATAACCGCCGTCATCGGGGAATGACTTTCGCTATAGCAGGGCTACCGGTCGACGGACATGAAGCGGGCAATATGCTCGAGTACGCTAGGGTGAAGCGGTTTTTCGAAGCGCACGCCCACATCGCTGCCGTCGCGCCAGCGAACTTCGGCCGGTATCGGACCGATATTGCCCATCTTGACCAGTACGACGCTCTCAAGTTCGAGGATCGAGAATTTGTCGAAGAAGCGGCAGCCATATTCGGAGACGTCCTTGACCCAGATCTCGCGCGACATGCCGTGCCTGGCGCGATATGCCCCAGCCACATGAACGATATGCCGATCCTCGCGTCGATGTTCCATCACTTCCCAGCCTTTGCCCCCGATCTGCTCTTTCACGAGAAGGCCTGATGTGCAAGCGCATGCGGCACGCCCTCGCTTTCGTACATAGGCTGGTATAGGACAACGGCCGGAGGACAGACAAAAGCATGACAAAAGAGGGCAGGGAGAGGCTCCATCGGGTTACTTCGATCGACGTGGCAGAGCGTGCCGGGGTCAGCCAGTCGACCGTAAGCAGAGCACTGTCAGGTTCCGAGACGATTACCGATGCGACCCGTCGCCGGGTGGAGCAGGCCGCGGCCGAGCTTGGCTATCACGTCAACCAGCGCGCCGCCGGACTGCGCAAGGGCGAGACCGGGACCATCGCTGTGGTCGTAATCGGGCGCGAAGGGCAGGGGCCGGCCGCGATCAATCCGTTCTATTACAGCCTGTTGGGTGCCACCTGCGCGGCCGCTGCCGAGCGTGGCTATGAGGCACTTGTATCGTTCCAGGCAAAGGAAGATGAGCTTTTCGGCCACTATGTCGGACGCCGTCAGGCCGATGGCGTGGTGGTTATCGGCACCGCCACCAATGGCGCCGCCTGGGACTATTTTCGCAGTGTTGCCGCAGCCAGCGAAGCAATCGCTTTCTGGGGTTCGCCGTTCGACGATGCGGTGTGGGTCCGCTCTGACAATCGCGCCGGCGGACGGCTTGCGGTCGAGCGGCTGGTCAAGGCAGGTGCAAAAGACATCGTCTTCGTCGGCGACACCAACTCATCGCAAAAGCAGTTCCGAGAGCGTTTCGACGGCTATCGGGCGGCGATGGAAGATGCAGGGTTATCGCCGCGCGAACCGGTGGTATCCGATGGCGAAGACCGCGTTTCGCAGGGGCGCAATGCGGTCGCCAGCCTGTGCGAAAGCGGCGTCGGTTTTGATGGGCTGTTCTTCGCCTGTGACGCGATGGCTCTGGGGGCGCTGGAAGAGCTGGCGACACGCAATGTTGCCGTCCCTGCCAACGTTGGCGTGGTCGGTTTCGACGGCCTTGGCTCGGGCGAATTCAGCCATCCGCCCCTTACCACGGTCGAGCCAGACTTCGCCGAGGCCGGGCGCCTGTTGGTCGAAACCGCGCTGGCGGGCGAACGCACCGAGCGGCGTGTTCCGGTGCGGTTGGTTGAGCGCGCCAGCGCACGATGATCCGCGCCGCGTCGCTGTTCGTCGAAAGGCGGTTTGCCAAGCCGTGCCGGGCATGTCTAAGCCCTCCCCGCATTCCTGGGGAGAGATTCATGAAAACGACCGTCGCATCAGCGCTTGCGCTTGTCCTCTACGCGTGCCCCGCCTTCGCGCAGAGCGAAGAGCCTGAGCCGAGCCCCAATCCGGTCGAGGAGCAGGAGGTCAAGGCATCGTCGGAAGATGGTCCCAAGGAAGGCAGTGGCGAACAGGTGACTACCGCCCCGGCAACTGTACCGATTGCCGGCGAGGATGCGAAGGACACCAAGTGGGATGTCAATGCGCCGCGCGGCGCAGTGCTCAAGGACGTGCCGATCCGCACTGATGAAGGCACGTGGATGGATGTCGATGTGTCGCCCGATGGGCGGACGCTGGTCTTCTCGCTGCTGGGCGATATCTATACCATGCCGATTTCGGGCGGCACACCCACGCGCATCGCTGAAGGGCTGGCGTGGGAAGTCCAGCCGCGATTCTCGCCCGATGGTACGCGCATCGCCTTCACTTCCGACCGGGCAGGCGGCGATAACATCTGGATCATGAATGCCGATGGTTCGAACAAGCTGCAGGTGACGAAGGAGGACTTCCGCCTGCTGAACCAGCCCAGCTGGTCGCCGGACGGACAATACATTGTCGCAAAGAAGCATTTCACCACCCAGCGCAGTGCAGGCACGGGCGAAATCTGGCTGTACCACGTCTCGGGCGGCGGCGGCGTCCAGCTGGTCAAGCGCGCAAGCGAGGTTCTGCAGAAAGAGTTGGGCGAGCCAATCTATGCACCCGATGGCAATGCGATCTACTATACGCGAAACACCACTTCTGGCCCGATCTTCGAATATGCGCAGGATTCGACCCAGGGCATTTTCAGCATTGAGCGTTACGAGATCGACACTGGTGAAGTGACTACCGCCGTCGGCGGATATGGTGGCGCGGTGCGTGCAACCCCTTCGCCAGATGGCAAAAGCATCGCCTTCGTGCGGCGCGACAAGGACAAGTCGCAGCTGTGGGTGAAGGAACTGGATAGCGGGCGTGAACGCATGATCTACGGCGCGCTCGACAAGGATCTGCAGGAAACCTGGGCGGTCTATGGGGTCTATCCGATCATGGATTGGACGCCCGACAGCAAGGCGATGGTGGTCTGGGCGGGCGGCAAGATACGGCGCGTGGCAACCGACGGTTCAGGTGCGAGCGAAATCCCTTTCCGCATCGACGACACGCGCAAGGTGGCCGCCGCGCCGCATCCCGTGATCGATGTGGCGCCCGACAGTTTCACTGCCAAAATCCCGCGTTTCGCCAGCGTATCGCCCGACGGCCGCACCGTGGTGTTCGAAAGCCTGGGCAAGCTCTACTCCAAACCGGTCGGCAGCGATGCCGCGCCGCGCCGCCTGACTTCGGGCGGAGGTAGTTCGCTCGAACTGTGGCCGACATGGTCGCGCGACGGCAAAAAGCTCGCTTTCGTCCGCTGGACCGACGCCGGGCTAGGCCACATCGTCACTGCCGATGCCAATGGCCGGGGCGAGAAGATCGTGACCAGGCAACCAGGGCATTACGCTGTGCCGCAATTCTCGCCCGACGGCCGGACCATCGCCTTCGAAAAACGCTCTGGCGGCTACCTGACGTCACCCGATTTTTCGGAGAACCCGGGTGTTTATACGGTTTCATCCAGCGGCGGCGCGGCCGTGCTGGTCACGCGTGACACCACCGAACCGCAATATGGCGCCTCAAATGACCGGCTCTTTATGATGGGTCGCGAAGCAGGCAAGCTGCAGCTGATTTCCAGTGACCTCAAAGGCGAAGCGCGCCGCGTGCATGTCGAAGGCGATCTTGCGAGCGAATTCCGCGTCTCGCCAAGCGGGCGCCATGTCGCATTCCGGCAGAACTATGAAGTGTTCGCCATGCCGCTGCTTCCGGGCGGGCAGGCAGTAAGTGTTGGCGAAAAGGCGAGCTCGCTGCCTGTGACCAAGGTCAGCAAGGGCGGGGCGGATTACATCAGCTGGACCGAAGGTGGTGCTACGCTGACATGGTCGATGGGGCCTGTGCTCTATCGCGCTACCACCGCAAGCTTGGCTGCCAATGCGCCGCAGGGCGAGGACGCGCCCAAGTTCAGTCCGCCTGAAAGCGGTACGTCGCTGGCGCGCGCAATTACGGCAGGCAAGCACAAGGGTACGGTGGTGATCACAGGTGCACGTGTGCACACCATGGCGGGCGATGGGGCCGGGACGATCGACAACGCGCTAGTCATGATCGAAGACGATCGGATTACCGGAGTTTACGATGCGACCACGGTCCGCATTGCCATGCCTGAAAATGCCACGATCATCGACGCCAGCGGCAAGACGATTATCCCCGGCCTGGTCGATGCCCATGCGCATGGCGCGCAAGGGACTGGCGATCTGGTGCCGCAGCAGAACTGGTCATTGATGCAGGGGTTGGCGTTGGGCACAACGACGATCCACGATCCATCGTCGGATGCCAGCGAGATATTCTCGGCGTCAGAGCGCCAGCGCGCAGGCGAACTGATCGGACCGCGCATCTTCTCGACTGGCGAGATTGTTTACGGGGCCAAGGCTCCTGACGTCTATGCCCGGGTCGACAGTTACGAAGACGCACTCGCTCATATCCGCCGGCTCAAGGCGCAGGGCGGGATCTCGATCAAGAACTATAACCAGCCGCGGCGTGAACAGCGCCAGCAGGTTGTTGCAGCCGCGCGGGCCGAGAATATGCTGGTCGTCGCTGAAGGCGGATCGCTGTTCGGCATGGATATGAACATCATCGCCGACGGCAATTCGACGCTGGAGCACAATATTCCCGTCGATGTGATGTACGATGACGTGTTGCAGATGTTCGGCCAGTCGGACACCAATTACACACCGACGCTGGTGGTGACATATGGCGGCCTGGCAGGCGATCCCTACTGGCGTCAGGCGACCGATGTATTCGACAATCCGATGTTGGTTCACACACCGCCACAAATGCTACTGGCGGATACTGCACGACGCACAAAGGCCCCCGAATGGGCTTTTGTCGATGACGACAATGCTCGGGAATCTAAGCGGCTTGCCGAGCGCGGAGTCAAGGTCAGCATCGGTGCGCATGGCCAGCAAGCCGGCATCGCGGCGCATTGGGAGCTGTGGAGCTTTGTGCGCGGGGGCATGACGCCTGTGGAAGCGCTGCGGGCGGGAACAATCGTGCCGGCGCAATCGCTTGGCATGGCCAAGGACATTGGCAGCATCGAAGCCGGAAAACTGGCCGACCTCGTGATTCTGACTGACGATCCGACGGCCGATATCGCTAACTCCGACAATATCGCTCAGGTCATGCTGGGCGGTCGGCTCTATGACGCGCATACCATGAACGAGGTCGAGACCGGCGACGCGCGCCGCATGCCCTATTGGTGGGAATAGGATTTCGGGCGGTCCGGTGATGGCAGGGCCGCCCGGCCTTTTCAGGCAGCGCGAATATGCTGCAGGAAGCTGTCGACCTTGCCGCGTAATGTCGCTGCCTGACCTTCCAGCTCATTCGCAGATGAATGGACCTGCGTAGCTGCCGAGCCTGAAGCAAGGGTCGCATCACGCATCCGGTCGAGGTGGCTGGCCACTTCGTCGGTGCCGCGTGCAGCAAGGTCGATACTGCGCGCGAGATCCTGTCCTGCGACCGATTGCTGATCGACTGCACTGGCAATCGAGATCGCCGTTGTCTCTAGCTGCTTGATCTGTTCACCGATGGAGCGCAGCGCATTGACACTGGCGCCCGTTGAATTCTGCATTGCGCGGATCTGGTCGGCAACTTCCTCGGTGGCGCGGCTGGTCTGTGCGGCGAGTTCCTTGACCTCGCTGGCGACGACCGCAAAGCCGCGGCCTGCTTCGCCACCACGCGCCGCCTCGATGGAAGCATTGAGCGCGAGCAGGTTTGTACGCTGGGCAATCGACTGGATCAGCTCGACAATCTGGCCAACTTGCTCGGCCGAGGCCGAGAGCGCGGAAATGGTGACATCAGCGCCCGAGGCATCGTCCGACGCCTTGCGGGCCAGTTCGGCGGAATGCGATGCCTGCCGACTGATTTCACCAATCGACATTGCGAATTCGTCCGAAGCGGCTGCAGCTGCGGTTACGCCGCTTGAGGCCGCTTCCATGGCATTCGACACCTGCCTCGTCTGTCCGGTCACGTCATCGACGGCCTGCGCCATCGAACCAGCGGTGCTGTTGAGCTGCGAGGAAGCCGCTGCCACGCCGCCAACAAACTCGCCGACGCTGCCTTCAAGTTCGTCAGCAAGTTTGAGCAGGAAGATCTTGCGCTTCTCAAGCGATTCCTTGCGCCCGGCGAACAGCTGGTCGAGCTTGTGCCCGGACTTGGTGAAAGTTTCCAGTGCACGGGCAAGTTCGCCGATCTCGTCAGCGCGTTCGGTTCCGGCAATCTCGATATCTCGCGCGCCTTGTGCCAGCCGCGACATTTCGCGCACGATCCGCTCGAATGGCAGCACGACGTGCTTAAGGATCAGCCGCACGCCGATCACACTGCTGACTGCACTCCACAGTCCGGCGACAATCAGCGCGCCGCGCGCCCATCCAGAAGCGTCGGGATAGGCCAGCCCGTAATAAGCGACGCCAAGCACAATTCCGAGGCCAGCAAGGCCTACGCCGGTTGCAAGCCAGGCCTTTTCGACCATCGATTTTTCGAGAAGCCAGCGCGCTATCCCCTTGGCCTCCTTGGTCCGGAGCCGGGTTTCGACCTCAATAGCTTCGATCTCACTCGAAAGCTCAGCGTCCATGACTCGTGTGCTCATAGGTTGGCAAACTCCCTTGTCCGGGAAACTGCCTAACAGGACATAGCTAATTCTATATTAAGCAGCGCGAACGTGACGCAGGAATTCGTCGACCTGGCCGCGTAGGCTGGAAGCCTGTGATTCAAGCGAGTTGGCCGAACCTAGTACCTGGCTTGCAGCGGCTCCGGTGGCGAGGCTTGCTTCACGTACCTGATGGATACTCGCCGAAACCTCGTCAGTCCCGCGCGCTGCAATGTCGATGCTGCGCGCAAGGTCCTGCCCGGCTACAGATTGTTGATCGACGGCGCTGGCAATCGAGATGGCGGTTGTCTCGAGTTGCTTGATCTGCTCGCCGATAGAACGAAGTGCGCTGACGCTGGCACCTGTCGAATTCTGCATTGCGCGGATTTGCTCGGCGACCTCTTCGGTAGCCCGGCTGGTTTGAGCCGCCAGTTCCTTGACCTCGCTGGCAACTACAGCGAACCCGCGGCCCGCTTCGCCGCCCCGCGCGGCCTCGATGGAGGCGTTGAGCGCCAGAAGGTTGGTGCGCTTGGCAATTGTCTGGATCAGTTCAACGATCTGCCCGACTTGTTCGGCAGAGGTTGCGAGCGCAGAAATCGTGCCGTCCGCGTTCGAGGCATCGTCTGAAGCCTTGCGGGCCAATTCCGCCGAATGCGACGCCTGACGGCTGATCTCTCCAATCGACATGGCGAATTCGTCCGATGCCGCGGCGGCCGCGGTTACGCCGCCCGACGCCTGTTCCATCGCATCGCTGACATGCGCACTTTGTTGCGTGGCTTGTTCGGCAGCGCTGGCCATGTTCGATGCTGTGTTGTTGAGTTGGCTTGATGCCACTGCAACGCTGCTGACAACTTCCCCGACGGTACTTTCGAACCGCTTGGCCAGGTCCGCCAGTTCGGCCCGTCGGCGTTCACCGGCCTGTTCACGATTACGGTTGGCTATATCCAGTTCGCGGGACGTGGTGCGGAATACTTCGATCGCATTGACCATGTCGCCAATCTCGTCGCCACGATCATGGCCATCCAGTTCAAAGTCACTTTCACCATGCGCCAGGCGGCGCAACGCCGTCGTGACCTGTTCGATCTTGTCGATGAACGAAGCGCGGAAGCGGGCAACGAGTTTAACGGCAAAGACGATGCATCCGATCACTGCAGCAAAGAAGCCGAGCACGAATATGATGATTGCGGCGAGCAGCCGGTTGACCTTGACATCAGCAACGTCGCGCGCTTGCTCCTTGAGGTCCAGAATGCTGCGATAGCTTTCGGTGATTTCGGCCGCCAATGCATTCCTGCTCGCAGCCGATACCACGCCTCCATTTCGACGGCTTTCAGCGTCGATGTCGGCTTCAATCTGCTTTACCTGCTTGTCGAGCACGTCGAGTGCAGG
>CBFGON010000041.1:0-19637 GCA_965650395.1 uncultured Qipengyuania sp. | reverse complement strand
CCACCGCCCGCGCGGTTGCAGCAATGCAAGCTGGCATCCTGTCTGCAGGAAACCAACGCTGCGCCCGAAAAGGCGCTTGATACAGCGCAGCGATGGCGAGAGAAGGCCGACAATGATCTGGAATCGGCGCAATCGGCACATTGCCTTGGCCTCGCGCTGGTAAAGTTGAGCCGCTACGACGAAGCCCAGCGGGTCTTCGATCTCGCCAGTGGAGAAGCGCCTGTCGACAATCCCGGTTATGCCGCGCGGCTTTCGGCAATGGCTGGCAATGCTGCAATGGCGCAGGGCAATGCGGAGGCCGCCCTGCCGCTGCTCGACCGCGCTGGCGATCAGGCCGCACTTGCCGGGGACAGGCCTTTGACTGCCGATCTTCGCGTCGATCTGGCGCGGGTGCTGGTCCAGCTCGGTCGTCACGAAGATGCCTCAAAGGCGCTGACTGAAGCGCGCGATGCTGATCCGGAGGATGCGCAGGCCTGGCTGCTCTCCGCCACATTGTCCCGCCGGCTCGAACGACTTGGTCAAGCGCAGGCGCAGGTCGAGCGAGCAGCGGCGCTTGCACCGCGCGATCCGCAGGTCGGGCTCGAAGCAGGCGTAATCGCAGCGCTTTCAGGACGCGAAGCCGACGCGCGCGCCAGTTTTGCCTCAGTTGTTGAAGTTGCACCGGGCACGCCCGAGGCCGAGCGCGCGCAGGCCTATATCACACAGCTCGACGGAGGCGCATGACCGACTATTCTATCCTCGACCTCGTGCCGGTCCGCGAAGGTGGCACTTTGGGCGAGGCGTTTGCCGACGCGGCCGAGCTCGCCCGCGCAGCCGAAGCTTTGGGCTTCAAGCGTTTTTGGGTGGCTGAGCATCACGCCATGGAAGGCATCGCCGGCGGCGCAACGTCGGTGGTGCTCGCGCACATCGGTAATGCCACCAGCAATATCCGCATCGGTTCGGGCGGAATCATGCTGCCTAACCACACGCCTTTCCAGATTGCCGAGCAGTTCGGCACGCTCGATGCGCTGTTTCCCGGCAGGGTCGACCTCGGCCTCGGGCGTGCGCCTGGAGCCGGTCCTGAATTGCAAAGGGCACTCAGGAAAGACCTCCACCGCGCCGCTGAAATGTTCCCGCAGGATGTGGTGGAACTGCGCGCCTTCATGCAGGGTGAGACAGCAATCCATCCTACACCAGGGCATGGCGCAAATCCCGAATTCTGGATGCTGGGATCGAGCTTGTTCGGCGCGCAACTCGCCGCCAGGCTGGGCATGCCCTATGCCTTCGCCAGCCATTTCGCGCCCGATCACCTCGACAGTGCGCTTGAAGTGTATCGTCGCACTTTCGAACCTTCAAAGGAATGCCCCAAGCCGCATGTCATGGTGGCAATGAACCTCTTCTGCGCCGAAACGCAGGAGGAAGCCGAGACGCTCGCGACATCGCAGATGCAGGCTTTCGTCGCGCTGCGCACTGGCAATCCATCCCGGCTCAAGCCGCCGATCGAGGGCTATCGCGCAAACCTGCCTGCCACGGCGCAAGCCATGTTGGCGCATATCGGCCAGGCCAGCGCCACGGGCACTCCCGCGCAATGCGCCAACGCTGTTCGCAGCTTCGTCACCCGGACCGGGGCCGATGAAGTGATCTTCGCCGGACCCACCTTCGACCCTGCTGCGCGCATTCGATCCCTCGAACTGGCGATAAGCGAATTGCATGGCTGATGGACGCTACGGCACCGCCTTCGCATAGGAATGCGCGAAGGGGTGCGCGAGTGCCTTGCAGTGCACCTGCAACCGGCCTAATCGCCGCCTCAGGTCGCGCAAGACGCGACTCGGATATTTCCCGGCGCTGAAACATCCGTGCGCCAAAAGCGAGAGGCCCCCATGGGTTCCAAGAGCGCCGAATCGGCGAAAAGCAGCACTTACTCCCCCAAGCTTGCCAAGGCGCTTGTGCAGCATATGCGCGACTCGCTACTCCCCGGCGATACGCCCTTCGGCAAGGGCCAGTTGGACGAAATCGCCGGCTTCGTGCTCGATACCGCCATGCAGCGTGCCGCGGCCGAACCCGCGATCACGGTCGAAAGCCACAGCAGTGACCGCCGCTACACGCGCATCGCGATCGTCAATGAAGACATGCCTTTCCTGGTCGATTCGACAGCGGCCGCCATCGCCTCGCTGGGCCTGACGATCGATCGCCTGGTGCACCCGGTCGTCCCGGTAGAACGCAACAAGGCTGGCGCACTTACCGGTATCCGTGAAGGAGAACCCGAGGACGCCGAGTGGGAATCGATGATCTATGTCGAGGCGCCGCGCGTCGACGCGAAACAACGCCGCTTGATCGAGGATGTGCTGCGCGAAGCACTGACCGATGTGCGCGCCGCAGTAAGCGACTGGCCCAAGCTGCAAGACGAGATGATCGCCGATGCAAGGGCGATGGATGACGCCGAAGGGCGGGCGCTGCTCGAATGGCTCAATTCGGGCATGTTGACCCAGCTAGGCCATCTCACCCGCCAGCGTGACGGTAGCCAGTCGGGCCTGCTCGGCATCTGCCGCACCAGCGCCGGCGAATTGCTGGCGGATGCCTCGTTCGAGCGTGCGTTCAAATGGTTCGACAAGCAGGGCGACGGACGCCCGATGCTGATCATCAAGGCCAACCGCCTGTCGCATGTGCACCGCCGCGTACCTCTCGATCTGTTCATCGTGCCGAGGTTCGACGGCAAGAAACTGGTTGCCCTGTCGGTACATGCCGGTGTCTGGACCAGCGCTGCACTGGCTGCCCCGCCACGCAATGTGCCGATTTTGCGCCAACGGCTCGATTCAATCCGCGACAAGCTGCATTTTGACGAGACCGGCCATGCCGGCAAGGCGCTGGTCCATGCGCTGACCGCGCTGCCGCATGATCTGCTGATCGGCTTCTCGCAGGAGGATACCGAACGTGTAGCAACCACCATGATGAGCCTGGTCGACCGCCCGCGCCCGCGCCTGGCGTTGGTGCAGGCTCCGCTGGCCCGCCATCTCTTTGCTTTCGTGTGGATGCCGCGCGACATGCTGGCGACGCAGGTGCGCCTGCAGATCCAGGCCTTGCTGGAACAAGGCGCAGCAGCGCAATTGCTCGATTGGAGCCTCGAGGTAGAAGGCGGCAATCTGGCGATGCTGCGTTTCGTGCTCGACATCCGCGATGGCGCGCAGGCCCCCGATGAAGCCGTGCTTGAAAAGCAGGTCCAGACGCTTCTGCGTGGCTGGAGCGAAGCGGTCGAGAACGAGCTGCTCAATTTTGAGGAGCATGGCCGCGCAGCCGCTCTGGCAATGCGCTTTGCCGATGCTTTCCCGACTTCTTATCGCGCCAATTCGGGCCCGCGCGAAGCGGCTGCGGATATCGCGCGCTTGCGTGCATTGGGGATGCATTCGGACGAGGCCGACGAAGGCAGCGAAGCACCGCATCGTGGCGCACGGCTGTTCCGCTGCCTGCCCGATGCACCCGAATGCCTCAGCCTCAAGCTTTACCAGGCCGAAGGCAGCCTGCCGCTATCCGATGCCGTGCCTGTACTGGAGAATTTCGGTTTCCACGTGCAGTCCGAAGTGCCGACCGTGCTCGACGGCGGGCGGCTTGGCACGGTGCATGATTTCTCGCTCCGGCTTGCCCCGGGCGTAGATGGTTCGGCCCTGCTCGAACGCGCGCCGGTGATCGAAGCCGCAGTTGCCTCGGTGCTCAACGGTCATGCCGAAAACGATGTCTTCAACCGGCTTGTCTCAGAAGCCGGGCTGGGTGCGGAAGAGGCCAATTGGCTGCGCGCCTTCTATCGTTATCTGCGACAGGCGGGGATGGGCTTTACCATCTATACTGTGGTCGAGGCGCTGGCGAAGAACGCAGAGATTACCCGTGCGCTGATCGCGCTCTTCACCGCTCGCCATGATCCGAAGTTCGGCAACGGCCGCGAAGCCGCAATCGAGGAAGCACGCACTACAATCCGCCGCGGCCTTGCCCGCGTGAAGGCGATCAACGATGATCGCCTGCTGCGCCTCTACAATTCGCTGATCGACGCGATTCTGCGCACCAACGCCTTTGCGCCTGCAGCGCATGAAGCGCTCGCCTTCAAGATCGAAAGCGAGAACGTCCCCAATTTGCCCAAGCCTATCCCCTGGCGTGAAATCTTCGTTTATTCACGCCGCGTGGAAGGCATCCACCTGCGTGCCGGCCCGGTTGCACGTGGTGGTCTGCGCTGGTCTGACCGTCGTGACGATTTCCGCACTGAAATCCTCGGGCTGATGAAGGCGCAGCGCGTGAAGAACGCCGTGATTGTGCCGACAGGCGCCAAGGGCGGTTTCTATCCCAAACAGCTTCCAGATCCGGCGCATGACCGCGACGGCTGGGCTGCCGAAGGGCAGGCGAGCTACGAAGTCTTCATCCGCACGCTGCTGTCGGTCACTGACAACATTGTCGACGAAAAGGTGATCCACCCTGAAGCGGTGGTCATCACCGATGGCGACGATCCCTATTTCGTGGTCGCGGCGGACAAGGGTACGGCCAAGTTCTCCGACGTTGCCAATGCCATCGCGGAAGCGCGCGATTTCTGGCTCGACGATGCTTTCGCCAGTGGCGGATCGAAGGGCTACGATCACAAGGCGATGGGCATCACCGCCAAGGGTGCCTGGGTCTCGGTGCAGCGCCATTTCCTCGAAATGGGCGTGGACGTACAGACTGATCCGATAGAGGTTGTCGGCTGCGGCGATATGTCGGGCGACGTGTTCGGAAATGGCCTGCTGCTTTCGAAGGCGATCAAGCTGGTGGCGGCCTTCGACCACCGCCACATCTTCCTTGATCCCGATCCCGACCCGGCCATGAGCTGGAAGGAGCGCAAACGCATGTTCGACCTGCCCCGGTCGAGCTGGGAAGATTATGATCCCAAGCTGATCTCCAAGGGCGGCGGAGTGTTCGCGCGCGATGCCAAGACGATCAAGCTGTCGAAGCAGGTGCAGAAGGTGCTGGGCATTGACGCCAAGGAGCTGGAACCCGAACAGCTGATCTCGGCTATCCTCAAGGCGCCGGTTGACCTCATCTGGTTCGGCGGCATCGGCACCTACATCAAGGCTTCTGGAGAGAATAACGTCCAGGTCGGCGACCCGTCCAACGACTCGCTGCGTATCGACGGGCGTGACATTCGCGCGCGCGTCATCGGCGAAGGGGCCAACCTTGGTACCACGCAGGCCGGGCGCATCGAGTTCGCGCTCAATGGCGGTCGCTGTAACACTGACTTCATCGACAATTCGGCTGGCGTCGATTGTTCGGACAATGAGGTCAACATCAAGATCGCGCTGGCCGCAGCCAAACGCGCCGGCAAGCTGAGCGAACCCAAGCGCGTCAAGCTGCTCGAGGCCATGACCGACGAGGTATCCGATATTGTGCTGGAGGATAATCGCCTCCAGGCGCTGGCGATGTCGATTGCGGAAATCGGTGGCGAACGCGCGATGGCCTCGCAGCTCCATCTGATCGAAACGCTCGAGGCCAATGGCAATCTCGACCGCAAGACCGAAGGGCTGGCCGACAACCAGACGTTGCAGCGCCGCGCGGCTGACGGGATCGGCCTGACCCGGCCCGAGCTGGCCGTACTGCTGTCTTCGACCAAGCTGGTGCTGCAGGACGCGATCGAGAAAAGCGACCTTGCCGACGATCCGATCCTGCTCGACCTTCTGCTGCGCAGCTTCCCCGAACCGATGCGCGGCACCTATCGCAAGCAGATCGAGAACCATCGCCTGCGGCGCGAGATCATCGCCACCAAGCTGGCCAACGCGATGATCAACCGCATGGGTATCATCCATCCCTTTGAACTGGCCGAGGAGGAAGGTGTCGAACTGTCCCAGGTGGCAGGCGCCTTCGTGACCGTAGCGCATCTGTTCGACCTGCGGAGTTTGTGGGCCGAGCTCGACGGCGCGAAGATGGAGGAAACCGCGCGACTGCGCCTGTTCGACCGACTAGCCGCAGCTGTGGCCAATCTCATGTCCGACGTGCTGCGCACGGCAGCCGGGCGCGTAGTGCCACAGGAAATGGTCCAAGATCTCGGCAAGGGCGTGAAGACGCTCGCCGAATCGACTGCCCAATTGCTCGGAAGCGAGCTCAAGACGCAATCGGCTCGGCTGCACGAGAGCTTCACCAAGGTCGGGGCGCCCGATGCTCTGGCAACCAGCGTGACGCACATCTTCGATCTGGACGGGGCAATCGGGCTTGCTCGCCTTGCCGCCGATACCGGCATCGACGCCAAATCGCTCACTCGTGGCTTCTCGCAGATCGGCGCGACCATGGGGATCGACTGGGCGCAAAGTACTGCCGCGCAGATGAACCCTTCGGATGTGTGGGAGCGCCTGCTTGTTTCCGGCCTGGCACGCGATTTCCAGCAGATGCGGCTCGAGCTGCTGCGCCGTCTGGCTCGCCGCAAGGATGCGAAGAAGGACATGCCCGGTGTGGTCGAAAGCTGGACGCAAGACCATGCAGTGGCAGTGCGCCAGTTCCGGTCGATGATCGATCGGGCACAGTCGCAGACCCATGTCGCACCGGCGATGCTGGCCCAGATCGCGAGCATGGCACGAAATCTTCTTGCGCGCTGAGCGAATGCTCTTGTCTTGACCGCGCGGCGATTTAACGCCAGCCAGCGCAGCCATGGAGCATTTTGACGTCGTCATCGTGGGGTCGGGCCACGGCGGCGCGCAGGCCGCAATCGCGCTGCGCCAGGCCGGGCATGAGGATTCGATCCTCATGGTCAGCCGTGACCGCAACCCGCCGTACGAGCGCCCGCCGCTGTCCAAGGACTATCTCGCCGGCGAAAAGCCGTTCGAGAAGATCCTCATCCGGCCCGAGCAGTTCTGGGCCGACCGCAATATTGCATTGCGCCTGGGTGCCAATGTCAATGAGGTCGACTGGCAGGCGCACCGGCTGGTGCTGTCGGATGATAGCGAAGTCACCTATCGCAAGCTGGTCTGGGCTGCTGGCGGCGATGCGCGGCGGCTATCCTGCCCGGGTGCCGATTATGTTGGCATCCATACCATCCGTAACCGGCGTGACACCGATGCGCTGAAGGACGAACTGGCCGCTGGCGCGACACGTGTTGTGGTGATTGGCGCGGGCTATATCGGGCTGGAAGCAGCAGCTGTGCTGCGCAAGATGGGCTGCGAAGTCACTGTGCTCGAAATGCTCGACCGCGTTCTGGCACGCGTGGCGGGCCCGCAACTGTCCGAATTCTACGCTGCCGAACACCGTGCGCATGGTGTCGATCTACGTCTGGAAACCGGTGTGGAGCGGATCGAGGGCGCAGATGGCCGAGTAACGGGCGTCACGCTGTCGAACGGCGACACGCTGGCTTGCGATGCCGTGATCGTGGGCATCGGCATCGTCCCCTCGGTCGGACCGCTGATTACCGCCGGGGCGGCGGGGACAAATGGTGTCGATGTTGACAGTTTCTGCCGCACGTCACTCGACGATATCTATGCCATCGGTGACTGTGCTGCGCATGCCAACCCCTATGCCGGCAACGCCGTGATCCGCCTGGAATCAGTCCAGAACGCGAATGACATGGCGACCGTCGCCGCCAAGGCGATCATGGGCGACAAGCAGGATTACGATGCCGTGCCTTGGTTCTGGTCGAACCAGTACGATCTGCGCCTGCAGACCGTCGGCCTGTCGATCGGCCACGATGCCACCGTACTGCGCGGCGACCCTGCAGAACGCAAGTTCAGCCTCATCTATCTAAAGGAAGGTCGTGTCATCGCGCTTGATTGCGTCAACAATACCCGCGACTATGCGCAGGGGCGCAAGCTGGTGGAAGCGCGGGCGGAGATCGATCCGGCGCTGCTGGCGGAGGTCGACACACCGCTCAAGGAGATGCTCTGAGCCGCGCCAGGGCCCATTGAGCTGCTTCGGCAACTGCCGGATCGTCATCGGCGCACAAGGTCACGATCAGGGGTTGCAGCAAAGCTGAGCCGCTGTTTCCCGCGGCATAGAGGCAGTTACGCACAAAGCGGTCGCGGCCCACCCGCTTGATCGGCGAGCCCGAGAAGAAACTGCGAAAACCGGCATCGTCGAACTGCAGGAATTGCGCGAGCCTGGGCGCAGCCAGATCCTCGCGCGGGGCGAGCTTGATATTGCGCTGCGCCGCAGTGGCAAACTTGTTCCACGGGCACACCGCCAGGCAATCGTCGCAACCGTAAATGCGGTTACCCAGCGCTTCGCGAAATTCCTCCGGGATCGGCCCCTTGTGCTCTATGGTGAGATAGGAAATGCAGCGCCGCGCATCGAGGCGGTAGGGCGCGGGAAAGGCGTCGGTGGGGCATGCATCCTGACAGGCATTGCACGAGCCGCAGCTATCCCTGCCTGGCGCATCGGGGGGAAACTCCAGCGTCGAATAGATCGCGCCGAGGAACAGCCAGCTGCCATGCGTGCGGCTTACCAGATTGGTGTGCTTGCCCTGCCAGCCGATCCCCGCAGCTTGTCCCAGCGGCTTTTCCATCACCGGCGCCGTATCGACGAAAACCTTGAGTTCGCTTTCAGGCGCGCGATCGATAAGCCAGCGGGCGATGGCCTTGAGCGCTTTCTTGACCACATCGTGATAATCGCGCCCATGCGCATAGACTGAAATTCGTGCAGCTTCAGGGTCAGCCTCCAACGCCAGCGGATCGCCATCGGGCGCATAGCTCATGCCCAGCGCGATCACGCTCTTTGCGTTAGGCCACAACCCCTGAGGCGAGGCGCGCTGATCCTTGCGCGCTTCCATCCATTCCATCGAACCGTGGCTGCCCGCGCCCAGCCATTGCTCGAACCGCTCAGCGCGCAGCGGGTCGGTGCCAGCTGAAGCAAAGCCGCACACAGCAAAGCCCAGCGCCCGCGCTTCTGCCCTCAGCTGCGCCCGAAGCGATTCGAGAGAGACTGCATTAACCAAACTTGCTGTTGCTCCCGTTCACATCGCGCGGCTAACTCGCGGTCCATGCTTACCGAGACAGGTGCGATGACGCGACCCCTTCCGACAGACGATCATCCGCTTGCCATCGAAGCACGCGGGCTGGTCAAGCGCTTTGACGATACGCTGGCGGTCGACGGGGTCGACATCACTGTTCCGCAAGGGGCGATCTACGGAATACTCGGCCCCAATGGCGCGGGCAAGACCACCACGCTGCGGATGCTGCTGGGGATCATCGACCCCGATGCAGGTGTGCGCCGCGTGTTCGGGCATGACCGCCCGCACGAGATCGCCAAATGGATCGGATATCTGCCCGAAGAGCGCGGGCTTTATCCCGCAATGAAATGCGACGAGGCGATTGCCTTCATGGGCGCACTTCGAGGGCTCTCGCTTGACGAAGGGCGCAAGCGCGGGCGCGTGTTGTTGGAAAATCACGGGCTGGGCCATGCCATCGACCGACAGATCCGCCAGCTTTCAAAAGGCATGGCGCAGACCGTGCAATTGCTCGGCACGCTGGTCCATCGCCCGAGACTGGTGGTGCTGGACGAGCCGTTCAGCGGGCTCGACGCCATCAATCAGGGTAAGCTCGAAGTGATGATCCGCGAACTGGCCCGCGAAGGCGCGACGGTGATTTTCTCCACCCATGTCATCCATCATGCCGAGCGGCTATGTGACGATGTCGCGATTATTGCCGGCGGAAAGGTTCCTTATGCAGGTTCTGTCGACGCCGCGCGCGACCGGATACCGGCACAGGTGAGGCTCGAGACGCGCAATGTCGATGGCGCGTGGCGCAGCGCACTGCCCGCCGACGCGCGCCACGACGCCAAGGCCAGTGGCGAGCATCTGTGGTATTTCCCCGTGCCCGACACCGGAATCGAAGTATTGCTCAAGCGCTTGCTCGATGGCGAGGCGGGCATACTTTCGCTGTCCATCGAACGTGCGGGCCTGCACGATGCTTTTGTTCATATTGCAGGCGAGGCGGCCGCGCGCGCGCTGGCCGCCAATGGCGAAGAGGCGGGCAAATGAGCGCAGACAATTCCGCATCGCGCCTGTCGCTGTTCGAAGCCGCCCGCGTCGTCGCGCGGCGCGATTTCCATGCCATCCTGTTCAGCCGCGCCTTCTTCTTCTTTCTGCTTGGTCCGCTGTTTCCCCTGATCGTCGGCGGGCTGGCCGGAGGCATCGGCGGGCAAGTACAGCGCGAAGCGGTGACACGGGTGGTCGCTCTGGCGATGGAGCCCTCTGACAATCAGGCCATGCTGGCTGCCTATGCTGATGCCAAGGATACTGTTGACGGCCTGCCTGAATTCCAGGCCATCGATGCAGAAGCGCGCGCAGCATCCGGGTTTTCGCCCGAAGCACTGCTCAAACAAGCGGATTATGCCGTAGTGGTAACCGGCAACCTCGGGCAACCGGTGGTGACCGGCACCCATCTCCAGATCCATCAGTGGGACGGACAGGTGAAGCTGCTTGCGGCGATGGCCATGGGCAAGGCACCCACCGCCTTTCCGAAGATCGTCGAGCGACCTTTGGCTACCACGGCAGCCGCCAATCGCACTGACCGCATCCGCACCGCGCAGGCATCGCAATTGCTGCTGTTCCTGCTGATGATGTTGCTGGCAGGCATGGTACTGTCCAATCTGGTCGAGGAAAAGGCCAACAAGGTAATCGAAGTGCTTGCGGCCGCGATCCCGATGGATGCGGTGTTCTTCGGCAAGCTCTTCGCCATGCTCGGCGTCAGCTTCGTTGGCATCGCGGTGTGGGGCGTATTCGGCGGGGCAATTGGCCTGATGTTGGGCGAAGCCCTGCCCTCCTTGCCTGAGCCTGCGCTGGGCTGGCCATTGTTCGGCCTGCTGGGGGTGGCTTATTTCGCGATGGGCTATCTGCTGCTTGGCTCGCTTTTCCTCACCATCGGCGGCATGGCTGCCACCGTGCGCGAAGTGCAGACCCTGTCGATGCCCGTGACCATGATGCAGTTGCTGGTGTTCTTCCTCGCCGCTTACGCCATGACCAGTCCTGGCTCGCCGCTCGAATTGGTCGCCGTTGTATTTCCGTTGTCCTCGCCCTTCGCCATGCTCGCCCGGGCAGCACAATCTCCAGAAATCTGGCCGCATGTGCTGGCCCTGGTCTGGCAGGCAATCTGCGTCGCCATATTCGTGCGCGCTGGCGCGACTCTGTTCCGTCGCCGGGTTATGAAATCGGGCAAGGCTGGCCGTGCGATCAAGGGATTGGAAGCGCCTGCCGCTACGGCACAGGGCAATTAGGTTCCGGTTTGAAACTCACTGTTGACACTCCTGTCAGTTGAGGCAGGATAGCAGCGGAGAGAATGAGCGGCCGGGAGCGGTCGCCCGAGCCTGGAGAGAGACATGGCCACCCTTGCGCCGCAGCGCCCGCAATGCCGCACTTCGCCCACCGCCCATGAAGCGCTGAAGCAGCATTTCGCCGAACATCCCGAAGAAAAGCTCAACTTCACCGACAAGTGGGATGTCAGCCGCAGCGACATCTATGTCGAGGATCGCTGGCAGCCGATCTTTGCCGAAATGCGCGCCGCAGGACCGCTGCACTATATCTCCGACAGTCCTTTCGGCGCCTATTGGGCAGTCGTCCAGCACAAGGCCATCCAGCATATCGAGGCTTTGCCCGAACTGTTCTCGTCCAGCTGGGAGCATGGCGGCATCACCATTCTCGAGCGGCTGACCGACGAACAGCTGGAGCAGCGCGGTCAGGCAGAACGGCTCGAATTGCCAATGTTCATCGCCATGGACCGTCCCCAGCACACCGGCCAGCGGCGCACCGTGGCGCCAAAGTTCACCCCGAGCGCCATGACCGACATGGAGACCGAGATCCGCGCACGGACCGGTGAAGTGCTCGATCGTCTGCCGCGCGGCGAAGTGTTCGACTGGGTCGATACAGTCTCGATCGAACTGACCACTGGCATGCTGGCGATCCTGTTCGGCTTCCCCTGGGAAGACCGCCGCCTGCTGACCTACTGGTCCGACTGGTCAGGCGACACCGAGCTGGCCACCGTCCCGCACCTCGACGAGATGCGCCGCGGCGTGCTCCACGAAATGGCGGCCTATTTCCAGTCGCTGTGGATTGAGCGCACGCATGACCAGAATCCTGGCGACGATCTCATCTCGATGATGATCCATTCGGAATCGATGAACCAGATGAGCCCTGAGGAATTCATGGGCAATCTGGTGCTGCTGATCGTGGGCGGCAACGATACTACGCGCAACACGATGAGCGGGATCATCCATGCTTTCGACAAGTTCCCTGACCAGCGGAAGCTGTTCGAACAGGACCCGTCGCTGATCCCCAATGCAGTGCAGGAATGCATCCGCTACCAGACCCCGCTGGCGCATATGCGGCGCACCTGCACGGAGGATACCGAACAGTTCGGCCAGAAGATCAAGCAGGGCGACAAGGTCGTGCTGTGGTATCTGTCCGCCAATCGCGACGAGGAAGTCTTCGACAATCCCGACAAGCTCGACATTACGCGCGACAATGCCCGGCGGCAGCTCAGTTTCGGCTATGGCATCCATCGCTGTGTCGGCGCGCGTCTGGCGGAATTGCAGCTGCGCATACTGCTGGAAGAAATGCACAAGCGCCGCATGCGCGTGCATGTGGCTGGCGATGTGGAGCGGGTGCGTGCCAATTTCGTCCACGGCTTCCGCAAGCTGGAAGTAGAGGTGACCGAGTTCTGAGCACAGCGCCGCTGTAACCTTTGCCACGCTCAAGCGTATAGGGAGAAGCGGTAGATTGTCGCCGCATTCCTGATACGAGCCACGCCATGCCTTCGATCGCTTCAAGACGACGCTTCCTCAGTTGGATGGGTGCATCTGCCAGTTTTGTTGCGCTGACCGCTTGCGGATCGGGCCGTGCGGAAGCGAAGAACTTCCCTGTCTCGCTCAGCGATGCGCAATGGCGCAAAAAGCTGACTGTCGCTGAATATCGCGTGCTGCGCGAAGAGGCGACCGAACGACCCTACTCCTCGCCGCTCGACAATGAAAAACGCGCCGGGACCTTTACCTGCGCGGGTTGCGGCAATGCGGTTTACAGCTCGAAGAACAAGTTCGATTCCGGCACAGGCTGGCCCAGCTTCTGGCAAGCGGTGGACCGCGGAGCAGTGGGCACCAGCACTGACTACAAGCTCGGCTATCCGCGCACCGAAGTGCATTGTGCAGATTGCGGCGGGCATCTTGGGCACATCTTCAGCGATGGGCCCAAACCCACCGGCAAACGTCACTGCATCAATGGCGTGGCGCTGGATTTTAGGGCTGCCTGATTTTCCAGAACATGAAGCCGCGCACACCGGTTTGGACAGGCTCCAGCCAGGACGGAATGTGACCGGCGCGCAATTGGGCTGCCAGCCCTTGCGGATTGCGACCGACGTAGATTTCAGCCTCCATAAGATCCGGGCACAGGGCAAGATAGGTCGAGCCCCTTTCCGCGAGCATTGCGCGGGCCGCGTCGGGCGAGGCACTGAACAATTCGATCGTCGTGCGTATACCGGCCTGTCCCCGGTGGTGACCTGTGGCGATGACCGTATGGCGCGTATCCAGCAACAGCTCGGGTGCAATATCGATCGGCGCCGCGATTTCGCCAACAGGTAGGCGGGAAAGCACCGGCAGGGCGGAAGAGACATTGCAATCGGATGCGCGGAACGCTTCGCTGGTTTGACGCCCTGTCGGCCTGATCTTCTGCGTTAGAGTAAGTGGCAAAGTCGGCATCAGGGCAAGCAGAATTGCCAGGGCAGCAAGCGATTTCCGCCCCGCACCCTGGGTCTTGCGCAGAATATCAAGCCAGCGCGCCAACAGCCAGCCAAGCGGAACCGCGGCCAGCGCGCCCGCCGTCGCCCCGGCGCGCGAAACCATCACGGCAACCGCAAGCGCCGCCATCAGTAGCAGAGCGAACTCTAACCAGAACTGCCGCAACCAGTCGACCGAACGGGAAAAGAGCATCACCGACGCCACAAGGCCGAGGAATGGCAAAACCAGCGCCTGCAGCATCGCATCGGGCTGCTGGTGCCATACCGGCATGCCTTCCTTGACCTGCGACAGCCAGACCTGCTTCACCAGCGGATCGGTTCCGGCGAAGCCGCCGCTGATGCATTGCGGTGCGGCGAGCATTGCAATCCCCGCCGAGCCTGCACCGATCACCATAAAGCCGGCCAACACCCAGCTCTGCGGCAAGCGCGGCGCGGAGAGCAAGGTGGTTCCCAGTGCCGCCCAGCACAACAGTGCAAGATAGGGAGGTGACATCGCATCGCAACGAACCGTGAGGTCACCCAACCCCCGCGTAGCTGCAAAGAGCACCAGCGAACCAAGTGCCAGTGCCTGCAGCATGTGAGCAAGCCAGAATCGCTGCTTGGTATCGCGCAACCAGCGTAGCGCCAGCACTGCGCCGAATGCAGCAACCATTGGCAGGCCTTCGATCGAAATGGCCAGCCACGCGGCCAGGGACAGGCCGATCACCACACCTCCGCGCCGGGCGCTACGCGACAGTAATCCGTTGGCAGCGGCAAGCGCGCAGACGATCTGCCATCCATGATGATCGATCCGCATGGGCTGGAACTGGAACAGCAGCGGTACTGACAGCGCGATGATGAGGCAGCTCAGTGTCGCAGCTTCGATATCGAGCAGCCGCCATGCAATCCGTGCGGCGAGCAAGATTGCGCAAAGCAGCGTCAGCAGCGGCACTGCCACCAGTGCCACAAGCTCTGCAGTTTCTGCGCCGACCATCGGCGTAAGCGCAAGCATCATAAGCAATAGCGGAATATCGACCAACCGCGACCAGTGCATCGCAACGCCGCCGTGCGGCGCATCGATGCGATGCTGGGTCAGGTCGAACCAGGACTGTCCGGCAAGCAGGTCGCGAAGCTGCAGCAGTCGCAACGCATCGTCAGGATCGGGAAAGCGGCGCGCGGCAATGTTGCCGGCATGAACGGCGAGAAGCAGCAGCGCGATCAGCAGCCACGCAAGACCCGCGCGCAGCAGCATGGTGCGGCTCCACGCAGCTCGACGCCGGTCATCAAGCATCTCAGACTTCTGTCCGCGGGCGGAATACGATCCGGCTGCGCACCAGCCATGTAGCGATAAAGCTGACACCGATTGCGACCAGCTTGGCGAACCGCGGATCGATCCCCAACGCATCGCCGCCGCCGACAATCGCGGTAGTAATTGCCAGGCCGAGCAGTGCAGATGACACAAACATCGCCTTTTGCACGGCCCGAGCCTTGCCGCGTTCTGCCACGCCCTCGGCGAAAACTGCCCTGCTCGAAAGCAGCCAATGCGCGACAATGCCCAGCGCATACCCGGCAGCCGATGCAGTCACGGGCCCGGCCCCACTCGAAAGCAGGCCGAGAAAGCACCCCATATCGACCGCCAACGCGCCAATGCTGGCAAGCAAATAGCGCAGAAATTGCGCATGCAGCAGTGTCGCAATTCTCGAACGCACAATAATCCCCGCAACAGGCCATCTGTTCCCGGCCCATCCCTTGCACAACATGGTAAATTTTTCGATACCTGCACAATGGATCGCTCCGAGGGGGAAGCGGAAATGGATCGGCCAGCCAACAAGACGCCGCGCATTCCTGCCTGGCCATGGCTGCTCATGGCCCTTGGAACACCGCTGTTCCTCGGCTGGCTTATGCACCGCGGCGAATGGCCGCTGACTGCGCAGGGGACGCCGCGCCTCGTCGATTTTGCGATGATCTGGTCTGCCGGACTTCGCGTTCTGACGGGCGAGGCAGCGCTGGTTTACCATCATGCCGCGCAAATGGCATTCCAGAAGGGGTTGATCGCAGACCCTGCAGCCGAAGGCTTGCCATTCGGTTATCCGCCACAGGCCTTGCTCGCGACAGCTCCGTTGGCATTTCTCCCCTATGCCTTGGCCTGGGCCGCATTTCTCATCGCTGGCGCCGCCGGATGGCTCGTGGTGCTGCAACGAATAAGCGGAAACTGGCTGACGGCATTGGGAATGGTCCTTGTTGCCGGCGGCGCGACGCAGACCATCATCCTCGGACAGACCGGTTTCGTGACCGCGATATTGATGGTGGGCGGCCTGATGATTCTCGACAGGAGCCCGCGGCTCGCGGGCGTTGCCTTCGGCCTGCTGGCCTTCAAACCGCATCTCGGAATAGCGCTGGCCGCAGCACTGCTGATCTGGCGCAAATGGGAAACCATAGCCGCCGCCGTCGCCACTCTGGCTTTGCTGGCTGCGATAACGACATTGGCGTTCGGACCTTCGATCTGGCCGCTCTACCTTGAATCGAGCCGCGCGCTGGCAAGCTTCGTAGCGGGTCGTGAAGTGGCGGTGGTGGCGAAAATGATGCAGTCGGTCTGGGCAATGGCAGTGCCCCGGCAAGGCATGGAAGGCGCGATGTATGTGCAGGCTTCTGCCGGCGTACTGGCGCTGGCGGCACTGGCATTGGTCAGCAGGTTGACGCACGACTGGCGGGTGCGCGCCGCCGCAGTGATCGCTGCGACCTTGCTGTGCACGCCATATCTGTTTCTCTACGACACGACGATGCTGGTAGGGGCCATAGCATTGCTGCTTGCACGGCCGCACAGGCGTACCGAGGCGGTGCTGCTCTACAGTGCAGCGGCAATCAATGCCCTATGGCTGCTGGTGCATGTGAGCTTTGGCCCGATCCCGGCGCTGTTCGTGCTTGCCGCCGCGATACTTGCCGCGCTGGCAGACCGTGATCGCCAACGCGCCCTATCGACGGCGGAACACCAGTAACAGGCGAACCAGGAACACGCTCGCGAAGCTCGCCGCCATTGCGGCCAGCTTGCCCAGCCGCGGATCGACACCCCAGTCCTGCGCCAGCGACACGATGGCAATGGTCAGGCCAAGTCCGATGAAGGCCGACAGGAAGAATGCCCAGAACTGGCGAAAGCGAGGGTAGCCTGCGATGTCCAGCCGGTCATGAAAAACCATTCGGCTTGAAATCATCCAATGCACCAGCACTCCGGTGCAATAGCCACTCGCTGCGGACAGGGTCGCGGGCAGGCCTGCTTCAAGCAGGCCAAGAAACAGGCCGAGATCTGCGATGCTTGCGGCAATGCTGGCTCCGGCATAGCGGACTATGCGCCAACACAGGAACGTCTCGACAAGCCGTGAATTCACCCCTGTCGCCGCACCCGCTCGGGCACTTCGCGGACCGATGCGAGTGCGGCGCCCTGGTCATCACTGACAGTCCGGCTGGGGAGCGCGTGTTCGGCACCTTCGTCACCCGCTTCGTGATATTCGGCATCCTCGTTGACACACCATGTGTCGTAAATGCGCTCACCTGCGATGATGTTCTCGACGGTCAGCATGGCGGTCATCATCGCATGGTCCTGGTTGTTGTAACGGTGCATGCCGTTACGACCCACCAGATGCAGCGTCGGATGCCGTACTTCCAGCTCGCGGCGCATTGCATCGACATTGGCGGCGTAATCCTCGTCATAGACCGGATAGGCCTTTTCCTGCCGCACCACTGCGCCGCCGATGACATCCTTGGGGTTGCACAGGCCGAGCACGCTCATCTCGTAACGGGCCAGTTCGATCAGCTCCGCATCGGGCATCGACCACAAACCGTCGCCTTCGAAACAGAAATATTCCAGGCCCACGCAGGCGACATCCTCGTCGGGCACCATTTCCGGTGACCAGCTGCGGAAGTTCTGTACCCGGCCAACCTTTACCTTGCTGTCATGGATGTAGATCCAGTTGTCGGGAAACAGGTCTTCCGACTTGATCTTGAGCGCAACGGTCAGGAAGTCGCGATATTTGAGCTCGTTCGCCTGCGGCGTCGTTTCAAGCAGCGGATGGAGCCGCTTGGCCAGTTCGCGCATCGGTGCCGAGCTGATCGCGTGCCTGGCTTCGATCGTGCAATCGCCATCGCGCCCGGCTGCGCTCATTCGCCAGCCGCCCTTGCCATCGCTCGCGAGCAGTTTGAGGCTGTGGCCCATGAACAGATGGCCGTTGCCGGTAGCGAGAATCTTGTCGCGCGCTGCATCCCACATCATGCCGGGGCCAAGGCGCGGATAGCGGAATGTCTCCAGCAGCGTCTTGGTTGCCATCCCGTCATTCGGCTTCTTGTTGAGACCGAGGCTGCGCTTGAGGCCATCGACCACCGCGCTCCACAGGCTCAGGCCCTTGATGCGCTGTGCGGCCCAGTCGGCGCTCATCTCGTTGCAGGGCATGCCCCACACCTTCTCGGTGTAGGTCTTGAAGAAGATCGAATAGAGTTTCTGCCCGAACTGGTTTGTCGTCCAGTCTTCAAAGCTCTTCACTTCGGCAATCGGAAACAGCTTGTAGCGCAGATAGCTGACCATGCAGGCGGTTGAACGCAGGATGCCGAGATTGCCCAGTGCTTCGAAGGCGCGCAGCGGATAGCTGTAGAATTTGCCTTCGTAATAGATGCGGCTCATCCGCGGGCGCTGGATGAAATCATCAGGCAGGATCTCGTTCCACAGGTCCACGACCTGCTGGCTTTTCGAGAAGAAGCGGTGCCCGCCGATGTCAAAGCGATAGCCTTCATGCTCGACAGTGCGGCTGATGCCGCCGACATAGGTCGCATCCTTTTCGATGATCGCAACCGACTTGCCCGCCTTGGTCAGCAGATAACCCGCGGTCAAACCTGCAGGTCCGGCGCCGATAATGGCAACGTCTACTGAAAGCGGCTTGGCAGTACTGGCCATGAGTTCCCCCCGGATCGTCTTCTACCGGGAGTGAAGGAATATGGTAAGCAAAGAGTTAATATTCGGCCTTATACGCCAAGAAATTCAGAATTCATTGTCCTGCAGCATTGGCGGGCACTGGACGGCCGCGGCCATCAGCGAGAATTCGCGCAGCGAAAATGTGTTCTCGAACACCAGGCCGTAATTGGCGTCTTTGCGCCAGCGCACCTTGGCGCGGGTTTCAGGAAAATGTTCGCTATCTATGCGGACCATCTGGTCGAGCGCAAAGACTGCATCGCATTCGATCCTTGCACCCTGCTGCGACAAGTTCAGTGTTACCGCTTCGCCCTTCTGGGTCAGGCTGGAAACGGTCAGCGGGATACAGATGTTGAGCCGGAGCTGGCGCTTGGGGAAATTCCACGATTCCTGGATCAGTCGCTCGACCGCGACCGGACGGTCGAAACGGTAGCTCGCTTCCTTGCCCGAACGCCGCACTTCCTTGATTTCGTAAGTCTCGCCATTCTGCAGTTCCAGCGCGACGGTAGGATCGGTGGGCAAAGCATGGAATGTGCGCAGCGAAATGCCGGTGGCCGAAACGTCACGGATCACACACAGGAATTCACCCTGCCCGCAGACCAGTTTGGCCGCCCGGATCAATGAAGCATAGCGCGGCGCACCGCGCTGATCGCTACCGCCGGCCACATCCCTGTCATCCGCGTTGAAACCAGCGGAATAATCCATCGTAAGTTCTACCCCCAAGTTCCGGACGCGTGATTGCGTCGTCCGGATGCATCTTGGCCTAGCGCCCCTGTTCCTACGCCTAGTAAGCCAATAGGGGTTAACACGGATATAAGACTGGTGGGGGAAGTGTCAGCCAGGCCGACAGTTGCCGAGGGCAGCGCCTGCTGTGGAGTTGCTCGGGAGTTTCGAGCCTAAACAGTCCCCCGGACTGTTTTGTGTTCTCGCGCACCCCTTCGCTTTGCTCGGGAGTTTCGAGCCAAAACAGTCCCCCGGACTGTTTTGTGTTCTCGCGCACCCCTTCGCTTTGCTCGGGA
>CBFGON010000040.1:0-20171 GCA_965650395.1 uncultured Qipengyuania sp. | reverse complement strand
GCGATCTTGCGAAGGTCGATGGTCTCGCCCGCATCCGCTACACCACCAGCCACCCTGCGGACATGGATGACGATCTGATCGCAGCACATGGCGACACGCCCAAGCTGATGCCCTTCCTCCACCTGCCGGTGCAGGCAGGTAGCGACCGTGTGCTTAGGGCGATGAACCGCAGCCATTCGGCGGAAAGCTATCTCCGCCTGCTCGAACGCTTTCGCGCAGCACGGCCCGATCTGGCGTTGAGCGGCGATTTCATCGTCGGCTTCCCGGGCGAGACAGAGGCCGAATTTGCCGAGACGCTCGCGCTGGTGGACGAGGTGCGTTACGCGCAGGCCTTCAGCTTCAAATACTCACCCCGTCCCGGTACGCCCGCCGCGACGATGGACGGACAGGTATCGCGCGAAGTGATGGATGACCGGCTCCAGCGCCTGCAATCCGCGCTCAACCGCGACCAGCATGCCTTCAACCTCGCCAGCGTCGGCCGGACTTGCGAAGTCCTCGTCGAGCGCAAGGGCAAGCATCCGGGCCAGTGGCTCGGCAAATCGCCCTGGCTTCAGAGCGTGTGGTTTGAAGGCGATGTCGCGATCGGTGATCTCGTGTCGGTCGAACTCGTCGAGGCAGGACCGAACTCGCTGGCGGGCAGGCTGAGGGAGCGTGTGGCGGCCTGAAGCTGGGCAGGCTTTCCTACACCTATCCGTTCTGCCAGACAGATCGCCTGTGACGCTCTGGCAAGGCATTGCGCCCTTGGAGCGAATGCGAATTTCGAGTGAACTTTGTGTGAACTTTGGATGACTATCCACCGCTGCGATGCTGGGCCGTTCTTGCCTCTGGTGCGTTGAAGCCTAGACTCCGAGTCGCAAACGAAAGGAGCCCATGGCCCGCAAACCAGCCCGGGAGGCGCATCCCGCCTTCTCGTCATCGCCGACCCCGCAACGCGAGGCTCGCCGCGCACAAGTGGATGTCGAATTCGACAATATGAGCCTGCTCGGCGCGCTGTTCGGCCAGTTCGATGCAAATCTGGTGCAGGTGGAAAACCGGCTCGGCGTGTTCATCGCCGCACGCGGAAACCAGCTGCATATCGAAGGCCCGGAAGACAGCGTGGCCCGCGCGCGTGACGTGTTGACCACCATGTATGACAGGCTCGCCCAGGGGCAGGATCTCGATGCCGGGGCGATCGAGGCGCTGATCGCCATGTCGAACGAGCCGACGTTCGACGGCATACTGGCAGGAACGCCCGAATCCCCGCCGATCATGATCCGCACACGGCGCAAGACCATCGTGCCGCGCAGCGCGATGCAGGCGACCTATATGCGGGCGCTGACGCGGGATGACATCATCTTCGCGCTTGGCCCGGCCGGCACCGGCAAGACCTATCTCGCCGTGGCGCAGGCGGTTGCACAGCTCATTTCGGGCAGTGTCCAGCGCCTGATTCTCAGCCGACCTGCGGTGGAAGCGGGCGAAAAGCTGGGCTTCCTGCCGGGCGACATGAAGGACAAGGTCGATCCCTATCTGCGCCCGCTCTATGACGCGCTGTACGATTGCATGCCGCCCGAACAGGTCGAGCGGCGGCTGGCTTCGGGCGAGATCGAGATTGCCCCGATTGCCTTCATGCGCGGGCGCACGCTGGCGGACAGTTTCATCATTCTGGACGAAGCGCAGAACACCACGCGCGAACAGATGAAGATGTTCCTCACCCGTTTCGGCCAGAACAGCCGGATGGTGGTGTGCGGCGACCCGCGCCAGGTCGATATCCCCGGTGGTGACCGGATGAGCGGTCTTGCCGATGCGGTAGAAAAGCTGGAGGCGGTCGACGGATTCGGCACCATCCGTTTCACTGCGGCGGACGTTGTCCGTCACCCGATAGTCGGGCGAATTGTCGAGGCTTATGAAGGGCCTGCAGCCTGACGTGGACATCGATATTGAAGTTGATGGATGGCCGGAAGGTACCGATTGGGTCGGTCTTGCTGCGCGCGCGCAACAGGCGGTGGGCGCGGTTGAACCTTCGTTGGCCAACCCGCGGCTGACGGCCAGCCTGCTGTTCACCAGCGACGAGGAAATTCAGCTGCTCAACCGCGAATGGCGGGGCAAGGACAAGCCCACCAATGTGCTGTCATTCCCCATGCTGGAGCGCGAGGAGCTGCTGGAGCTGGCACCCGATGGCCCGCCCGAAATGCTCGGCGACATCGCTCTGGCCTACCGCACATGTGTCGATGAAGCGCTTGATAAGGGCGCTGAACTCGCCGATCATGTGTCGCATCTTATAGTTCATGGCCTGCTGCATCTCGCCGGACACGATCATGTAGATTCCGACGATCAGGCAGCGGCGATGGAACGGCTGGAAATCACGGCGCTTGCCAAATTGGGCATTGCGGACCCATATGGGGACCGCGAACACTAGGAGTGCGTTCACGGGCCATGTCCCAATCTTCAACTTCCGCCGGAGACGCGGACAGTAGCACCGGGCTGTGGCCCGCCATCCGCAAATTCTTCGACGCCGAAAGCGGCGAGCGGTCCCTCCGCGCGCAGCTTGAGGATGCTATCGACGAGCATGAAGGCGAAAACGGCAACCAGGAGGAAATGGATGCCGGCAAGGGTGACCTGTCCCCGGTAGAGCGGCAGATGCTGCGTAACCTGCTGCATTTCTCCGAACATGATGCCGACGATGTGGCCGTGCCGCGCGGCGAGATCATCGCCATGTCCGCCGATGCCAGCTGGGACGAGGTGGTCGAGGCTTTTGCCGAACACGGCCATTCGCGCATGCCGGTCTATCGCGGGCAGCTCGACGATGTGATCGGCATGATCCACATCAAGGACGTGTTCCCGTTTCTCGCGCGGAGCGATCCGCCACCTGCCGACTGGACCACGCTGATGCGCCAGCCGCTCTATGTGCCGCAGACGCGCAATGCGATCGACGTGCTGGCCGACATGCGTTCGCAGCGGATGCACCTCGCCATCGTGCTCGATGAATTCTCGGGCACCGACGGGCTGATCACGATCGAGGATCTGGTCGAGGAAATCGTCGGCGATATCGAAGACGAGCATGATGATGCGCCCGAGGAATGGATCGTCCCCATTGGCGAGGGCCTGTGGGATTGCGATGCCCGCGCCGAGCTCGACGATGTGGCCGAAAAGGTCGATCCGCGCCTGGCTGAGGTCGAGGAATCGGTCGATACGCTGGGCGGGCTGGCTTTCGTGCTGGCCGCTGGTGTCCCGACAGTGGGCACGGTGCTCGAACACCCCAGCGGCTGGAAGATCGAAGTGACGGCAGGCGATGAAACGCATGTCACCCGCCTGCGCCTGCACGAGCCCGAGCCGGAAAAGCCCGAAGAGTAACCCGTAGCGTCAGTTGCAATAATGCGCACATTCACGCTCGACATGCGGCGCTGTGGTGAATAGTCCGTCACGCGATGGTAACGCGCCGCCTCCCTCCGCTCCGCGCTTTGGAAGCCTTTGTCCGCACCGTGCGGCTGGGTTCCGCACGCGCGGCGGCTGACGAGCTGGGCCTCAGCCCTTCGGCCCTGTCGCGCCGGATCGGTAATCTGGAAGAATTTGTCGGCAAGAAGCTGTTCACCCGCGCGCGTCAGGCGATGCAGCTGACCGATGATGGCCACGCTTTCTACGAAGCGGTCAATCCGCAGCTCGATGCGCTGGCAAGGGCAGTGGAAAGCCAGTCCGAGAATATCTCCGTCCTGCGCCTGCATCTGGGCGTGCTGCCGCTGTTCGGCACGCAGCGCCTGTTCCCGCGGCTGGGCGAACTGCGTGCACGGCACCCGCTGCTGCATATCGATATCGATACCGGCCCGCATCTGGAGGACCGCGTTGGCGATACGCTGGACGCTGCGATCATCCTCTCGCGCGGGCCGGACAAGGGGCTGCACGCGGTGCGGCTGGACTATAACAAGGTCCATGCGATCTGCAGTCTGGAGATGAAGGCGCGGATGGGCGACACGCCCGACCCCGCGCTGCTCGCCAAGCAGACCTTCCTGATCCACAATGAGCTGCCCGAAAGCTATATGGCGTGGAAAGCGGCTATCGGCCTGCCCGATCTCGAACCGACCGCCATCGACCATTTCGATTCCGGCCAGATCATGCTGGAAGCGGCGGCGCAGGGGCTGGGCATCGCCATCATGCATGACGATCATTTGCGCCGCGCGGCCGACACGCGGCTGGCGCAGCTGTTCGATTTCAAGGTCGAAAGCCCTTACAGCTACTGGTTCGTGTGCAAGCCGACTGCGCTGGAGGAGCGCCCGGTCAGGCTGTTTCACGACTGGCTGGTGAAAGCGGGTCTCTAGTCTGCCTGGGGCGGGCGATACCGCACCGCATCCACCACATGCTGGAAATCGCGCAGCGGCTTGCCCAGCGTGGCAACCAGTGCGGCTTCGATTTCTTGCCGCGCCTTCGCTGCAATCGCCTTGCGCCCGCGGTGATCCTCGGGGCTGAACGGCTCGAGATAATTGATGTTCAGTCGGAAACTGCCGCTGCGTGCCATGATGCGCATGGCATTGTGCAGTCCACTTTCCTCACCGACCCAGGCGATCTCCTCTGCCGCGAGGCCATAATCGATCATTACCGGCTGCACGAGGACGCCGGGCGGCGGCGGCTCGAGTACCGAGATCATGCTCGATTTGAACGGCAGCAGCGAATGGCCGTCGGTCACCGTGCCTTCGGGAAAGACCGTCACCGACCAATTATCCTGCAGCGCATCGCGCAAGGCATTGATCTGCTCGGCCACGCCCATGCGATTCTCGCGCTTGACGAAAACGGTGCGGTTGAGGCGGCATAGCCAGCCGATTACCGGCACCTGGCTCAATTCCCATTTGGCGACGAAGGCGGTGCCGCTCGATCCTGCCATGGCGAGGATATCAATCCATGAGACATGGTTCGAGATGAAGAACACATCGCGTCGCAGCGGCGTGCCGGTGGTCCGCACCCGCGCGCCCACCAGCGTTGCAGTGTAGCGCAAGAACAACATGGGGAAGGGCGAGCCCCAGGCCAGCCCGCGCCACAGATAATGCAGCGGCACAAAGGCAATCAGCAGCAGCAATATGGCAAAGGCGCGCAGGACGAAGCGCAGCCAGCCGCCGAATGTCAGTGGGACTTTCTCGCCCCGGGCAGCGGCCAGCCGTTTTTCGCTGTAGCGCGCGAGGCGCTGCTCACTTTTCGCGGTCGAGCCGGACGCCATAGAGTTCCATGCGGTGATCGACGAGGCGATAGCCCAGCTTTTCTGCAATCTGCTTCTGCAGGGCTTCAAGCTCGGGATCGACGAATTCGACCACCTTGCCTGTTTCCACATCGATCAAATGATCGTGATGGGCTTCGGGCGCAGCTTCGTAACGCGCACGCCCATCGCCGAAATCGTGACGGTCGAGAATGCCGGCTTCCTCGAACAGGCGGACAGTGCGGTAAACGGTGGCGATCGAAATGCCGGGATCGATCTTGTTGGCGCGATCATGCAGCATCTCGACATCAGGATGATCGTCACTTTCGGACAGGACTTTCGCGATCACGCGGCGCTGTTCGGTGATGCGTAGCCCCTTGTCGGCGCAGAGTTGTTCAAGGTCGATACGCTGGTGCAATTGGCTATCCTGAAATGAATGACGCCCCGTACCCTTATCGGGCCGGGGCGTCCTTCTCAAGGCGTTGTATCGCCTGGCGCGACCTTTCGGGCTTTATGAAGCCTTCTTGCGGCCACGCTTCTGGCCGGGTTTGCGACCGAGCCCGATCTTCTTGGCGAGATCGCGACGCGTATCGGCGTAATCGGGGGCAACCATCGGATAATCGGAAGAAAGATCCCACCGCTGGCGGTATTCATCCGGGGTCATGCCATGTTCGGTCGAAAGGTGTCGCTTGAGCATCTTCATCTTCTTGCCGCAGTCGAGGCAAACGACATGGTCTTTCTTGATCGATGCGCGCACCGAGACGGCCGGATCGGGGCGATGTTCTTCCACAACGCCAGCGCCGCCAAGGCCGGAAAGCGCCGAATAAACATTGGAAATCAATGTCGGAACTTCGTCGACTGCTACATTGTTATTGCTCACATGTGCGGCAACGATGTCGGACGTGAGCGTAATCAGCATTTCGGACATATCGGTTTCGAAATCGTCCATAGTGGAACCTCCCATTAGTTGGCGGTCTACGCTCCGATTTTGAGGGTGTCTACTAGGGATTGTATAAAACCGACATGTTTGTCGCTAGCGGACAACTGCTAGTCGCTTTTGAAGCACTTATCGGCTGGTCGGGCGAAGGTTAGGGCATCTATATGGGTGCCTGTTAGTGTCCGGTAATAGTCACGACGGCGACCAATCGGCTCGAATCCGACGCTACGGTAAAGCGACTCGGCGGGATTGTCGGCTCGCATTTCCAGGAACAGCTTGTTGGCGCCCCTTTGGCCAGCATCCGCGATGAATCGTTCGAGTAAAAGCCGCCCGATCCCGCGTCCGCGCATCTCTGGCCTTACTGCAATCAGCAGTAATTCGACTTCATCGGCAATATTGCGGGCAAGAACAAATCCGGCAGCTTCGGTGTCGCCGGTCGGTAAACTGCCGTGCTCGTCGATCAGGATTGCATAGCCGGTGGGGAGGGCAAGTGAATCCTCCACCTGTCGCCGTGTCCATGCCTCGCGGTAGTGCGGATCGAAGCCGACCTCCATCACTGCCATCAGCCGGTCGATATCACTCATTGTCCGGGCAGCTTTGCGTCGGGACCGCGCCCGTAGATCGGCGCGAGCGTGTCGGTTAGCAATTGTTCGGGAAGCGTAGGCACCAGGCGGGCGTCGGGCAGGAGGTCCAGTGACGTCAATTCGCGTTCGGCTTCGTCAGCAAATTGGTCAGCCCGATTGCCTGCGATGACGGGACAATCGAGTGCCGAAACCGCTTGCGCTGGGGGCAATGAAACGAACTCGCCGGATGGCAGACCGTCAGCGCCGAATTGCTGCACGAACCATTCGCCATGCCCGCCGTTCATGCACACGCCGACCGGTCCCGGCTGCTGTCGCCGTGCGATCGCAGCCACAAGGGCCAACGTTGGATAGCCGCGCACCTTAACACCCCAGGCAATCGCGAGCGCACGCGCCGTCGCAAGGCCGATCCGCACGCCGGTAAAGCTGCCCGGGCCAAGCGAGACGCGGATTTCATCGGCACGCCCCTTGTCGGGCAGTTCGGCAATCATCGGCACCAGCCGTTCGGCATGGCCGCGCCCCAGCACTTCGTGACGCGCATCAAGCAGTGCCCCGTCCTCGAACAGGGCGGTCGAACAGGCCTCGGTGGCAGTTTCTATCGCGAGTATGCGCATCGCCGCGCGATGCCTCACCCTGCGCTGTGCTGCAAGTCAGGCGATGCTGTTGAACGTGTCGAAATCGGGGCGCGGGCTGCGGCCGAAGATGCTGGCCGGGTCGCCATAACCGACGCCGCAGATGAAATTGCTGCGCACCTGCGGCTGGTCGGCGAAGAATGCGCGGTCGACCGCAGCATTGTCGAAGCCCGACATCGGGCCACAATCGAGGCCCAATGCGCGCGCGGCGAGCATCAGATAGGCGCCCTGCAACGAGGAATTGCGGAAGGCGCCTTCCTTGCGCAGCGGCTCGTTCCCGTCGAACCAGCTTTTGGCGTCGGTGTGCGGGAAGAGCCAGGGCAGCTCTTCGTGAAAGTCGATGTCATAGCCGATAATGGCAACCACGGGAGCGGTCAGCACTTTCGATTTGTTGCTTTCGAGCACCAGGCCGGCAAGCTGCTGCTTGGCTTCGCCCGATTTCACCCACACGATCCGCGCAGGCTGCATATTGGCCGAAGTCGGCCCCATTTTCATGAGCTCGTAAATCGCGTGAATCTGCGTGTCGGAAACGGGCTTGTCGAGCCAGCCATTGTAGCTGCGCGCTTCGTGGAAAAGCTGGTCGAGCGTGTCTGACGACAGCGGCTGGTCGTGAAATTGCTTGGTCATGCGGATACTCTGTCTGGAGCGGGAAATCAGGCGGCGCGCACTTCAGTCACTTCGGGGACGTAATGCTTGAGCAGCCCCTCGATGCCATGCTTGAGCGTTGCCGTTGACGATGGGCAACCCGAACAGGCGCCCTGCATCTGGAGATAGACTACCCCGTCGCGATAGCCGCGATACTGGATGTCGCCGCCATCCCCCGCCACAGCAGGGCGGATGCGGGTTTCGAGCAGTTCGTTGATCTGCGCGACGATATCGGCGTCTTCCTCGCGTTCCTCTACCAGCATGTCGTCATCGGCTGGAACGCTGATACCGCCTGCGGAGCCAGGCGTGAACAGCGGCGCTTCGGACACGAAATGATCGAGCAGGATCGACAGGACCTGCGGCTTCAGCGCCGTCCAGTCGCCGCCGGGAGCTGCGGTCACGGAGATGAAATCGCTGCCGAAGAACACATTGGTCACTTCGCCAGTATCGAAGATGGCCTGCGCCAGCGGGCTTGCCTCGGCTGCTTCGGGTGTAGCAAATTCGCGCGTGCCCTGGCCCATCACGGTCTGGCCGGGAAGGAATTTGAGGCTCGCCGGATTGGGCGTCGTTTCGGTCTCGATAAACATGGGTTGCATGTAGGAGCGGCCAGCGCGGGCGGCAAGCCGGGCATTGATTTCAACGCGTTCACTGGCGCTTCACTTGGGCCTGCCCTATATGCCGCGCCATGACCGATCTTACGCGCGCCGCACGGCGTCTCGCGCTTGTCCTCCCCGTTATCCTGCTGGTTCCCCAGCAGATTGTCGCGCAGGATGTCCGCCCCGCTTCGCTCCAGGCTGAAAATGAAACGCCCTGGATCTATGAAGGAAGCGACGTTCCCCGCGACGAGGAATGGGACTTCGGCAAGCTCGAGAACGGGTTGCGCTATGGCGTGCGCGAAAATGGAGTGCCGCCGGGGCAGGTCTCCATCCGCGTGCGGATCGATGCCGGATCGCTGCATGAGAGCGATAGCGAACTGGGCTACGCCCATCTGCTCGAACATTTGCTGTTCCGCGAAAGCCAATATCTCGGCGTGTCCGAGGCTATCCCGACATGGCAGCGGCTGGGTGCGACCTTTGGCAGTGACACCAATGCCTCGACCAGTGCCACGCAGACGGTGTACCAGCTCGATCTGCCCAATATCGATCCGGCCAAGCTCGACGAGAGTATGAAGCTGCTGTCGGGCATGGTTCGGGCTCCTGTGCTGTCCGATGCCAATGTGCGCACCGAAGTGCCCATCGTGCTGGCTGAAAAGCGCGAGCGTGGCGGTGTGGGCGAGCGCGTGGCGGATGCTTCGATGAAGACGCTGTTTGCCGGGCAGAGGCTCGCCGAACGCCTCACCATTGGCACCGAGGACAGCCTCAACGCCGCCAATGGCAAGTCGGTCAAGGCATTCTACGACCGCTGGTATCGCCCGCAGAACACCGTGATTTCGGTGGTCGGCGATCTCGATCCCAATCTGTTCGCCGCAGCGGTCGAGAAATATTTCTCCGACTGGCAGGGCAAGGGCCCGGCATCAGCGGCGCCAGATTTCGGCGATCCGCTTGCGCCCAAGGGCGCTGACCCAGCCAATCCGGTGGGCGAGGTCGCCGTCATCGTCGAACCGACGCTGCCGCGCGGCTTTACTTATGGCTATTTCAAGCCCTGGCGGCAGGTGCAGGACACCATCGTCTATAATGAGGGCCGTTTGCGCGAGCAGCTGGCACTGCAGCTTATCAACCGCCGGCTTGAGGCGCGCGCGCGCAGCGGCGGCAGCTTCCTTTATGCGCAGGCGAGCGAATCAAAGATCAGCCGCTCCACCCATGCCACGCTGGTCCAGTTCGGCCCGCTGACCGACGACTGGCAGACCGCGCTTTCCGAAGTGCGCGCCGTGATTGCCGATGCGCTGGCCAATCCGCCGACGCAGGAGGAAATGGACCGCGAGCTGGCCGAAATGGAAGTCGGCTATGCCAATCTGGTCGAGCAGCGCTCGGTTCTGGCAGGCGCCAGTTATGCCGATGATCTGGTCAATGCGGTCGATATCCGCGAGGCCATCGCTGCGCCCGAGACGTTCCTGATGGTTTTCAATTCTATGAAGTCAAAGGCCACGCCCGAAAACGTGCTGGAAGAAACGCGCAAGCTGTTCTCCGGCAATGTGATTCGCGCTACCTATGTCACGCCTGATGCGTCGGATGCTACGGAAGCGAGTTTGCGCAGCGAGCTGCTCAAGCCGGTGGATGCCAGCGCCAATGCACGGCTGGCAGCGCAAAGCATCTCCTTCGCTGATCTTCCCGCCATCGGCGCGCCCGGAACTATCGTGGCGCGCGAGCCGCATGCCATCGGCGGTGTCGAGCGGATCGACTTCGGCAATGGCGTGCAGGCCCTGCTGCTGGCCAATGGTAATGAACCTGGCCGCGTCGCAGTGAAAGTCCGTTGGGGCGCAGGTCTGCGCGCTTTCGCACCGCAGGACGCCGCCTATGTCTCGCTCGGCGAAGGAGCATTGATCCAGTCCGGCATCGGCGAACTGGGCAATGAGGAACTCGATCGGCTCGCCACGGGCCGCAAGATGGGATTCGATTTCAAGATCGGCGAAGGCGTGTTCACGCTCGAGGCGCAGACCCGCAAGCAGGACCTTTCCGACCAGCTTTATCTGTTTGCCGCCAAACTGGGCATGCCGCGCTGGGATGCCAATCCGGTCGAGCGTGCCAAGGCAGCAGGCAAGATCGCTTACCAGAGCTACGCCTCCAGTCCCGGGGGAGTGCTTGGCAGAGATCTCGACTATTATCTCTATGGCGAGAACCCGCTGTTCGAGACGCCAACACCGGAAATGCTCGATGCCACCAGCGTCGAAGGTTTCCGCAAGGTTTGGGAACCGATTCTAGCCGAAGGCCCGGTCGAAGTGCTGATTTTCGGCGATTACGACAAGGAGGAAACGGTCGAGGCGCTGCGCAAGACATTCGGCGCGCTGCCTGCCCGCAAACCGATTCCTGCCGCCACGCTGGCGCGCAGTTATGACATTGGCGATCCGGGCGAAACGGTGGTGCGCTTCCACCGCGGCGATGCCAATCAGGCTGCAGCGGTCATCGCCTGGCCCGCAGGTGCCGGCATGGGCGGCATCCGCGAATCGCGCCAGCTTTCCATCCTCACCGAAGTGTTCAACAATCGCCTGCGCGACGCGATGCGTGAGCGGGCAGGGGCAAGCTATGCGCCTGTCGTGCGAATGGACTGGCCCACCGACGTCGAAAGCGGCGGTTCGATCATGAGTGTGGCACAGCTTCAGCCCAAGGATGTGCAGGTGTTCTTCAGCGAAGCCGACCGCATCGCGCAGGAGTTGACGGTAACCCCGCCCACGGCTGACGAGCTGGCCCGCGCCACTGAGCCGCTGCGCAATTATTACGAACGCATTTCGAGCGGTAACTACTTCTTCCTGCTCGAGCTGGAAGGTTCGACCAGCGATCCGCGCCGGATGCAGGCGTTGCGCGGGTTCCTGAACGACTATTCGCAGACCACGCCCGAAGCGATGCAAGCCTTGGCGACGAAGTATTTCGGCGGCACCAAGGGCTGGCGCATGGCGGTGATCCCTGAAGGTCAGAAACTGGTTACCACACTGCCATCGGCCCCTGCGCAAAGCGGGCGCTGATCCGATCACCGCAATCGCGCTTTTGCGCTGGCCAAGTTTATGCTGCTTGCGCGAAAAGGCTGGATCGGCTTGCGTCTTGGCCGAATATTGTGACGACTGGATTTGTAATGGCACGCGAATGGACACCCGATAGCTGGCAGGAATTCGAAGCACGGCACCTGCCGCGCTACGAAGATCCCGCTGCGCTCGATGCAGCGACAGGGGCGCTTGAGAGCCATCCGCCGCTGGTATTCGCGGGCGAAGCGCGTGCGTTGAAGGCAGACCTTGCGGAAGTGGCGGAAGGCCGTGCCTTCCTGCTGCAAGGTGGGGATTGCGCCGAAAGTTTCGCCGAATTCCACCCCAACAACATCCGCGATACTTTCCGCGTATTGCTGCAGATGGCGGTGGTGATGACCTTCGCCAGCAAGAAGCCGGTGGTGAAGGTGGGCCGTATGGCCGGGCAGTTCGCCAAGCCGCGAAGTTCGGACACGGAAACGCAGGGCGATGTCACGCTGCCGAGCTATTTCGGTGACAATGTCAACGGCATCGAGTTCGAAGCTGCAGCGCGTACCAATGATCCGCAGCGCATGATCCGCGCCTATTACCAGTCGGCGTCGACGCTCAACCTGCTGCGCGCTTTCGCCAATGGTGGCTATGCCAATCTGAGGCAGGTTCACCAGTGGACGCTCGACTTCATGGGCCGCAGCCCGTGGTCGGACAAGTTCTCCGACGTTGCCGACCGCATCGGCGAGGCGCTGGACTTCATGGAAGCCTGCGGGATCGACCCTGCCACGCTGCCGCAATTGCGCGGCACCAGCTTCTACACCAGCCATGAAGCACTGCTGCTGCCTTACGAACAGGCTCTGACCCGTCGCGACAGCCTGACGGGCGACTGGTACGATACCAGCGCCCATATGGTCTGGATCGGCGACCGCACCCGGTTCGACAATAGCGCACACATCGAATTTGCCCGCGGAATCGGCAATCCGCTGGGAATGAAATGCGGCCCCAGCCTCGAAACCGACGCGCTGCTGCGCCTGCTCGACACGCTCAATCCGGCGCGGGAGCCGGGCCGGATCACGCTGATCAGCCGCTTTGGTCATGACAAGGTCGAGGAAGGTCTGCCCCGCCTGCTGCGCGCCGTTAAGCGTGAAGGTCATCCGGTGGTGTGGAGCTGCGATCCGATGCACGGCAACGTCATCAAGGCAGAAAGCGGCTACAAGACCCGTCCGTTCGACCGCATTCTTGCCGAGGTGAAGGGCTTCTTCGCAGTCCACCGCGCCGAAGGCACGCATCCGGGCGGTATTCATGTCGAAATGACCGGACAGGACGTGACCGAATGCGTCGGCGGGGCAGTTGCCATTACCGACGAGGCACTGGCCGATCGCTACCACACGCATTGCGACCCGCGGCTCAATGCAGCGCAATCGCTGGAGCTCGCTTTCCTGATCGCCGAAATGCTCAATGCCGAGCAGACGCAAAGGCAGGCCGACGCTGCCTGAGCTGAGGTTTGTGCACTGACCCATCGACGGGTCAGCCACGCATCCCTATGATGTTGGCATGGACGCTCAATCTGCTTTTGCTGCCATTGCCGAAGTTATCAGCGCGATTCCGCGTTCGGGGCTGCTGATCGGCACCATCGCTGCGTTGCTGATCGGCTGGATCGGGGCAGTAATGCTGCGCCACGAAGTGAAGGGCGGTCGCGCCATGCGCTCGCTCAGCACTTTGGCTCTGGTTGGCATACTGGTGACGGTATTCCTGCAGATCGCACGCTTTGACCCACGGCTGGATGCGATGACCGAGATCGGTCTGCCCGAGCAGCGTATCGAAGGTGGCGAGACTATAATCCCGCTGGCATCCGACGGGCATTACTGGCTGGAAGCAGAGGTCAATGGCGTGCCGACGCGGTTCATGGTCGATACCGGTGCGACGCTGACGGCGCTTTCTGCCGGCGCCGCCGAAGACGCCGGGCTCGAACCTCGCCGAGGCGGTATACCGGTGGTGTTGAGTACGGCAAACGGCACAGTTACCGCGCAGCTCACCACCATGACCCGGCTGAAGTTCGGCAATATCGAGGTACAGGGGCTCGATGCGGTGATCGCGCCCAATCTTGGCGAGACCAATGTGCTGGGGATGAACTTCCTCTCGCGCCTGGAAAGCTGGCGGGTGGAACGCGGCGAACTGATCCTTGTCCCGGGTGACGGCGGGGCTGAATAGACGTCCCGTCCTTCAGAACATGGCGCGTTTCAGCGGCGAATCGCGCCACCGGCTCGCCGCTTCCTCAAGGTGCTCGATCAAAGAATTGCCAGGTTCATGCCGGGTGCGCGGCTGGAGCAGCTTTTCGACGATCTCCAGCAGGATTTCGGCGTGGATTACCGTGCCGACCTGCGCCTGAGCGCCGTGACGAAAGGCGAGTGTCTCGTTTCCTGCGACACCCTCATCGACGATCAATATAACCGGCAGGTCATGCGTTTCTGCGCAACTGTGCAACGAACGCAGGACCTGGGTGAAGGGCAGGCCCGGCAGGGCTGAATCGAGTAGCAACAAATCCGGCCGGCGCCAGCGCATGACGTCGAGCGCCCCTTCGCCGCTCCTCACCCAGCCGCAGGCATGGCCCGCGTCGAGCAAGATCTGTAATCCGGCATCGGCCGCAGGTTCATTGTCGCTCACGATCAGGAAATGCGCCATTCGTTGTCCCCTAATTATGTCGCAAACGGAATAGGTTAGCAGCGCGCAAACACCGGTTTCCGGGGTGGTAGGTAAAACTACCCGTTCAGACGGTTGCGGGCGGGCGATGGCGTCGCCAGTTTCACTACATGATTCGAGACGCATTTCTTCCTACGCAGGGCATTCATAATTTCCGCGACTACGGCGGTTGGCCGACTGAGGGAGGCGGGGAAGTGCGCCGCGGATTGCTGTTCCGGTCGGGCCAGCATGTCGGCGCTACCGACGAGGATTTGGCAGCTATCGCTGCGCTCGATATCCGGACGGTGGTGGATTTGCGCGGCGTTTCGGAACGTGACCGCAACCCCTGCCGCCGTGTGGACGGATGGAATGGCGAAGTGGTGTTCTACGAAGGTGAAACCTCTTCGAGCCCACCGCATATGGATGTGGATGCCACAACCACCACGGCCGATTTCGCCCGCCAGCGGATGATGGGCGTATATACCCGCATGCCGCGCAATCCGGCGATGGTTGAGATGTTCACCCGCTACTTCCGAGTGCTCGACGAGCGCGATGGGGCGAGCCTGGTGCACTGCTTTGCCGGCAAGGACCGCACCGGCGTAGCAGCCATGCTGCTGCTGCATGCGCTGGGCGTCGCCCGTGATGACCAGATGACCGAATTCCTGCGCACCAATGACGCGCCCACGCTGGCGGTGCTGCGTGAACAATCGGTGCCGGGAATCGAGGAGCGGTTGGGCCGCAAGCTCGACGAAGATGCGATCCGTGCGCTGCTCGAAGTGCATCCCGACTATCTCGAGACCTGGTGGCAGGAGGTCGACAGCGAATACGGATCGCTCGATAGCTTCCTCGAAACCACCTTAGGTGTGGATGACGCTATGCGCGAGCGGCTCAGGGCGCGCTTCGTGGCGTGACTCCTCCCCCGTCGCTCCCATATAGCGGCGAGTTCAACTTCCAGATTTCCAGAGACTGACCCCATGGCTACCCACCGCACCAAGATGCTCATCATCGGCTCCGGCCCCGCCGGCTATTCCGCCGCCATCTATGGCGCACGCGCGATGATGGAACCGATCGTTGTGCAGGGCCTGCAGCCGGGCGGTCAGCTGACCATCACCACCGATGTCGAGAACTATCCCGGTTTCCGCGATGTGATCCAGGGCCCGTGGCTGATGGAAGAGATGAAGGCGCAGGCCGAACACGTCGGCACGCGGATGATGTGGGACACGATCGTCGAAGTCGATCTGGCCAATGGCTCGCCCTTCCGCGCGGTGGGCGACAGCGGCGACGAATACATCGGCGACGTGCTTGTGATCGCCACCGGGGCGCAGGCCAAATGGCTGGGCGTGCCGGGCGAGATGGAACTGGGCGGCAAGGGTGTGTCGGCCTGTGCGACGTGTGACGGATTCTTCTATCGCGGCAAGAAGGTCGCGGTTATTGGTGGCGGCAATACCGCTGTGGAAGAAGCGCTCTACCTCACCAACCATTCCGACGATGTGACGCTGATCCATCGGCGTGACGAGCTGCGGTCGGAGAAGATCCTGCAGGAACGCCTGTTCAAGAACCCCAAGATCAAGGTGCTGTGGAACAAGGCCGTCGAGAGCTTCGAAGCGGGCGAGAATGGCGCATTGGGGCATCTCAACCTGCGCGACACGGTGACGGGTGAAGACAGCCAGCTGCATGTCGACGGAGCTTTCGTCGCCATTGGCCATGCGCCTTCGACCGAGCTGTTCAAGGGCAAGCTGGAGCTCGACTCCAGCGGTTATATCGTCGTCGAAGCCGGCACCCCCAAGACTGCCATCCCCGGCGTCTTCGCTGCGGGCGACGTGATGGACCATACCTATCGCCAGGCGGTAACCGCTGCAGGCACGGGCTGCATGGCCGCACTCGATGCTGAACGCTTCCTCGCCACGCTGGAAGAGGATGCGCGCGAGGCGGCGGAGTAATCACCCCGCCGCCGTCGCGGCATTACATGTGAACGTCGAATGTCACCAGAAATGCGTGGAAGATCAGCGCGATCAGCACCAGACTCGATAGCGCAAACAGCACGAAACGCACCAGCACGCGATTTGCGGTGACCTGCACGATCGAATGCGCGATCCTGAGGCCCACATAAATCCACGCCAGCAGTGCGTTCATCCCGCCGCCCCAGCCGGTGATCGCCAGCACGATGCAGATGGCATAGAACAGCGTCGGCTGTTCATGCAGATGGTTGTAGTTGTGCGCCTTCCACTGGACCTGTTCAGGCAGCAGCCCGTCGAGATCCTTGCCGGTGCCGCCAACCTTGGTCTTGGCATCGATATTGGGATTGCGGCTCATCGCGGGGATGCGCGTGGCATACATCCACACCCACATCACCATGGTCCATGCGGCGAGGATTACGACCGGCTGGAGGATTGCTGCGTCAACGGTGTTCATGCGTAAACTCCCGGATTGGCGAAGAGTGTAAGGCTGATTGCCCGAATTGCGAGCCAGGCGAGTGCCACTGTGCCGAGCACGAATAGCGGAAAGCGCACGGTCAGCCTGTTGACCGTTGCCTGCCACAGCGAATGGACGATGCGGAGGCTGACATAGATCCACGCCACCAGCACATCGCCCGCGCCTGCGCCCAGCAACGCGATGATCACGCTGACGGCGTAGAACAGCGTGGGCTGTTCCATCAGGTGCGCGTAATTATGCGATTTCCACTGCACGGAATCGGGCAACACGCCTTCCAAATCCTGGCCGCGACCGCCGGGCTTGGCATTGGCAAGGTCGATTCCCGCCTTCTTGAGTGCCGGGAACCGCGTGAACGCCGTCCACAGCAGCATGACCAGCGACCACGCTATCAGCACCGCAGCGGGTGCCAGCATCTCGGCTTGCATTGTCTGTTCTCCCCCTATCGACCCTTCGGCGCGAAACTGATGCGCGTCAGTCAGATTGTCAAACGCAACCTATTCCGATGCGATCGTGGCGGAAAAGCTGGCCGCATCGGTATTGCCGCCGCTGAGCACGATGACCGTATCGCTGTCGAGCGTCACCTTGCCCGCCAGCGCCGCAGCCAGCGCCGCCGCACCGCCCGGTTCGACCACCAGCCTCAGCTTGGCGAAAGCGAAACGCTGCGCCGCGCGCACTTCGTCATCCGTCACCGTCACGCCGGGATCGGCGCGGTCCTTCAGCACATCGAGGTTGATCTGCTTGGTCGCCAGCGGTTGCAGCGCGTCGCAGATGGTCACTGGCGCATTGCCGCTATTCAGCGTCACCAGTTCGCCTGCGCGCAAGGCTTGACCCACCTTGTCCCATCCCACCGGTTCGACCGGCACAATGGCAGCCTCGGGGCAAGCGAGCGACAGCCCGGCTACCAGCCCGCCGCCGCCGCTAGGCGCAACGATCCGTGAAGGTTCGCGCCCCAATTGTGCGGCAATCTCGACCCCCATGCTGCCTTGGCCTTCGATCACCCAGGGATCGCCAAAGGCATGAACCAGCGTGCCGCCACGCTCTGCAATCAGCGCGGCGGCCACCGCATCGCGATCTTCGCGCGGGCGCTCATAGATAACTACCTCGGCACCCAGCGCGCGGGTGGCGTCGAGCTTCACCTGCGGCGCATTGTGCGGCATCACGATGGTTGCCTTGATGCCCAGCTTGCGGCCTGCCCATGCCACGCCTTGCGCATGGTTGCCGGAGGATACGGCGACCATGCCGCGCGCCCGATCTTCCTCGCTCAGCGCGGTCAAGCGATGCCATGCGCCGCGGATCTTGAAGGCACCGACCGGTTGCAGCATTTCCGCCTTCACCCACACCGGCACGCCGCCGATTTCGACCGGTAGTAGCGGGGTGGGGGGAAGGAGATCGGCAATCTTGGCTGCGGCCTCAATCACGCCTGCATGATTCGGTGTGCGCAATCCGTTCATCCTTTTACCCCTGACACCTGAACGATGTTACACGTGTTACACTGTCCAAAGGCAAAAAATCCGACCGGGCGAAAGGTGGCACTGGCAGGCGTCGCAAGAGGGATGGGAAGGTTTGTCATTCCGCCTCCTTAGCCGCGACGCAGCCCGGTAGGAAAGTTCGCGACAGCGGATCGTTTGGCGAAGGCCGGGCATTTCGCTAGTGGACGCCGCAAGAATCGAATTCGGAGAATTTCAACTATGTCGACAGTTCTGGTCATTGGTGCAGGCGGCGTCAGCTCGGTCTGCGTTCACAAGATGGCGATGAACAAGGATATCTTCACCGATATCCACCTAGCCAGCCGTACCAAGAGCAAGTGCGATGCCATCGCCGCCAGCGTGAAGCAGCGCACCGGCGTGGATGTGGCCACCTATTCGATTGATGCCGAGGAAGTCCCGGCGATGATCAACCTCATCAAGCAGGTCGGCCCTTCGCTCGTGGTCAATCTGGCGCTGCCCTATCAGGATCTGCCGATCATGGATGCCTGTCTGGAGGCAGGTGTCGATTATCTTGATACGGCGAATTACGAGCCCAAGGACGAAGCCAAGTTCGAATACCACTGGCAGTGGGCCTATCACGACCGGTTCAAAGACCGCGGGATCATGGCGCTGCTGGGTTCGGGCTTCGATCCGGGCGTGACCAGCGTGTTCACCATGTGGCTCAAGAAGCACAAGCTCAAGACCATCCGCCAGCTCGACATTCTCGACTGCAACGGCGGCGATCACGGGCAGGCGTTTGCCACCAATTTCAACCCCGAAATCAACATTCGTGAGGTCACCGCGCCCGCGCGCCACTGGGAGAACGGCGAATTTGTCGAGACGCCCGCGATGGCCAAGAAGGTCGAATTCGACTTTGAAGGCGTTGGCCCCAAGAACATGTACATGATGTACCACGAGGAGCTGGAAAGCCTCGCCAGGTTCAACCCCGAAATGGAGCGCGCGCGCTTCTGGATGACCTTTGGCGACGAGTACATCAAGCACCTCACCGTGCTGCAGAATGTCGGCATGACGCGGATCGACCCTATCAAGTACAAGGGGCAGGAAATCATCCCGCTGCAGTTCCTCGCCGCCGTGCTGCCCAAGCCCGAAACTCTGGGCGAGACGACCAAGGGCAACACCAATATCGGCGTTATCGCAACCGGCGAGGCGCTCGATGGATCGGGCGAAAAGACCTTCTATATCAACAATATCTGTTCGCACGAAGCGGCCTATGAGGAAACCGGCAACCAGGCGGTCAGCTACACCACAGGCGTCCCTGCAATGATCGGCAGCGCGATGGTTGTAACCGGCAAATGGGCGGGTGACGGCGTGTTCAACATGGAAGAAATGGACCCCGATCCGTTCATGGATATGCTCAACACCCAAGGCCTGCCGTGGCAGGTGGCCGAACTGGATGGGCCGGTGGATTTCTAGGGGGCATTTGGTTCGCGCAGAGGCGCAGAGTAAGCAGAGATCGCAGAGGGGCTTGGATGCGAGACATCAACGATATTTCTGCTGTGGTTATCGATGAAGCGATTGGAGTGCATCGACAGATTGGACCGGGATTGCTTGAATCCGTTTATGAAGCCGTCCTTGCAGGACGGTTGGAGAAGCGGGGTTTGGAGGTGGCAAGGCAAGTGGCCGTGCCGCTTGAAATCGAAGGACATCGGTTCGATGCGGCGTTCAAAATCGACATCCTCGTCGAGAACAGGCTGATCTTGGAAATCAAGGCGGTCGAACAATTGAGCAAGGCACATGCCAAGCAATTGCTCACTTACTTGCGTCTGCTAAACCAGCCCGTAGGGCTGCTCCTCAATTTCTCTGGTGAGACAATGAAAGAGGGTATCCGTCGCATGGTCAACGAATACAAGGCGGACTGACCCTCTGCGATCTCTGCTTACTCTGCGCCTCTGCGCGAACCAAAAAGGCTAAACCGTTGAGCCGAATTGCCCTCTACGCCCCGATTGCCATGCTGGCGGTATCGAGTGTGGTCATGAACCTTGCCTGGTATGGCCATCTCAAGGCGCCGCATCGCGCGCTGT
>CBFGON010000039.1:0-20489 GCA_965650395.1 uncultured Qipengyuania sp. | reverse complement strand
GTCATCGCCAATGCGGGTTATTGCCTTCGGCCGCGCGCTGGCGCCTTTGTTTGGCATCGCGCCAGAGAACGCCCGCGAACCTGCGGTTGTCAGGCTGGGCGAGACTGTGCTGCCACTGATGATCGCCCCTGAACTGGCAGAACTGGCCCGTTCGCCCGAACGCCGTAGAAATTTCTGGAACCGCTGGCTCGAATGGACCGCATGACCAAGCCTCCCCTGATCCTTGCCGCCGCCCTTGCCAGTATTGCTGTCGCCCCTCCGCTGGCCGCCCAATCACAAAGCGTGGAATATTTCACCCGCTCCCACTCGGCTGCCCTGCCCCAGCTGCTGTCGAGCGATGACCGGCTCTATTACGGCTCGCTGTTCGAGGCGATCGATGCAAAGAACTGGGCGCGGGTCGAGGAAATGCTGACCCAGCGCGATGAAGGGCCGCTACACGCGGCTGCGCGGGCAAACTATTACCTGCACCCAGAAAGCCCGCGGATCGACATCACGCGGATCGAGGACTGGTTGCGGCGCTATCCCAGCGCACCGCAGGCCGAAGCAATCGTGCGGCTTGGTCAGACACGCGGTCTGTCCTGGGCGCCCGACATGCGGCGCGAACAAACGCTTGTCCGTCAGCCCGGCGTAACGCGGCGGACCTTGCCCAGCACGATCGAGGACGGTTCCATGCTCCCCGATGTGCGCAAGGCCATTCTCGAACGTATCGTCAATGACGATCCTGACGGCGCACGCATCCTGCTCGATGGTGTCGATGCCTCGCTATCCTCGCAGTCGCGCGCCGAATGGCGCCAGCGGGTGGCGTGGAGTTACTACATCGAGAATCGCGATGCCGAAGCGTATGGCATGGCCCAGCTTGTCTCGCAGGGCAGCGGTCCGTGGGTGGCGGAAGGTGACTGGGTGGCCGGACTTGCCGCCTGGCGCTTGGGCGATTGCGAACGGGCGGCGGAATATTTCCGTTCCAGCGCCGCCGGGGCGAACAACCCGGAACTGGGCTCTGCAGCCCATTACTGGGCGAGCCGCGCCTATATCCGCTGCCGCGATCCGGAGAAGGCCGACGAACAATTGCGCGGCGCTGCCCGCTACCACGAAACACTTTATGGAATGCTGGCTTACGAACAGCTCGGCCAGCAGTTTTCCGGCGCGCACACCGCGCCCGATCTCACCCCACAGGACTGGAACCGGATCGAACGCGAACCGGCAGTGCGGCAGGCGGTCATGCTGGCCGAGATCAACCGGCGCGATCTGGCAGACGAGGCGCTGCGCTGGCAAGTGCGGACCGGCGATGCCGCGTCGTTCATCGCGCTCACCCGGCTTGCGCGCGCCCTTGGCCTTGCCGGGACGCAGACATTCATGGCTTATAACGCGCCGCGCGGGACCGCCTCTCCGCCCAGTCTGCGCTGGCCAGTCGCCTATCACCAGCCACGCGGGGGGTGGAAAGTCGATCCTGCGCTCGCCTTTGCCCATGCATTGCAGGAATCCAATTTCCGCGAAGGTGTGGTGAGCCCGGCAGGCGCCATCGGGCTGATGCAGATCATGCCTATTGCACGGCGCGAATATGCCGCATCGATCGGCATGGGTTCCGATGCCGATCTCAAGAACCCGTCCAATAATCTTGCCTTCGGCCAACGCGCGCTCGAAGCGCTGGCGCAGGCCGGTTACACGCGCGGCTATCTGCCCAAGGTAATGGCCGCCTACAACGCCGGTCCAACGCCCGTCGCGCGCTGGAACAGCGAGATCAACGATCAGAACGACCCGCTGCTGTGGATGGAATCGATCCCCTATTGGGAGACTCGATCCTATGTCGCCATCGTCATGCGCAATTACTGGATGTATCTGCGTCAGGCCGGTGCCGATGCGCCGAGCCGCACAGATCTGGTCGAAAATGACTGGCCCAGTTTTCCGAGGACCCGCTGATGCCGATCGACGAAACCCGCACCTTCAAACCGGTCAATATTGCGCTGTTGACCATTTCGGACAGCCGCAAAGCCGAGGATGATACCTCTGGCGACATACTGGAACAGCGGATTGCCTCGGCGGGTCACAGCCTCGCCGCCCGCGAGATCAGTCGGGACGACAAGAACGAGATTGCCGCCCATCTCCATCGCTGGATCGATGACGAGCATATCGACGCCATCGTCACCACCGGCGGCACGGGCCTGACAGGGCGCGATGTCACGCCCGAGGCGCTGGACCGGGTGAAGGACAAGGACATTCCCGGTTTCGGCGAGTTGTTCCGCTGGGTCAGCTTTGAAAGCATCGGCACCAGCACCCTGCAGAGCCGTGCCTGTGCCGTGATTGCGCGCGGGACCTATATCTTCGCCCTGCCCGGCTCCAATGGCGCGGTGAAGGATGGCTGGGACAAGATTCTCGCACTCCAGCTCGATAGTCGCCACAGCCCCTGCAATTTCGTCGAGTTGATGCCGCGCCTGCGCGAACGCTGATCCTGCTTTGAACTGCATTTTGTTCCATGTATGTTCTCATGGATGGAGCGACGACTCGAACCAGCAGTAAGGGGACGCGGGGCCCAATCGCGCGACGTGTCGACGCGTTTCGGCCTTGCGACGCGCGAGGTCGACGGGGACTGGCGCGATTACATGGAGCAACTCGACGGGCCACCGGTCAAACTGCGGACGACGGTGACAGAGGAACATCCAAAGACGATCCTCAGCTTCAACACATCGCCCGATATTCCGTTCGACCGCTCGATCAACGCCTATCGCGGCTGTGAACATGGCTGCGTTTACTGCTTCGCCCGCCCTACCCATGCCTATCACGATCTGTCGCCCGGGCTCGATTTCGAGACGCGGCTGTTTGCCAAGCCCGATGCGGCTGACCTACTCCGCAGAACTATGGCCAAGCCCGGATACGTGCCCAGGCCGATAGCAATGGGAACGAACACCGACCCCTATCAGCCGATCGAGCGCATTTACCGCATTACCAGGCAAGTTTTGGAAGTGTGCCTCGAAGCACGGCATCCGGTGACAATCACCACCAAATCGGATCGGGTTTGCGACGATATCGACCTGCTGGCTGCTATGGCCGAACAGAGGCTGGTCGCGGTCGCGATTTCGGTGACCAGCCTCGACCCGAAATTGTCGGCAAAACTAGAACCGCGCGCAGCTTCGCCATCTAAACGGCTGTCAGCGTTAGGTAACCTTGCAAAAGAAGGTATCCCGACCCATTGCTCACTCGCGCCGGTCATCCCCGCGATCACGGATGTGTTTATGGAACAAACCGTCCAGCGCGCTGCCGAACTCGGGGTCCAATCCTGCGGCTGGATACCGCTGCGCCTGCCTCACGAAGTCGCGCCCCTGTTCCGCGAATGGCTGTCGGTCCATTTCCCCGAACGCGGCGACAAGGTGATGAGCATCGTCCGCTCGATCCGGCAGGGCAAGGACAATGACCCCGATTTCTTCAGCCGCATGAAACCGAGCGGTGTTTGGGCCGATCTGTTCCGCTCGCGCTTCCGTTTAGCCTGCAAGCGAGCGGGCTTCAGCAAGGCGCGGTTCGAACTGGATTGCACCCAGTTCAGGCCACCTTCGGCCGGCGGCCAGTTGCGCCTGCTCTAATGCGTATGAGTGTCGGGGCTACCGCCATGTGTCGCGAAGACGGTATGCTTCCCGTCTCTGGCGATGAGAACAACCTGATACTGGTCCGAGCGTCCGCCGTGTTCCATCCCCGGCGAACCTATCGGCATGCCTGGAACGGCCAATCCCAACGCATCGGGCTTCTGCTCGATCAGACGTTTCACATCCTCGGCCGGAACATGGCCTTCAATCGCATAGCCTTCAACCTTGGCCGTATGGCAGGAACGCAGTTCGACAGGCACACCCAATTCGGTGGCGAGGGGGGTGACATCCTCGACATCGGTCACCTGAACAGTAAACCCGGCTTCACGCATGTGTTCGATCCAGGCCGTGCAGCAGCCGCAATATGGGCTCTTGGCCACTTCAATGACTTTGGCGCTGGCCGCCTGCGCACAAGCAATCAAAGCAAGCGGAGCAAGGAGAGTCGTGATTTGTGTTTTGATCATGCTGAATCCCTACCCGCACTTGAATGAACTGTCGCCGATTTTCAAAAACCTTCGCCGCCAATATCCGGCTTGAATCGCACCAGCCGACTATCGTCCAAGGCCGCCGTACGGTTGACGACTGCCTGCTGGTATTCCGCATCCTTGATCATTTCTAAGAATGCCGCGGCGTTGGGATACTGGGCCACAAAGCCATCGTGCCAGCGCATTGCTTCTGGCCCTGTAACCACGGTCTCGAACATCCCGCGCCAGACAATGCTGCCACCAACGCGGCGAAATATCGGCCCACTGGTTCTGCCGTATTCCTCATAGGCACGCCGCCCGCTCCAGCCCTGACCCGCATGTTCGTGACCCTCGGGATAATCGGCCACTTGGCGGTAGAGCAGCAAGTTGAGCATGTGAATTGGCTCGTCGCGCGGAAGCGATTTGAACACCTCGAAATTGGCGCGGCTCGGATCGATGTAGATCTCTGTCACAATGACCTTTCCCTAAACCTGCAATTCACGCCACCCTCCGGGCGCAATTCCATCCACCGCCCACCCTCCGATGCGCCACCGGATAAGCCGCAATGTGGGATAACCAACTGCAGCGGTCATGCGGCGTACTTGCCGATTGCGACCCTCGGTGATTTCCAGTGCCAGCCAGCTGTCGGGAATGGATTTGCGGTAACGTACTGGTGGATTACGTTCCCACAAGGGCGGCGGATCAATCCGCCTTGCGCGAGCCGGGCGGGTCATTCCGTCATTCAACACGACACCGCGCGCGAGTTGCTCAAGGGCTGTATCGCTGACGTCGCCCTCGACTTGCACGATATAGGTCTTGGGTAACTTGTAGCGTGGCTCTGCAATGCGAGATTGCAGTCGCCCATCATCGGTAAGCAACAACAACCCTTCGCTATCCTTGTCGAGCCGACCCGCCGGATAGACCCCTGGCACATCGATCAGATGCGCCAGAGTGTCCTCCACCCCATCCTTTCCGCCGCTGAACTGCGAGACCACTCCGTAGGGCTTGTTCAGCAGGATCAGCCGGCTCACGCTCCAGGCAGCGTATAATCAGCGAAGCGCGCGCGCAGGTCCTTTTTGCTGATCTTACCCGTCGCGGTGTGGGGGATGTCGTCTACGAATTCCACCGCATCGGGCATCCACCATTTGGCGATCTTGTCCGAAAGGTAATCCAGAACGTCGCGATCACAGCACTCGGCCCCTTCCTTGCGGACAACAAACAGCACAGGACGCTCGTCCCATTTGGGATGCGGCATGCCGATTGCGGCGGCCTCGGCCACTGAGGGATGCCCGACCGCTGCATTTTCCAGCTCGACGGAACTGATCCATTCGCCACCGGATTTGATCACATCCTTGGTGCGGTCCGTGAGCTGCAGCGTCCCGTCTGGGTGAATGATGCCGACATCGCCTGTATCAAACCAGCCGTCCGCTGAAACCGCGTCTTCCTCGGACTTGAAGTAGCGTTTGATGATCCACGGCCCGCGGATCTGAAGCGCCCCGCTGCTTTGGCCATCGCGCGGCAGCTCTTTGGACGGATCGTCAAGATCGACAATGCGCAGTTCGACGCCGAAGATAGGTCGTCCCTGTTTCATCGTCTTGGCGACTTTATCTTCGAAGCTTAGCTGATCCCAATCAGCAGTCGGTCCGCCAACAGTGCCGATCGGGCTGGTCTCAGTCATACCCCATGCGTGTTGGACGCGTGTGCCGTTCTTCATCAGCCGTTCGATCATGAAACGCGGCGCCGCCGAACCACCAATGGTGGCAGCACGCAGTGGAGGAAGATCGATGCCTTCCTTGTCGCAATATTGGAAATGCGCCAGCCAGACCGTCGGCACGCCCGCACTGTCGGTCACACCTTCGCGGATCATCAACTCGTGCAACACAGCCGGATCGTTGACCGCCGAGAACACGAATTTGATCCCGGCCATCCCGCCAGCATAGGGCAGACCCCAGCTCGCGGCATGGAACATGGGCACCACAGGCAACATCACGCTGGAGGCGGAGAAATTGAAGGTGCTCGGCTGAAGTCCGCAAACAGCGTGCAGTATAGTTGAACGATGTTCGTATTGAACGCCCTTGGGATTGCCGGTTGTTCCGCTGGTATAGCAGATCATGCACGGATCGCGCTCGTCACCGCCAACCCATTCGAAATTGCCGTCATGCGCGCCAATCCAGTCTTCAAAAGCCGGTGCATTCTCGCCTGAGTCGAAGCAGATGTAATGCTCTACCGTCGTCCAGCGGGCGCGCATCTTGTCGACGATGGGCTGGAAGGCGGCATCATAGATCATCACGCGGTCTTCAGCGTGGTTGACGATGTATTCTAGCTGGTCCTCGAACAGGCGCGGGTTCACGGTGTGGAGCACGCCGCCCATCCCCGCCACGCCATACCAACTGACGAGGTGACGTGAATGGTTCATCGCCAGGCTGGCAACGCGGTCGCCCTTCCGGATGCCCAAAACCTGCAGTGCCTGAGCCATCTTCTTAGCATCGCGGCGAATGCCCGCCCAATTGGTGCGGGTTTCGCTGCCATCAGCCCAGCGGGTGACGATTTCGCGGTCGGGAGCCTCTCTCGCTGCGTGATCGATCACGTGCGAGATCCGCATGGTCCAGTCCTGCATCGCTCCGAGCGGCATATCCTCTCCTCTCATCCCAGTACCCCGTTACGCGGGGAGTATCAGGCGACGAGTTTGAGGTGTGCTCCTCCACGTCGCTTGTCGAGCTGCACTTTGGCAAGGCCAGGCACGCTTGCCAAGCGTTCTGCAAGTTCGCCATCGAGCGCGAAATTGCGCCCAAGAATGAAGATTGGTTCAGTTTCGGTAAGAGTCCGTAACGTCGCCTGCACTTCGTCCTTGCCTTCTCCGGCAGAGACAAGTTCTTCACGGAGTGCCTCAACTGCAGCTTCATCGTGTATATCGAGAGTAAGCAACATCGGAGTGCTCCCACGAATCTCCGAAAGGGGCGCCCCTCCCCGCACGGTTATGCGCGGCGGTTCGTCAGGACTTGGACTATCAAGCTCGACCTGCAGCAGGATGCAGGTCTGGTCCTCAGCCCACTTGAGGAACTTCTCCACCAAATCTTCCTCGAAACAGGCTGCACTGAACTGGCCTGATGCATCGGAGAAATCGGCGCGAATAAAAGGCTTGCCTCGTTTGGTGGTGCCCTTGTTCACCTTTTCAACCATCGCTGCCATCACCGCATTGGCACGACCGCCTGCAGGCGCACCGCCCGTCATCAGCGAAGCATAGCTGCGCGCGCCATTGGCCGACGCTACCTCACGCCATGCAGCAACAGGGTGGGCAGAAAAATAGAACCCGAAGCTTTCGCGCTCTTTCGCCATGCGCTCTGATCTGGGCCATTCCTCGACCTCTCTCAGTCGAAGTGATTCGCCTCGCTGATCCTCGCCACCGAATAAGCCGCCTTGCCCGCTGCTCCGTTCGCGATCAGCGGCATCTGCTACTGCAAGCAGCATATCGGCATTAGCGAATACCTTCGCCCGGTTGGGCTCGAGACTGTCGAGCGCTCCAGCGCAAGCCAATCCTTCCAACTGGCGCGAGTTCATCGAGCCCTTGGGAATGCGCTCGAACAAATCCTGCAAACTCTCGTAACGACCCGCAGTCTCACGCTCGGCTACGATCGCTTCCATCGCCTTTTCGCCAACATTGCGAATTCCTGCCAAAGCATAACGCACCGAATATCCGTCATCGGTTTGTTCGACCGTAAACTCCGCCTCGGAGCGATTGATGCAGGGTGCCTCCACCACAACATCCTGACGCCGCGCATCGTCGACAAAGATCGTCAGCTTTTCCGACTGGTGCATGTCGAAGCACATCGAAGCCGCGAAAAACTCTTCGGGGTAATGCGCCTTGAGCCAGCCGGTCTGGTAGGCAAGCAGAGCATAGGCCGCAGCGTGCGACTTGTTGAAGCCATAGCCGGCAAATTTGTCGATCAAGTCGAACAGTTCATTGGCCTGCTTCTTGTCGATGCCCGACACGTCCTTGCAGCCATCGACGAAGCGCTGGCGCTGTGCGTCCATTTCGGCCTGCACCTTCTTGCCCATCGCACGGCGCAGCAAATCAGCGTCGCCCAGCGAGTAGCCTGCAAGGATTTGCGCGGCCTGCATCACCTGCTCCTGATAGACGAAGATGCCGTAGGTTTCAGCGAGAATGCCTTCGAGTTTGGGATGCGGATATTCAATCGGCACCTCGCCCGCCTTGCGCTTTCCGAATAGCGGAATGTTGTCCATCGGACCGGGACGATAGAGCGAGACGAGCGCAATGATATCGCCAAAGTTGGTCGGTTTCACGGCCGTCAGGGTGCGGCGCATTCCTTCCGATTCCAGCTGGAAGACACCGACTGTGTTGCCCGCCTTCATCAGGTCATAAACCGCCGCATCATCAAGCGGCAGCAAAGAAAGGTCGATATCGATATCGCGCTTCTTGAGCAGGTCCGTCGCCTTCTTCAGCACTGACAGGGTCTTGAGCCCGAGGAAATCGAATTTCACCAGCCCGCTACTTTCGACATTCTTCATGTCGTATTGCGTCACCGGCATGTCCGAACGCGGATCGCGGTAAAGCGGGACAAGCTGTGCAAGCGGACGGTCACCGATCACGACGCCCGCCGCGTGGGTCGAGGAATTGCGCGGGAAGCCCTCAAGCTGCATCGCCAGATCGACGAGGCGCTTTACCTGATTGTCATTGTCGTACTCACGCTTGAAATCTGCTGCACCATTGAGCGTGCGCGGCAGGGTCCACGGATCGGTCGGATGATTGGGCACCATCTTGCAAATGCGGTCGACATGGCCGTAGCTCATTTGCAGGATCCGGCCGGTATCGCGTAAAACCGCCCTCGCCTTCAGCTTACCGAATGTGATGATCTGCGCGACGTGGTCATGGCCGTATTTCTGCTGCACATAGCGGATCACTTCGCCGCGCCGCGTTTCGCAGAAGTCGATATCGAAGTCAGGCATCGACACGCGTTCCGGATTGAGGAAGCGTTCGAACAGCAATCCAAGTTTGAGCGGGTCGAGATCGGTAATCGTTAGCGCCCACGCGACCACAGAACCGGCACCTGAACCACGACCCGGCCCTACCGGAATGTCGTGATCCTTCGCCCATTTGATAAAGTCCGCCACGATCAGGAAGTAGCCGGGGAAGCCCATCTGGTTGATGACCCCGACTTCAAAGTCGAGCCGGTCGAAATAGACCTTTCGATCTTCCTCCGTCATTTCGCCATAAGGCGCGAGACGGGCTTCCAGACCTCGCCGTGCGTCATCTGCCAACATCTTCGCTTCGCCCGCGAGATCGCCCGCCAGGCTTGGCAGGATCGGTTGGCGATAGGGCGGTGCGAAGGCGCAGCGCTGCGCGATCACCAGCGTGTTCATCACCGCCTCGGGCAGGTCCGCAAAGCCCTCGTCCATTATATGATAGGTTTTTACCCAGGCTTCAGGGTTGGACCGTATGCGGTCGTCGCGCTCGATATGGCTCGATGCTGCAATGCACAGCATGGCGTCATGCGCCTTGTGATTGTGCATCTCTGCAAAATTGGCGGGATTGGTGGCAACCAGCGGCAGGTCGCGCGCATAGGCCTGCTCGATCAAGGCAGCCTCGGCAGCTTCCTCGACCGGATCGCCCCTGCGCGAAATTTCAATGTAAAGGCGACCAGGAAAAAGCGCCTGCAAACTGTCAAGTAATCGATGGCCCGCTTCGTGCTGCTCCTCAGCGAATAACCGCGTTACTCCGCCTTCCGACGCGCCGGTCAGCGCGATCAAGCCACCAGTATGTCCCTCGAGATCGGCAAGGCGGACATGCGGCTCGAGTTCCAGCGGTCGTTCAAGATGTGCCTTTGAAACGAGGTGGCAAAGATTGTCATAGCCTGCTTCGTCCTGCGCATAGAGCGGCAGGTAGTCGACGATCCGCGATTCGCCACCGCGCGCCACGCCCAGTAGAGTTCCGATTATCGGCTGCACACCTTCGCCCTTGCAGGCATTGGCAAACATCACCGCGCCATAAAGGCCATTTCGGTCGGCAAGAGCAATGGCCGGAAATCCCCGTTCTCTCGCCAGCTTGGCCATGCCCTTGGGATCGATGGCACCTTCAAGCATCGAATAGGCTGACAGAACGCGCAGGGGGACGAAGGGCTTGTAAGGCATCCTCGCAATATGCGTATCGCGCGGCCAAATCTCCAGCGGGCAAACGCATCAATTGTGTATAGCTTGCGGAGAAGTCAGAGCAGCTTCTCGATGTCCTTCGCAATCCCGGCGGGGGCATCGTTCGGGCCATAGCGCCGCACTACATTGCCTTCCCGGTCGATCAGGAATTTGGTGAAGTTCCATTTGATCGATTTCGAGCCCATCAATCCCGGCGCTTCCCTCTTCATCCAGTCGAACAACGGGCTGGCGTGTTCCCCATTAACATCGACCTTGGCCATCAGCGGGAAAGTGAGACCGAAATTGACCTTGCAGAATTGCTCGATCTCGTCGGCGTCGCCCGGTTCCTGACCGCCGAACTGATTGCAGGGGAAAGCCATCACTTCGAAACCGCGATCACCATAGTCCTGAAATAGCTTCTCCAGCCCGTCATATTGAGGAGTGAAACCGCATTTGCTTGCCGTATTGACCACCAGCAAAACCTTGCCGAGCTTCTCCTTGAGATCGAGTTCCGCGCCCTTGTTGGTGGAAACGGTGAAATCGGCGATGGTCGTCATGTTCAAAGCTCCTGATGAGAGCAAAAGATAGCCCTTGAAGATGCGTTATTCCAGCACGCCTTCATGCAGCCGCACGACGCGATCCATACGTTCGGCAAGTCGTTCGTTGTGAGTCGCGATGAGCGCTGCGCTTCCCTCGCCGCGCACCAGCGCGAGGAATTGTTCGAGCACCTTATCAGCAGTAGCTTCGTCGAGGTTGCCGGTGGGCTCGTCAGCCAGAACAAGTTCCGGTCGATTGGCAAGTCCGCGGGCGACAGCCACGCGTTGCTGCTCGCCACCGGAAAGCTGACTCGGGCGATGCGTCAGGCGATGGCCAAGGCCAAGTGCTTTGAGCAGTTCTTCCGCACGCGTTTCGGCTTGTTCACGCGGCTTGCCGGCAACCAGTTGCGGGAGGACTACATTCTCGCGGGCATCAAAGTCCGGCAGCAAATGATGGAACTGGTACACGAAGCCCAAATGATCCCGGCGCAAGGTCGTACGGGCATTGGCATCGGACTTTTCAGCAGATGTGCCCGCGATCACGATTTCGCCGCCAAATCCGCCTTCAAGCAGGCCAACTGCCTGCAACATGGTCGATTTGCCTGATCCTGACGGGCCGAGCAGAGCCACGATCTCGCCAGGCATGACCCTGAGGTTGACCCCACGCAGCACGTCGATGCGCTCGCCGCCCTGCTCGAAGCTGCGCGTCAATCCGCGCAATTCGACGACCGGACTACTCATAACGCAATACCTGTACGGGATCGGTGCTTGCCGCTTTCCATGCGGGATAGAGTGTAGCGAGGAAGCTCATCACCAGAGCCAACGTCACAATCATTGCAATCTCAACCGGGTCTACCTTGGAGGGGATCGTGCTGAGAAACCGTACTTGTGGATCCCACAGATTCTGTCCTGTCACCTTGCTGATCAGCCACACGATCTGTTCACGGAAAGCCAGCACCAAGGCACCCAACAGCAAACCAGCAATGGTACCCAATGCGCCGACTGTGAATCCGGTGGTCACGAAAATCTTGGTCAGGCTGCGCCGCGTTGCTCCCATCGTCCGCATAATCGCAATGTCGCGTGTCTTGGCGCGGACCAGCATGACGAGGCTCGACAGGATGTTGAATGCCGCCACCAGCACCATAAAACTCAATGCGAAAGCCATCGCGGCGCGTTCAACCTGCAATGCTTCGAACAATGTGGCGTTGATAGTCTTCCAGTCCTGCACCACTGCCCGTCCCGCAATTTTCTGCTGTACCGGCGCGAGGATTTCACCAACCTCGTCGGGGTCAGTCACCTTGACCTCGATCATCTGCACAGCGTCGCCGATCAGCAGCAACGTCTGCGCATCCTTCATCGGCATGACGACATAGGCCCCATCATAGTCGTAAATGCCGACCTCGAAAATCGCCGCCACTTCATAACCGACCTGCCGCGGAACCGTCCCAAACGGCGTCGAGCGTCCCTGCGGGTTGATCACCGTGATCGTATCGCCCACCCTCGCACCGATGTTTTCAGCAAGACGCACCCCGATCGCGACCTTGCTTGCGCCAGGCTGGAGCGCGGCGATATTGCCACTGACAACCTTTTCGCCCAGCGCCTCGATGTCCTGCCGTGTATTGCCGCGCAACAGGATAGCTTCCACTCGTCCGTTGAATGTGGTCAGGAGTGGCTGCTCTATCAGCGGCGATGCCTCGACCACACCGGGCGTCTCGCGCACCTCCTGAAGGATGCTTTCCCAGCCATCCATCCGGCTGCCATATGCCTGCACGATCGCATGACCGTTTAGACCAACGATCTTGTCGAGCAGTTCGGCGCGGAAACCGTTCATCACGCTCATCACGATCACCAGCATGGCGACGGAAAGCATGACCACAGTGATAGATATGCCTGCGACCAGCGCGATGAATGCCTCGCTCCTGCCCGGAAGCAGGTAGCGTTTTGCAATCGTCCATTCGAAAGGGGATAGGATCAAGGCAGGCCTTGCATGTGGTTGTCCGGTGCGGGGCGTTTAGGCAGACAAGGCTGACAGCGCAATGAATTGCTCCGCACGGTCCACATTCGAGCGCCGCTGGCACTTGTAATCCACCCGTAACATCGCCATTGGGGCGCCATCCGGAATACAGCGCGGACAGGTCGATGAACTTCACCCACCCCTTCCTCGACGAGGATGGAGACAAGCTGCGCGAAGAGTGCGGCGTTTTCGGGGCCATCAAGGCCACCGACGCCGCCGCGCTCACTGCGCTCGGCCTTCATGCCTTGCAGCATCGCGGGCAGGAAGCAGCGGGCATCATTGCGTGGGACGGCTCCGAATTCCGCGCCCGCCGCGGTCTTGGCCATGTGGCAGAGAATTTCTCATCTTCAGAGGTGATTGCCGAACTGCCGGGCCAGATGGCCGCTGGGCATGTACGCTATTCCACCACGGGCGGCGCGGGCCTGCGCAATGTGCAACCGCTCTATGCCGATCTGGCGAGTGGCGGCTTCGCGGTGGCGCATAACGGCAATATTTCCAATGCCGGGACGCTGCGCGAGGAATTGGTGCAACGCGGGGCGATCTTCCAGTCAACTTCAGACACAGAAGTCATCATCCACCTCGTCGCCACGAGTCGCTATCCCACTATCGTTGACCGTCTGGTCGATGCACTTCGCCTGCTCGAGGGTGCATATGCATTGATTGTGATGACACCGGAGGGCATGATTGCTTGCCGCGATCCGCTGGGTATCCGCCCGCTGGTGATGGGCCGCATCGGGGACGCGACTTTGTTCGCCAGCGAGAGTGTTGCCTTCGATGTGGTCGGCGCGGAGCTGATCCGCGAAGTAGAACCAGGCGAACTGATCAAGGTCGATTTTGAAGGCAATGTGGATTCGATCCACCCCTTCGGGACGCATCGCGCACGCCCCTGCATTTTCGAGCATGTCTATTTCAGCCGTCCGGACAGCTTCTTTGCCGGGCGAAGCGTCTATGAGGCGCGTAAGGCCATCGGCGCCGAACTCGCGGTCGAAAGCCCGGTCGAAGCTGACCTGGTGGTTCCGGTGCCAGACAGCGGTGTACCCGCGGCTATCGGTTATGCGCAGGCATCGGGCATTCCATTCGAGCTCGGCATCATTCGGTCGCACTATGTCGGGCGAACATTCATCCAGCCATCGGATGGCGCACGCCACGCCGGGGTGAAGCGCAAACACAATGCCAATCGCAAGCTGGTCGAAGGTAAACGCATCGTGCTGATCGACGATTCGATCGTTCGTGGCACTACCTCGCTGCAAATTGTCGAGATGATGTGCGATGCCGGGGCAAGCGAAGTACATTTCCGCGTTGCCAGCCCGCCGACAGCGCATAGCTGCTTCTATGGCGTCGATACGCCCGAACGCTCCAAACTGCTTGCCGCGCGCATGGATATCGAACCCATGCGTGAATTCATCAAGGCAGACAGCCTGGCTTTCGTCTCCATCGACGGGCTTTATCGCGCTGTCGGCGAAAAGCCACGCAATGCCGCATGCCCGCAATTCTGCGATGCCTGCTTTACGGGCGATTATCCCACTTCGCTGACCGACCTCGCGCGGCGTGAAGACAAGCAGAAGCAACTCGCCTTTCCGGTAAACAAGGTCGCCTGACATGACGAAATCCCTCGATGGCAAGCTCGCCCTGGTAACGGGCGCGAGCAAGGGCATCGGTGCCGCTACTGCCGTCGCATTGGCCGAAGCTGGGGCCCATGTGGTTCTGACCGGGCGCGATGTTCGCGCGCTGGAGGCAATCGAAGACCGCATCCACGAGATTGGCGGCGCATCGACAATTGCTCCGGTAGATCTTGGCGAAAGTGACGGTATCGCGCGGCTTGCCTCCGCTGTGGCAACTCGCTGGGACAAGCTGGATTATCTCGTAATTTCTGCCGCCTACCTCCCAACTCTTACACCGGTAACGCAAATTGACGGCAAACAGTTCAGCCAGGCGGTGACCACCAACCTGCTCGCTACTCAGGCCTTGCTCGCGAACTTTGATCCGCTGCTCAAGCGCGCTGATGCAGGTCGCGTGATCGGCCTGACCAGCAGCGTTGGCGAAAGCCCGCGTGCCTATTGGTCAGCCTATGGTGCAACCAAGGCCGCGTTCGACAATCTGCTCGACGCCTATGCGCAGGAAGTCGAGAAGATCGGCAATATCCGCGTTGCGCTGATCGATCCGGGTGCGACTCGCACCGCCATGCGCGCCAAGGCCTACCCGGGTGAAGATCCGCAGACCGTAAAAGCACCCGAAGAGGTTGCAAACCGTCTCGTCGCGCTGCTCGTTAACGATTTTCCGACCCGCCACCGAGAGCGAGTTGAAGGGTGAGTTAACCCTGTGAAGTGACGAAATCCTAATCCAGAAAGGCGAGATTCCGGCGAATATCGTGCGAGTGGATACGCGCGATGAAGGACATCCTCAGGCAGAAGGTCGCCGGATATGAACTACCAAACCCAGGATCGTTACCTGATGGCCGCGCAGGAAGATCGCTGCGCCCCGCGTACCAAGCTGACCATTCCCGGCCAGCTGCGTGCGAGCGGTGGCCGCGCATTCCAGACCGTGGTCCACGACCTTTCGATCTCCGGCTTCTCGGCCGCAGCCATCAACCGCATGCACGAAGGCCAGATGTGCTGGCTTACCCTGCCGGGCCTCGAATCGCTCCAGGCACAGGTTGTGTGGTGGGAAAACTGCATGGTCGGATGCGCTTTCAGCGAACTGCTAAGCCCTATCGTGCACGACAGCATCCTTGCCCGCTACAGCGGAGAAGGCGTTTACCGGCCCTACTGAGTTTTTCAGTCAGGCGACGACACCGACATTTTTGGCGGCGGCCTCCGGGCCAGGCCTGAACCTTGTCCGGAAAGTCGTCGTCGGTGGCGGTGTGCCTTCAGGGGCCTCCGCCACCACTCCCCGACCTAATTGCTTTCGGCGGCGATCCGGTCGACCAGCGCACGGAACTTCTCGCGATTTGTACTGCTCGTGGCAGTCGGCCAATTGCTGACTACAGCAACCACCAGCTGTTCTGACGGGACGATGGTGATTGCCTGTCCGAAAATCCCCTGTGCGCCGTAATTGCCGCCCGGGTAAGCCCACCATTGATAGCCGTAGCCGAAGCCAGGTGCCTTGGGGGCAAAAGACACTTGCGCCCTGCCCGCATCGGCAAACCAGCCTTCGGGCACGGTGTCATGACCGCCCTCAAGCACGAATTGGCCGAAGCGGGCGTAGTCCGACAGCTTCAGTGAAATGCAGCACCCGCCGATGTTGCCGCCGGTCAGATCCTGCATCCAGAACAGCTTGCCAGCAAAACCGGCAGGGCGAGCAATCTTTTCACCGGCATAATCGGCCAACGAACGACCGGTCGCTTTTTCCACGATCAGCCCGAGCAGGTTGGTCTCCAGCGTCTTGTAAACCCACTTCTCGCCCGCCGGAGCCTCTCGCTTGAGCGTGCGGGCGTAAGTCACCGTCTGCGATTCGCCCGGCTTCGGGGCGATCGCCAGCATCTTCGCCACATCGCTGCCGGGGTCGGTATAATCCTCGTTCCAAGCCACGCCAGAGGTCATGGTGGCGATCTGGCCCACGGTAACGCCATCATAAGCGGTTCCGGCCAGTTCAGGGATGATCGAGGTGACCGGCTGCTCCAACCCGCTGATCTTGCCATCCCGGATGGCCGCGCCCAGCAAAGTCGAGGTAAAGCTCTTTGCCACCGAGAAACTGGTCCATCGTCCTTCAGGGCCAAACCCCAATGCGTAATCCTCGAACCGGACCTTGCCATTGTCGAGCACCATCACGCCTGATGCCTGCGTTTCAGCCATAAACGATCTGATTGCCGCCTGCCCGTCGCTCGATAATGCCTTACCCGCAGGCAAGGCGCGCACGGCGCCTGATTGCGCGACTTCGAGCCCAGCGAATGATTTCTCCATGTCACGAAAGGCAGCAGAGCGGCGCTCATCGCTCCAGAACAGGATGGAATCTGCCGGATCGAGACTGGCCAGATTCTCGGGGACACTTTGCACCACAATTGGCGCGGGATTGTCATTCAGAACTGTCGGAGACGCCGCACAGCCAACCAGCGCCAGCGCTGACATTGAAACCAGAAACTTGTGCATCCTCATTTCCCCTTCACCAGCGCGACCTGATGGACGTCGATCCCGCCACCGCGGAAGCCGCCTTCGCAATACATCAGGTAATAGCGCCACAGATCGCAAAATTGCGCGTCAAAACCGGATGGCAGACGACCTTCCGCCTCTGCCCGGTCGAAATTGTCCCGCCAAAGGCGCAGCGTTTCGGCGTAGTCGAGGCCGAAATCGACCTGCTCCTGCCACTCCAATCCGCGCGCTTCCGCCAGTTTTCGAAATTCGCTGGTTCGGATCAGCAATCCGCCCGGGAAGATATAGGCCTGGATGAAATCGGCGCTGGCCGAGTAGGAGTGGAACAGATTTTCGCGCATCGAGATGTACTGGATCGCCGCGCGTCCACCCGGCCTCAGATTGCGTGCTATGCAATCCATGAAAGTAGCCCAGTATTCGCGCCCCAAGGCCTCTACCATCTCGACACTTACGATGGCGTCGAAGCTTCCCGTGGTATCGCGGTAGTCCTGCTTGAGGAAATGGATGGCGTCACTATGCCGCGCCCTTGCCCAACCCAATTGCTCGTCGGAAAGGCTGATCGCCGTTACATCGCTCCCCCGTTCCGCAAGGTAACCGGCAAGCGCACCCCAGCCGCAACCGATTTCGAGCACCGTAGCGGGGTCACCGAGGCGCACCGCGAGCGTGTCCCACTTGCGCCGCTGCGCTGCCTCCAGCCCGTCATCGCTGACCGCGAATGCCGAAGAATAGCTCATCGTCGGATCGAGCCATGCGCTGTAGAAATCATTGCCGAGATCGTAATGCGCCGAGATATTCTTCTGCGCCCCTTGATGGGTATTCCGGTTGACCAGATGCGCCAGCTTGAGCGCTTGGCGGAACGGCCCCTTGGCGCGGGCCGTATCGCCAAGCCGTTCGGCATGCTGCATGAACAGGGCGAACAGCGGCACCGGATCGGGGCTCCACCACTCCCCAGCTTCCCAAGCCTGATACCAGCCGACCGAGCCATTGCTGGCCAGCCGCACCAGTGCATTCCAGCTGCGCAACTCCACCACGCATTCGAAACCCGGTGCGCGATTGCCCAGCACTTTGGGCGATCCATCGGGCAGCGTGCCGTGGATCGTGCCGGTAATCAGCGCCGCATCGATCCGGTCGAGGATCTTCCCGAAACCGGGCGCGATCAACCGGGCCAGCCAGCCGGGCTTGCGCGCGAAGATCTTCGACCCCTCGATCAAATCGCGCCCGCGCTGGCCGGTGTGCATGTCCATGCGCCGGATATGACTCCGCGACCCGCGGCACGCAAGCTGGCGCTGCCTTGGCACGGGTGGTAGTCAGCCAAAAACGACAGGGAGTATGGGTGATGAGCAATCCTGCAATCAGGGCGGCCGTGGCAGCCATTGCCGGGCTGGTGGTCGCGATGGTTGTGGTGGGCCTGGTTGAAGGCCTGGGTCATGCGATCTTCCCACCTCCGCCGGGTCTGGACCTCGCCAATCCTGAAGACCAGGCCCGGCTGATGGCTCAAATTCCGTTCGAGGCCAAATTCGCGGTGGTGGTGGCATGGTTCCTCGGCTCGCTTGCGGGAGCCTGCACAGCAATCGCAATTGCACGACAGGCGATGCCCGCCTGGGTGGTGGCGGTGACGATCGCCGGACTGGGCCTGTGGACCACGCAGATGTTCCCGCATCCCGACTGGATGCTGGCCTCTGCCGCGATCCTTCCGCTGGTGGCAGTGCTGGTGGCCAAGCGCCTGATGGTGAAGCGGCTAACACTCTAGTCCTTGGCAGCACGGTAAGCCGCCAGCGCCCGCTCGCGCGCTTCGCGGTGGCCGATTATCCTGGCGGGATATGTATCGCGCATATCGTCCGGCGGATCGTGGATTTCGTCGTCGGATAGCGCCGCCAATTCGGGCACATATTCGCGGATATAGCCAGCCGCATCAAACTTCTCGCTTTGCAGCAACGGGGCCATGATCCGCACGAACATATTGCTGTCGACACCCGTGCCGGCCACCCACTGCCAGTTGACGCCATTGTTGGCGTAATCGGCGTCGACCAGCGTATCCCAGAACCACTGCTCGCCGCGCCGCCAGTCGATCAGCAGATGCTTGACCAGGAAACTGGCGGCGATCATCCGCACGCGGTTGTGCATCCACCCGGTCTGCCACAGCTGGCGCATGCCGGCATCGACGATGGGGTAGCCCGTCTGCCCACGCTGCCAGCGGGCCAGATCGTCCTCCACCGCCGCATCATCGCGCCACACGGCCTCGAAACCCTCGCGATAGCTTTGGCGAGGATAGGCGGGATTTTCGGCGATCACATTGGTCGCGTAGTCGCGCCAGATCAATTCGCGCGCATAGCTCCAGGGTCCCTTACCGCGCCCGTGGACCACGCCGTGCCACACGTGCGCGGGCGAGACCTCTCCGAAATGGAGATGCGGCGATAGTCGGCTCGAACCGTCAATGGAAGGCAGATTGCGCGCGTCGGAATAGGCGCTGACATCCTCGGCCCATTCGTTCACGCGCTCCTGCGCCGCCGCTTCGCCTACCTGCCAGAACTCGCGCAAGCCGATGGCCCAGTCGGGCCGTGTCGGGAGCAGTGCCCAATCCTCCAGCGTGTCGCTGGCGGGCCATTGCGCCGGAACCTCGATCACCTCCGGTGCAGGCAGCGGATCGTGCGGCGGCATTTCGGCAAACACCGCCTTCGAAAAGGGCGTGAAGATCTTGAACGGCTGGCCCGATCCCGTCCGTACAACGCCGGGCGGCAGCAGGTAATTGCCGTCGTAAAGATGCAGCATGACCTGCTCCTTCAGCCGCCCCTGCGCCTTGCGCCACCACGGCTCGAAATGGCGGATGGCGTGGACGGCAGCAGCGCCCGTCTCCTCCGCCAGCTCTGCCAGCACCTCAGCCGCATCGCCGCGGCGCAGGATAAGACGTGAGCCTTTCGCTCCCAGAGCCTCGGACAATGAGGCAAGCGAATGGTGCAGCCACCAGCGGCTTGCTCCGCCATAGGCGTGATCGCCCGCGGCCTCGTCATCGAGCACATAGACAGGCACAACCGGGCCCGCCTGCGCGGCGGCAAACAGGGCTGCCTGATCGGCAAGCCGCAGGTCGCGGCGCAGCCAGACGATTTGCGGCGATGTCATAGGCTTCGGAACACCATCGCCGCCCCGCTTGTTCCCCGTGCATGGACGATATCATTCACGACCCGCACCACTTGCCTGCCGAGACGGTTCGCCTGCCCGAACGCGGCTTTGCCATCGACCGGCGCAAGGCGCTGATCGCAGCGGCGATATGCTGGGCGGGCTTTGCCGTGATGGTGTGGCTGGTGCTGGGCGGGCGGACCGTCGGCTTCGATGACTGGGGCCTGCTGGCGGCGCGCAAAGGCGAGGCACATGGATTTGCCGGAACGCCATTGCTGCTGGAGATCACCCGCGATGTTACCGCGCTGGGCGGCGTGTTCCTGCGCAACATCTTTGCGACCGGCGCGGTGGTGGCGCTGCTGTTCCTGCGACTGCGGCGCGAGGCAGTGCTGTTCGGCATGACCGTTGCCAGCGGGTGGATCGCCAACACCGGGCTGAAGCACTTGGTCGGGCGCGAGCGGCCGCAGATCGTGCCGCATCTGATGGAGGCGGGTGGCGAGAGCTTCCCCAGCGGCCACAGCTTCAACGCGGCGGTAGTCTATATCGCGATGGCGCTGGCC
>CBFGON010000038.1:0-20622 GCA_965650395.1 uncultured Qipengyuania sp. | reverse complement strand
TCTCGAACAGCATGGCCCTGCCCAGCGCATCCTGCGCATGGTCGATATTGGCGCAAACCAGATCAAGCGCCTCCCGTGTAAGCGGCAGAGGCAGCAGGTCGTGGCTGTTATGCGCGCTGGTGCGGGTCCAGCACAAATGGTCGGACACCCACAGCGGCTCGATCCTGTCGGCGAGCGCCTTGAGCGCCGCGAGATACTCCGCATCGAGCCCCTGCGCCGACCCGATCGACATCGACACGCCATGCATGGCTACCGGATGCTTCGCACGCACCTGTTCGAGCACGCGCAATGGCTTGCCGCCATCGACCATGAAGTTTTCCGAAATCACTTCGACGAAATCGACTGGCACATCGCCATCGAGGAAATCGGCATAATGCGTCCGGCGCAGACCGAGTCCGAAACCGTGGAAGGGGGTGATGGCGTTCACAGCTTGGTTCCTTCGAAAAGGTGGATTGGCGACCCGGCGCAGGACGAAAGGGGGGGGGAATTAAGGGGGGGTGCTTCCCCCCGGACGCCGGGCCGCCAAACTCGCAAATGTCAGCCCTGACCAAGATCGCCGATTGTGCCGCCTTTGGTCAGGCAATCGCCTGCCTTCATGGCCTTGAAGCCGTGGCCCTTGCATTCGTTCTGGCCCTTGCAGGCATGTTCCGAAGTGGCGCAGTCGGCCTGGCCCTTGCAGCTGTTGATGCCGTAGCAATGCACCATATCCGAAGCGGCAACGGCAGTGCCGCTGCTGCCGGCGGGCGCAGGTGCAGCAAAGGCGCTCATTGAGCTGAGCGCAAAGGCAGCAGCAGCTGCTGCAGTTGCCTTCTTGCGAGTAGCGATAGTCATGGCATCAGATCCTTTGTGTGAATGGTGCAAAGTCGCACGGTGGATCATTCGGCCACTTGCCCGGCCCGGTTACACACAAGGGTTCAGCGATAAATTCCGGTGGCGGCGTAACCCGGTGCCACCATTGCCCGAATGAGGGGTCAGAAGCTGCCCGATACGCAGGGCGCCTCACATTCGGAGAAATGCATCATGAACAGCCAGTCCATCGCCCGCCTCGCCGGGCTTGCCCTTACCGCCAGCCTCGCCGCCGGCATGGTTGCTTCACCCGCAGCAGCGCAAAAGCGCCCGCCAATGGAGAAGTGCTACGGAATCGCCAAAGCCGGCGGCAATGATTGCGCTGCCGGGCCCGGCACAAGCTGCGCAGGCACGTCCACCCGTGACTATCAGGGCGATGCCTGGAAGCTGGTCAAGAAGGGCAGCTGCGAGAAGATCGAGACGCCGAAGGGCAAAGGCTCACTCACCCCGATCAAACGCTGAACCTTTCCCTGCCACGCGAGGTGATCCATGCAGAAATTGCTGTCCCGCTATGATCGGCTGACCGGCGCCCTGGCTTCGCGCCTGCCGGAAAGTCTGGCGCTGCTGGTCACCCGTGTGGCGCTGGCGGGGATATTCTGGCGTTCCGGCCGCAGCAAGGTCGAGGAAGGCACCCTGCTGACGGTGAGCGACAGCGCTCGGTTCCTGTTCGAGTACGAATACACCGGCCTGCCGCTGTCTGCCGCCATCGCCGCGCCGCTCGCTACCTATGCCGAACACCTGTTTCCCCTATTGCTCGTCACCGGTCTGTTCACCCGCTTTGCCGCCCTGTCGCTACTGGCGATGACGCTGGTGATCCAGTTCTTCGTCTATCCCGAAGCCTGGTGGACGACGCATATAGTCTGGATCGCGCTTGCCGCGATGCTGGTATCGCGCGGCGGTGGTGCCATCTCGCTTGATGCGCTGCTCGTATCGCGTCGGCGCAAATGATAGCGGTGCTGGCGGAGGATAGAGCGTGATTGCGGATGAAGCCACGATGGCCCGGATGATGGCCGCGTCGCAAAAGGGCGACAAGGCCATTTATCGCGCGCTTCTGGGTGAAATCCAGCTGTGGCTCGAGCGCTATTACCGCAAGCGCATCGCCCCGACGCAGATCGATGATCTGGTGCAGGAAGTGCTGCTGGCGGTGCATCACAAGCGCGCATCCTGGGATCCCTCGCGCCCGTTCTACCCCTGGCTGGCGGCAATCGCCCGCTATCGCTGGGTCGACCACCTGCGCCGCGCCTATCGCTCGGCCGAAGAGGAGCTGGGCGAGCATGACGCGGCCGAAGACAGCGAAGAAGAAGCGGTGATGGCACGGATGAGCCTGGAGCGGCTGTTCGTCCACCTGCCCGAAAAGCAGCAAACGGCGATCGAACTGGTCAAGATCGAAGGCTTGTCGATTGCCGAGGCAGCCGCAAGAAGCGGCCAGAGCGAAAGCCTGGTCAAAGTGAATATCCATCGCGGGCTGAAGAAACTGTCCGCGCTCGTCGAGAAGGCGGAATGAAATGAACAGCAGGAATGGCCGCATGCCCGATGCCCTGATCGATTCGCTGGCCGACGATCTTGCGCCGGTTGTCCCCTTGCGGATTCGAACGGGAATGGCGTGGGTGCTGCTTGCCGCGATTGCCACCGCCCTGCTGGTTCTGGTGATGGACGGGTTCTGGCACGGAGTTCTGACCGGCGAAGCCTCCGTCCCCTATTTTCTGGCCAATGGAATGCTCGGCATTCTTGGTGGGTGTTCGGCGTTCGCTGTCGTGCGCATGGCGAGCCCGCAGGTGGGCAATTCCCAGGAAGGCGCGCGCTGGTCGGCTGCCATGCTGGCGCTGCTTCCGCTGACAGCCTTGCTGATGCTGGGGGTGAACGGCCTGGCAACCGCGATACGGCACGACCATGCCGGCCCGGACTGCTTCCTCGCCGGAACCGGATTCGGACTGATCACTGCTGCGTCACTGGTGCTGTGGCTGCGAAAGGGGGCGCCGGTTTCGCTGACTGCAGCCGGAACCCTGACGGGCGTGGCGGCAGGAGCGATCGGCAGCTGCGCCTATGGCCTGGCCTGCCCGGTCGACACAATTGCGCATCTGGGCATCTGGCATGTCGCCCCGGTCGCGCTGCTGGGGCTGGTCGGGCGTTACGCAGTCCCGCCGCTGGTTCGCTGGTAGCCGGTCACAACCACCGCAGACGCCAGAAGATCAGCAGGATCCCCGCAGTGATCGACGCGCAGGCGACGGTGACGCCCCAAAACGCCCAGGGCTCATCGGCCCAGGGAATCCCTGCAACATTGCTGCCCAGCAGGCCGGTGAAGAAGGTCAGCGGCAGGAACACGCCCGCCATCACCCCCAGCTTGTAGGTCGCGTCCTGGCTGATCGCCATGCTGCGCGCGCGCAGTTCGTCCTGCAGCACGACGGCACTTTCCTTGCTGATATTGATATCGTCCAGGTGGCGGCGCAGCCGGTCGATGCTCTCCACGATCTCGCGCCGGTCGTGCTGCTCGAACCATTCGGGCGCGTCGCGGCCGATTTGCTCCAGCGCCTCGTGCTGCGGCGCGAGGTGGCGTTGCAGGGCAAGGCAATCGCGGCGGATATCCGAAATCTGGCGCGCACGCTCGCGCACAGAATGTTCGGTCACATCGTCTTCGAGCCGATCGATCGTCTCATTAATCTCGACCACGGCAAGGCTGAGGTGATCCATGATCAGCTCGACGATCTGCGTGACCATCGCACCCGCATCGGCTGGCCCCATTCCGCGATCGAGCTGGTCGCGAATTTCGTTCGGGCTCTGCTGCGGGGCGCGGCGCAAGGTTACGATATGCGTGCCATTGCTCCATAACTGCATCGAAATCATGTCTTCCGGTTCGGACCCCGGATTGAAATTGAGATCGCGCAAAGTGGCCACCAGCGCGCCATTCTCGCGGAAGGCGCGCGGGCGGGTCTGGTCGGACACCAGCAGATCGGCGGTTGGCTCGGGAATGTCGAACTGCTCCTGCAGCCAATCGTCGAGATCGGGGCAAGAGCGCAGCATGTGCAGCCACAGCACCTCGTCCTTCTTTGCCGGCTTCCAGCCCTGCGCCTCGTCCCAACCGATAGAGCGCGCGCCACCCTTGCCATTGAGCACGCGACCGATCAGCAGCGGGCAATCCTCTACATTTGACGGGATGGTGACAGGAGTTTCGCTCATGCGCACTTCATGCCGCAAGCCGTGCGCGCTGTCATTGCCCCTTCATCAACTGCCCACTATATCGCGCGCCATGTCTTCGATTGGTTCATCGATCCGTCCGTGGCGCACTATCGAGCGCCGCAAGAGCCGCCAGGTCATAGTGGGCAATGTCCCCGTGGGTGGCGATGCGCCGATTTCGGTGCAGACCATGACCAATACCCCGACCGAGGATTTGGCGGCGACCATCGACCAGATCCGCCGCTGCGAGGATGCAGGCGCGGACATAATCCGCGTGTCCTGCCCGACCGAGGAATCGACCGCGCGCTTTGACGAGATCACCCGCGCGGCCAATGTGCCGATCGTTGCCGACATCCATTTCCACTACAAGCGCGCGCTTGAAGCGGCCGACAAGGGCGCGGCCTGTCTGCGCATCAACCCGGGTAATATCGGCTCGTCCGAACGTGTGGCGGAAGTGGTTCGCGCCGCCAAGGCCAATGGCTGCGCGATCCGCATCGGGGTCAACGCCGGGTCGCTCGAGAAGGATTTGCTCGAGAAATATGGCGAGCCCTGCCCCGAGGCGCTGATCGAAAGCGCGCTCGACCATATCAAGCTGCTGCAGGATCACGACTTCCACGAATACAAGGTGGCGGTGAAGGCGAGCGACGTGTTCCTCGCCGTGGCGGCCTATCACGGCCTTGCCGAAACAGTCGATTGCCCGCTGCATCTGGGCATTACCGAAGCGGGCGGCCTGATCGGCGGTACAGTCAAGAGCTCGATCGGCATCGGCAGCCTGCTGTGGGCGGGCATTGGCGACACGATCCGGGTGTCGCTATCCGCCGAGCCGGAGCGCGAGGTCAAGGTCGGCTTTGAAATGCTGAAAGCACTGGGCCTGAGGACACGCGGCGTTCGCGTGGTTTCCTGCCCCAGCTGCTCGCGCCAGGGGTTTGACGTAATCCGCACGGTCGAGGCACTCGAAGCGCGGCTGGAGCACATCAAGACCCCGATGAGCCTCTCGGTGCTCGGCTGCGTGGTCAACGGCCCCGGCGAAGCGCGCGAGACCGATATCGGCCTCACCGGCGGCGGCAATGGCAAGCACATGGTCTATCTCTCTGGCGTGAAGGACCATCACATCGAGAATGACGCCATGCTCGACCATATCGTGAAACTGGTCGAGGAAAAGGCCGCGCAGATCGAGGCTGGTACGGCCAGCACCTTCGATCCGCACGCCGAGGCAGCCGAATAATCGCAATGGGATTTCCGATTGCCGAAGCCATGTTGCTGGCGCTCGCGCTGGCGATGGACGCCTTTGCCGTTGCACTGACGCAAGGGGCGAAGTTCCGCCCCGGTGCGCGTGACGGGCTGCTGGTGGCGGGTGCGTTTGGCGTGGCGCAGGGGGTGATGCCGCTCATCGGCTGGCTCATCGGAGCATTCGCGCTCGCCTATGTCGCCAGCGTCGATCACTGGATCGCCTTCGGATTGCTGAGTTTCCTTGGCGTGCGGATGATTCTGGACAATCCCGAGGAAGAGGGCGGGCACAAGCTCAGTGGCTGGCCGCTGCTGGTCGCCGCGATCGCCACCAGTGTCGATGCGCTGGCCGCCGGGCTTACCCTGCCGACGCTGGCCATCGATCCGCTTGCCGCCTGCGCACTGATCGCGCTGGTGACGTTCGCGCTTTCGGGCATCGGCGTCGTGCTGGGGCGGAGCGCGGGGGACCGGTTCGGGCGTCCTGCCGAAGTTTTGGGCGGCGTCATCCTGATCGCTCTGGGCATAAAGATCCTCGCCGAACACACCGGGTTTCTCTGACAATTCTTCGCCTGCAATACGCCTGTTCGATGCAGTGCCGCGCCGGGCCGAGTGCGGATTGTGACCGTTCATCTCCCGCTAGCGGTTTGAATGCTATAGGATGAAGCCATGAATCGCCGTGACATCATCAAGGGAACGCTTGCTGCGGGCGCCGCCATGGCGCTGCCGGGCAAGGTTTTCGCACAATACAACCCCACAGCCGCGCGTGACCGCCAGCTGATCGAGATTGCACGCCAGCAGCTTGCCCGTGCAGGCGCGGGTATCTGGAAGCGCGACGTTGTGGGCATCGCCGATTTCGGTCTGCATTCGGCGCACCGGCGCTTCCATTTCGTCGATCTGGACAACGAACGGGTGGAGAGTTTCCACGTCAGCCACGGCACCGGTTCGGACAGCGAGCATGACGGCTGGCTCAAACGCTATTCGAATATCGAAGGCAGCGAAGCGACCAGCCGCGGCGCCTATATGACTCGCAGCTGGTATCGCGGCCGTTATGGCACCTCGATCCGGCTGGACGGGCTGGACAGCACCAATTCCAACGCCCTGCCGCGTGCCATCGTGATGCATCAGGCAAATTACGCCACGCCCGAACATGTCGACCGCTACGGCCGCCTTGGGCGCTCGAATGGATGCCTTGCGATGGGCCCGGTGCAATTCGACCGTGCGCTGATCGATCTGTCCGGCGGGCGACTGGTGTTTGCCGACAGTCTCGGCCTCACCGAGACCGGCTATCGCGTCACCCCGCCCATCGTGCAGACCGAGTTGTTGCGCAGCCCCTATGGCGGGACATTCGAACAGACCAATCCGGGCGCCTACTGACCCCCGCCCGACCTGCGGGCGGGAGCAGATAATCAGCTGGTCTGGAGATCGTCCACGATCTCGATCACTTCTTCGCTGGTCTTGCGGGCGCGGTCCGACTGGCGCGGGGCGTCGAGCGCTTCGAGTACCGGCGCATCGCGGCCATAAAGGTCGCCGAAGCTGCGCAGCTTGCCGTCCACATCGCTCGCCATGGTGAAATAGGTGATATAGACCGGCCACTGCTTGGCCATCGGATAGCGGGTGTATTCGCCGCTGGTGGTAATCTCGCTCACCTCGGCCTGAATTACCGGCAGGTCTTCCTTGCTCGTGGCGTTGCCCAGCATGGACATGGTCATTGCCAGTTCGCGCGCGCCCTGCACGCGGATGCAGCCATGGCTCAATGCGCGATCCGTCTGGTTGAACAGGTGGCGGCTGGGTGTGTCGTGAAGGAAGATCGCGTGTTCGTTGGGCATGTCGAGCTTCATCAGGCCGAGCGAATTGTTCGGCCCCGGCTGCTGCACCACGCTGACCCAGCCATTGGCACCCTTGGTCGCCTTGTATCCGGCAGAGCGCGCCCAGCCCGGATTGCCCAGCACCTTTGCGCCCAGCCCTTCACCCTTCACGATTGATTGCGGCACGGTCCAGGTCGGGTTGAAGATCACCGCTTCGACCATTTCCGCGAGCTGCGGGGTCGCCGTGCGGCCGGGCTTGCCGACCACGGTGCGGTAGCTCTTGATAATGCGGTTGTTGACCGTCAGCCGCAGCTGGAATTCGGGTACGTTGGTCAGCAGATACTGCCGGCCCAGATCCTGCGGCAGCCAGCGCCAGCGATCCATATTGGCGCGGATCAGCTTGGCGCGCGCCGGATCGTCTTCCTTGGCCAGTTCGCCGCGCAGCCGCGCGTAATCGGGATTGACCGGATTGAGCCCGCGCAGAGTGCCCGCAATGTCGCCCGAAGCAAGCGCGCTCTGCAGCAGCGTGCCCGAAGGCATGCGGTCCGCATCGGGATCGACCACGAACCACTGGCGGCGCGATTCCATCGGCGTGCGGCCATCGCGCAGATCCTCGACCAGCCAGACGAAAATCTCGCTCGCCAGCCGGTTGAGTTCGGGCCCTTCGCCTGCCGCAATGGCCGCGGCCAGCGCCGATGCTTGATAATCGGCCGGGCGCAGACCTTCGAGCTTCACCGTGGGGATGAAGGCGAGCAGCTTGTTCGCCTGCGCAACGCTCCATTCGCCTTCGATGGCCGGAATTTCCTGCACCACTTCGCCGCTTTGCACCTGCATGTCGCCGAAGGCCTCGTCGACGCTCTGCTGCTTAGCCGGGGCGGCTGGCAGAATGCTTTCTGGCTGTTGCGATTGTGCCGCAGCAGAAGTTGCAAAAAGCGCCGCGACCATTGCAGTGCCAAGGGTAATCGAAGTGCGTATCATCATGCCCACCAAATGTGCCGGAACGCGGATTGTGCCACGTCCGGCAGGGTTTTTCTAAAGAGTGCCCGGCGATTATCCACCAATCCGGCTTGCGCGAGGCTGAACCGAGATGACGCGCGACACACTTCACCCTATCAGCGCAAGTGAATGAACACCACCGATCACTCCCTGAAACCGGTTCTGGCAGCGCTTGCAGGCATTGCGCTTTATTCGGCGATGGACACGGTGATGAAAGGCGCGTCGGTTGCCATTGGCGGGTACAGCGCTTTCCTGCTGCGCAATCTGCTGGCCGTCGCCGTGCTGGGCCCGCTGTTCTGGTGGCGCGTGGGACGGTTTCCGAGGCGCGAGGTGTTCAGGCTGCACGTCCTGCGCGGAACGGTGCTGGCCTTCATGGGCTGGACCTTCTTCGCCTCGCTGGTGCTGCTGCCGCTGGCCGAAGCTATCGCGATAAGTTTCATCGCGCCGCTGGTGGCGCTCTATCTGGCGGCGGTAACGCTGGGCGAGGAGATCCGGCCGAAGGCGATTGTCGGCTCGCTGCTGGGCCTGCTGGGCGTCATTATCATCGTCGGCGGCAAAATCGGGCGCGAGCGGCTGGATCAGGACGCCTTGACCGGCATCGCGCTGGTGCTGGTATCGGCGCTGCTTTACGCCTGGAACCTGGTGCTGCAACGCCAGCAGGCGCTGGTCGCCGCGCCGCTGGAGGCCAGCACATTCCAGGCCGGTGTCATCACCTTGGTACTGGGGATCGGCGCACCCTTCCTGCTGGTCCTGCCCGATGCGCATAACTGGAACTTGCTGGCGATAAGCGCCGTGCTCGCCATTGCGGCAGCCATGCTGTTCACCTGGGCCTATGCCCGCAGCGAGACACAGCGGCTGGTGCCGATCGAATACACCGCCTTCCTGTGGGCGGCGCTGTTCGGCTGGTTGGCCTTTAACGAGCCAGTGACCGCCACCACCCTGCTGGGCGCAGTGACTATCGTGGCAGGATGCTGGATCGCGACGCGCCGAGGCCGGACCGAACAGACTGCGCTTTAGTTCGCGGCCGATTCTTTCACGGCAGGTGTCTCGCTGGCTTCAACCGATTCCCCGGCGAGGCTAAACGCGGCAAGAAAACATCCGGCCACCCCAACAATTGCTGCAATAATCGCGACTTTCAGGCTTGGGCGCGAGCTTTTGCTCGCCTCCGGCAGGGCACTCATTCCACTCCTCCTCCAGTGGGCCGACGCTACGGCCGCGCCGTGCGCCTGCCCTTATTTTGCCTGAATAATGAATGAAGCGAATCGCAGGTTCCCGATGGGACGTTTTTCCTATGGGGCGACCCTTGATTTTTTGGCCCGTTCAGCGCAGGTGCGCGGCAGATTCTGCCGCACTTGCGAAGGCGCGAGGCGCGGCTCCAGACAGAAAGGACCATGCCCGCATGACCCAGGTCGGCCAGGACACGCTCGGAACCCGCTCCACACTCTCCGTGAACGGCAAGGATTACGCCTATTATTCCTTCGCCAAGGCGGCGGAAACAATCGGCGATGTGTCCAAGCTGCCTTTCAGCCTGAAGGTCCTGCTGGAAAACATGCTGCGCTTCGAGGATGGCGGTTTCACCGTCGGCGTCGAGGACGCGCAGGCGATCGCCGACTGGCAGAAGAATCCGGTCACCGGCAAGGAAATCCAGTACCGCCCGGCGCGCGTGCTGCTGCAGGATTTCACCGGCGTGCCTTGCGTGGTCGACCTCGCCGCGATGCGCGATGCAATCAGCAAGCTGGGCGGGGATACCGCCAAGATCAATCCGCAGGTTCCGGTCAATCTCGTCATCGACCACTCGGTGATGGTGGACGAGTTCGGCCACCCCAAGGCGTTCGAGAAGAATGTCGAGCTGGAATATGCCCGCAATGCGGAGCGTTACGACTTCCTCAAATGGGGCTCCAAGAGCTTCCGCAATTTCACCGCAGTCCCTCCCGGCACCGGCATCTGCCACCAGGTGAACCTCGAATATCTCGGCCGCGGCGTGTGGTCGTCCGAAGGCGAGGACGGCAAGCTGGTAGCCTATCCCGACACCTGCGTCGGCACTGACAGCCACACCACCATGATCAACGGGCTGGGCGTGCTCGGTTGGGGCGTCGGCGGGATTGAGGCGGAAGCCGCCATGCTCGGCCAGCCGGTCTCGATGCTGATCCCCGAGGTCGTCGGCTTCAAGCTGACCGGTGCGATGGCCGAAGGCGTAACCGCTACCGACCTGGTTCTGACCTGCGTGCAGATGCTGCGCGAAGTCGGCGTGGTGGGCCGCTTCGTCGAATTCTACGGTGAAGGCGTTGCCAAGCTGAGCCTCGCTGACCGTGCGACCATCGCCAATATGGCACCCGAATATGGCGCAACCTGCGGCTTTTTCGGCATCGATGACAAGACGCTCGAATATATGCGCCTGACGGGTCGGGACGAGCAGACCATTGCGCTGGTCGAAGCCTATTCCAAAGCGCAGGGCATGTGGTTCACGCCCGAGAACGAGCCGGTCTTCACCAAGACGCTGCATCTCGATGTGTCGAAAGTCGTCCCCAGCCTCGCCGGCCCCAAGCGTCCGCAGGATCGCGTGGCGCTGCCGCAAGTGGACGAGCTGTTCAATTCGGACCTCAAGACCACCTACAAGAAGGATGCGCCCGCACGCGTCGGCGTTGATGGCAAGGACCATGACATTGGCGATGGCGACGTGGTGATTGCCGCGATCACCAGCTGCACCAATACGTCCAACCCCGATGTGCTGATCGCCGCCGGTCTCGTTGCCAAGAAGGCGAACGAGCGTGGCCTCAGGCCCAAGCCATGGGTCAAGACCAGCCTTGCACCCGGATCGCAGGTGGTCACCGACTATCTCGAAAAATCGGGCCTGCAGACCGATCTCGACGCGCTCGGCTTCGACCTCGTCGGCTATGGCTGCACCACCTGCATCGGCAATTCGGGCCCGCTGGCCCCGCCGATCAGCAATGCGATCAACGGCAATGACATCGTCGCCGCCTCGGTCCTCTCGGGCAACCGCAATTTCGAAGGCCGCGTCAGCCCCGATGTGCGCGCCAATTTCCTCGCCTCGCCGCCGCTGGTGGTCGCCTATGCGCTCAAGGGCACGGTGACGGAAGACATTACCACCACCCCGATCGGCCAGGACCAGGACGGCAAGGACGTGATGCTGGCCGATATCTGGCCGTCGAATGACGAAGTGCGCGAACACCGCACGAAGAACATCGACCGCGCCATGTTCGAAACCCGCTATGCAGACGTTTATAAGGGTGACGAGCACTGGCAGGCGATCAATGTCGAAGCGTCCGACACCTATCGCTGGAACCCGACCAGCACCTATGTCGCCAACCCGCCCTATTTCGAAGGGATGGAGATGGAACCGGCGCCGGTCACCGATATTGTCGATGCCAAGCCGCTGGCCATTCTGGGCGACAGCGTGACCACCGACCACATCAGCCCGGCAGGTTCGATCAAGGCCGACAGCCCGGCCGGTGTCTATCTGCAGGAACACCAGGTCTCGAAGGCCGACTTCAACTCCTACGGCTCGCGTCGCGGCAATCACGATGTGATGATCCGCGGCACTTTCGCCAATATCCGCATCAGGAACGAGATGGTCCCCGGCGTCGAAGGCGGCGTAACCAGCTATAATGGCGAGCAGATGGCGATCTACGACGCCGCCATGAAGCACAAGGCCGATGGCACGCCGCTGGTGGTGATCGGTGGCAAGGAATATGGCACCGGCTCCAGCCGCGACTGGGCGGCCAAGGGCACCATCCTGCTGGGTGTGCGCGCGGTCATCGTCGAAAGTTTCGAGCGTATCCACCGTTCGAATCTGGTCGGCATGGGCGTGTTGCCGGTGCAGTTCAAGGAAGGCGACACGCGCCAGTCGCTGGGCCTTGTGGGCAGCGACAGCTTCACCATCCACGGCCTTGCCGATCTGGTGCCAGGACAGGACATCACGGTCGAAGTCACGCGCGAGGATGGCTCCAGCTTCACCTTCGCCGCGCTGTGCCGCATCGATACCGCCAACGAGCTGGAATATTACCGCAACGGCGGCATCCTGCAGTACGTGCTGCGCAATCTGGCGGCTGCTTGATCCGGCACGCTGGCCTAGCCCTGCTGGCGGCGACAATGCTCGCCGCCTGCGGCAATGGCCAGTCGCCCTATGAAGTGGAGCCAGCGCAACTGCGCATCAAGGGTGTGCTGCCCATTTCTGCCTCTGCGCTGGCCACGCGCATGGCCGCCGGCGAGCAGTTTCAGCTGATCGATGTGCGAACGCCGGAAGAGTTTGCCGTCGGTCATATTGCCGGTGCCGTGAATTTTCCGGTCGAAGGTTTCGATCCCGCCAGCCTCCCGTCCGCCAATGGGCGCGAACGGATACTCTATTGCCGGACGGGCAAGCGCAGTGGCGCATTGGCGCAAACGCTTGCCGAAAGCACCGGCGGCACGGCGATCTTCATGGCTGGCGGGCTGGAAGCCTGGGAAAAGGCCGGGCAACCGCTGGTGCGTCCCTAACGACAACAGTCCGGCGACGGAAAGAAAATGGGCGGCCCCCTCGCACGGAAGCCGCCCCTACACGATCAGCAGCGCCCAGGAGAAATCAGGCGCCGTGCTTCACGCGAAACTTGCGACGGCCGAGAACCGCAGCCGCGGCCATGCCGAACAGCACCATCATTGGCGGAGCGGGAACATCGGTCCCGCTGGTCGTGCCGCTGGTGGTTCCACTGGTGGTTCCGCTGGTCGAACCGCTCGTGGTCGTGGTGGTCGTGGTGGTCGTCGAATTATCGATCCCCGAAGTCGTTGAAGTCGAGGTCGAGGAAGAGGTCGAGGTTGACGAGCTCGTGCTGGTCGAAGTCGCGCCAGAGCTGGTCGAAGTCGACGACGACGTGGAGGTTGCGCCCGAACTCGTGCTGGTCGAAGTCGAGGTGGCGCCCGAACTGGTCGAGGTCGAAGTGGCACCCGAACTGGTGGACGTCGAGGTCGCGCCCGAGCTGGTCGAAGTCGACACTACGATATCGATATCGGGAGTACCGCCGGTGGTGGTCGAACTGATGACCACGCTGCCGCCGCCCGAACCGCCGCCGAAGAAACCCCCGAAGAAACCGCCGCCAAAGCCGCCATAGCCGCCCCCAGGGCCGCCGACCGGGATCGAACGCGATGATCCTCCGCCACCCGTAGGTGCAACTGCAGCCGGCAGCGGAGGCACCGGCACCGGCGCCATCACAACCTGCTGGACAGGCGGACAGATATTGTCAGGCTGCTGCATGGCCTCGGGCGTGTTGGCGGGTACGCATTCCACCACGCGCTGAGGGATCGTCCGGGCACGCTTGACCGGCCGCTCGGGCACGGCGCGCTTCACCGGAGTGGCTTTCACCTGCTTGACCGATTTGGTCTTGTAGCTGGGCGAATCGGTGAGCGGCTTTTCAGCCACATGTACCGCTCCGCCTGCAAGCAGCGCTCCCCCCGCTGCAGTCGCTGCCAATTTTGCCAAGGCTGCTTTGACCGACATTGAATACTTCCTCTTTTACGGGGCAGGCTGCCTCGCATCGACCCGGAAGGATTCCCCACGAATCCCTTGCGAAGAAATTTACCCTTCCCGGCTCGTCATATGAAGCAGATTTTGCGCGAGCACGCGAGGTTTCTGCTGCCAATGTCCCGCATTGGGACCGCAAATGCAACAGTTATTACTCAAAGGTTTACCCTAATCTTCAAACATGTTGCCTTGTGGCGCGGCTGGAGGCGACAGGCCCAGATGTTTCCATCCGCCATCGTTGAGGCAGCGCCCGCGCGCGGTCCGGGCGATCAGGCCAAGCTGGATCAGATAGGGCTCGATCACCTCCTCCACCGTGTCACGCGGTTCGGCCAGACCCGCGGCCAGCGTCTCCACGCCAACCGGCCCGCCCTTATAGGTGGTGGCGATCATGGTGAGATAACGCCGATCCATCGCATCGAGGCCCAGCGAGTCGACTTCGAGCCGGGTCAGCGCTTCATCGGCAATGCGCGCGCCAATGCTGTCGGTCCCCGCAACATGGGCGAAATCGCGCACCCGGCGCAGCAGGCGGCCTGCCACGCGCGGGGTGCCGCGACTGCGCCGGGCAATCTCGCGCGCGCCCGCATCGTCGATGCTCATGCCCAGCAGCCTCGCCCCGCGCGTCACCACGCTCAGCAATTCGTCCACCGTGTAGAAATTGAGCCGCACCGGAATGCCGAAACGGTCGCGCAAGGGCGTTGTCAGCAGCCCCTGCCGAGTGGTCGCGCCGACCAGCGTAAAGGGCGGCAGATCGATCCGCACACTGCGCGCCGAGGGCCCCTCGCCGATGATGAGGTCGAGCGCGCGATCCTCCATTGCCGGATAGAGCACTTCTTCGACCACCGGATTAAGCCGGTGGATCTCGTCGATGAACAGCACGTCATGCGGCTCGAGATTGGTCAGCAACGCGGCCAGATCGCCCGCCTTGGCAATCACCGGACCGCTGGTGGCGCGGAAGCCCACGCCCAGTTCCTTGGCCACGATCTGCGCCAGCGTGGTCTTGCCCAGCCCCGGCGGGCCGAAGAACAGCACATGGTCCATCGCCTCGCCCCTCCCGCGCGCAGCCTCGATAAACACGCGCAAGTTCTCGCGCGCCGACGCCTGCCCGACGAATTCGGCGAGCGATTTGGGCCGCAGCGCGGCGTCCGGATCTTCCGGCTGTCGCTCGGGCGTGTGGAGGGGTTGCTCGGTCATTTAATCAACCAACGAAAGACCGCCCAACGCTACCTCGATTTCGTCACGGGTATGTGTCCCTGACCTTTGCACACCTTTGGCCGCGATGAACAGAAATGCTCCTTCCGTCGCACCCTTGAAAGCCTCCCATGTTTTGAGGCCCTGCCCGAGCGGAACAGAGAACATGTAGATTTGGTCAGCCAACGACAGCCCATCCTTGAATGGCAAGTTCTGGAATTCAAGCCATTTCTCCGCCGCGACTTCGATAGCGCGATCAATCCACTCAATTGGCAATGTGCTCTGCTTCTTCTTAAACGGCCACATTTTCCTTTTCCTTTAACGGGCGATCAGATGAAGGCAGGACGGCTACTGGCTGACGATTGACCAGAAGTTTGCAGACCTCTCTAGCCCGCGCTTGATTCGATCAACCAGAGCCGGTGACTCTATGCGTAAATGGAATATGACGGACTCGACTCTCTGCCAAGCAACCTCGTTGGGCCCATCCTCGGACTCCGCTCGCGCATAATCAAAAAGGCTCTCAACTAATGCGTGAATTTTAGCTGTTTGGATAATCCAGTCATCAATGTTCAACTCAAGGCCTGCTCGGCTTCGTTGCTCACGATCATTTTTAAGAACCTCGACCCGAGACCAGAGAGTTTGGATTTGCCGAATTATCTCGGAAATCGGCTCAATCACTCGTTGTTTGTCAGTCGACGCGATTACAGATTGAAGCTCAATCACATGCTGCGTCGGAGCATTAGGTGGATCGAATTGAGTAGTGAACCCGTTTTTGTTCACGTCACCTTTGATCGCATGAAGCGCCCAAAGCATCTGCTTTAGACTTTCAGTGAGTCCGCTAAGAGTCAAAGGCAGCGTAGCACGCACCGCTAAGTGCTGCCGTTGGAGTCGTTCCAGTTCATGTCGATCACTTTGGGCAATTTGGCGCCAAAGGAACCATGCCCCTAGACCAGCTGCCGCTAGGGCAATGCCACCCCCTTCAAGCCCTTGCCATTCATAAAGGCATTGGCTGAAGTCATTGATCCAGTCTGCAGGCACGTCACAGTGGAGACGATCGGTCATACTCACCCCGCCGCCCTCTTCAGTGCCACGCGGATCAAATCGCCTTCGCTCGCGCCTCCGCCCAGCTCTACTTGGGCCAGTGCCACGGCGCGGGCGGCGACGGCGGGTTTGAAGCCGAGGTTTTCGAGCGCGCTGACCGCGTCGGCGCTGGCGGCTCCGGCATGGGAGATCGCGGCCAGCGGAACGCCTGCCACCCCGCCGCCAGGCATGCCGCCCGCCTTGTCCTTCAGTTCGTTGACGATGCGGCCCGCCAGTTTCGGGCCCACGCCGTTCGCGCGCGCCACCATCGCTGCATCGCCATTGGCACAGGCTGCCTGCAATTCGCCCGCCGACAGCGCCGAGAGGATCGCCAGCGCGACCTTGCTGCCCACACCCTGCACCTGTGTCAGCAAGCGGAACCAGTCCCGCTCCGCCGCATCGGCAAAGCCCAGCAGGCGCATGTCGTTCTCGCTCACCTGCAGGTCGGTATAGAGGGTGCAGCCCTCGCCCACCTCGCCCAGCGCGCTGAGTGTCTTGGACGAGCAATGGACCAGATAGCCCACGCCCTGCACATCGATCACCGCCCAGTCGGTGCCGGTCTCGTCAAGCAGTCCCTTGAGTTTGGCAATCATGTTTTGTTCTTGCCTTATGGCTGGGGGTTTGGCCAGCTTTTGCGGTGTGTTGTCCGCAAATGTCGCGCTGGCGGGGTTCACGCCGAGGCGCAGTGCGAGCAGAGGCGCGGAGAGCTTGTGTGCGCCGCGAAGCTGTAGATTTCTCACACGAAGCCACGAAGATGGCAGTGACCGATTGCACCAAAGCACACCCTCTTCGTGGCTTCGTGTGAAACAGAAGGCGGCTGCGCCGCGGGGGGTGACATTCGGTTGACGAAGGCGACACTGTGTCAACTGGCGCCTATACTCTTACCTCATTGATTTAATGTGTGTTTCTTGATCTGTGGGTCCTTTGTAGTGCGAAGGCCCCGCCCCCCCTGCCTGCTGAGAGGGGGCAAACCAGTCGCAACGCCATCGCATATTCGCAGCGTGTAGGAAAATGCTGCTTCACCGCCGACCAGCAAAGGTGAAGTGGACACTGCGCCCCGCTTGCGACAGACAGGCGTGCATGAGCTGGAACACATTCGGGCGGGTCTTCCGTTTCACCACCTGGGGCGAAAGCCACGGCCCCGCGCTGGGCGCGGTGGTGGATGGCTGCCCGCCGGGGCTGTCGCTGGCGGAGGGGGACATCCAGCCGTTCCTCGACGCGCGCAAGCCTGGGCAGAACAAGTTTACCACGCAGCGCAGCGAGGCCGATCTGGTCCGCATCCTGTCGGGCACATTCGAAGGCAAGACCACGGGCACACCGATCAGCCTGATGATCGAGAACACCGATCAGCGCAGCAAGGATTACTCCGAGATCGCGCAGGCCTATCGCCCCGGCCACGCCGATTACGCCTATGACGCGAAATACGGCTTCCGCGATTATCGCGGCGGCGGGCGGTCGAGCGCGCGGGAGACGGCGGCGCGGGTCGCGGCGGGCGCGGTGGCGCGGCTGGTGATCCCCGAGGTTCGCATCCTCGCCTATGTCAGCGAGATTGGCGGCGATGCGATCGATCCGGCCCATTTCGACGAGGCCGAGATTGCCAACAACCCCTTCTGGTGCCCCGATGCAGCGGCGGCGGCGCGCTGGGCCACGCTGGTGGACGACGCGCGCAAGGCCGGGTCATCGCTCGGCGCAGTGGTCACCTGCGTGGCCACGGGCGTTCCCGCCGGCTGGGGCGCGCCGATCTATGCCAAGCTCGACAGCGATCTGGCGGGCGGGATGATGAGCATCAATGCGGTCAAGGGCGTGGAAATCGGCGACGGTTTCGGCGCGGCGAAACTGACCGGCGAACAGAACGCAGACCCGATGCGGCCGGGTTCCGACGGCCCCGAATTCCTAGCCAACCACGCGGGCGGGATTGCAGGCGGCATATCGACCGGCCAGCCGGTGGTGTGCCGCGTAGCCTTCAAGCCTACCAGTTCGATCCTCACCCCGGTGGAGAGCATCACGCGTGACGGCGAGGCCACCGAAGTGCGCACCAAAGGCCGCCACGACCCCTGCGTCGGCATCCGCGGCACGCCGGTGGTGGAGGCGATGATGGCGCTGGTGCTGGCCGATCACAAGCTGCTGCATCGGGCGCAGGTGGGGTAGCGATAGCGCGGGGAGGACTGGCGCAGGCGGACGTATGATGCAACGTTTGCCAATAGGCTTCGGGTACTTATGATGTCGGACAATCGAGGCGCGAGGCGATCTTATGAACAGACTTGAACGGAACGCACCACTGCCAGCCGCCATGCAAGGACGATGGGTGGATATTAATGAACCTTCAAGTTCGATAATAGTGCAAGGTGGCGAAGTCATCTGCTTCGGGCATTCAATTGATTACGATTACAAGCTCGTTTCAACCGAGGATGGCGCTATCTCTGTGAGCCTTGAGGTAGATGATGAAGCTGCCGAGGATGACTTTCAACGCGCAAACATCACTGGCCTGGTAATCACGCCGGAAGGTGAATTCCACGCCTACAACACGAAATTCGGCTGCCAGTTCGTGAGAGCCTAATCTGACGCGAATGACTGCCAATCTCACCCTCGCGAAATTAACGATTGAACGCGAAGTCATTGTAGATTGCGCCAAACGCAACATACTCGCACGTCACTTGCACTTTCCGAAAGTTCCAGCACTTTAATCGATTATTTCGATCTTCGCTATCGCACAAAATCGCTTTTGTGCATCGCAGCAGGCCCTATCTGTGCTCCGACAGTTTCAACCCGAACAACGGAGAATCAAGCTCATGGGTATCATCGGAACCACCATCAAACCGTTCAGCGCCACCGCTTTCCAGGCGGGCAAGGACTTCTTCACCGTCACCGACGAGGACACCCGCGGCAAGTGGGCGGTGTTCTTCTTCTATCCGGCCGACTTCACCTTCGTCTGCCCGACCGAGCTGGAAGATCTGGGCGAGCATTATGCGCAGCTGCAGAAGCTCGACGTCGAAGTCTATGGTGTGTCGACTGACACCCATTTCAGCCACAAGGCCTGGCACGACACCAGCGAGAAGATTGGCAAGCTGACCTTCCCCTTCCTGGGCGACCAGAACCACGCGCTCGCCACCAATTTCGACGTGCTGCGCGAAGGCGTGGGCCTGGCCGACCGGGCGACCTTCGTGGTCGATCCCGAAGGTGTGATCCAGCTGGTCGAACAGACCTGCGAAGGCGTGGGCCGCAATGCCAACGAACTGGTCCGCAAGATCCGCGCGGCGCAGTACGTCCGCAACAACCCCGGTCAGGTCTGCCCGGCAGCGTGGGAAGAAGGCGCCGACACGCTCGCCCCATCGCTCGACCTCGTCGGCAAGATCTAGGCCAATTGACTAAGGCGGCGCGCTGGAAAGTGCGCCCCCCAAGTTCCCGGGCCTCGCGTCCGGGCAACTGGAAGGCCCGGGGCAATCCTCCCCCCTCCCCCTGCCCCGGGCCTTTTCATTCGCTCAAACTTTGCCCCCCCTCGTCCTTGCGAGGAGCCGAAGGTGACGCGGCAATCCATCATCTGACCTCGCGACAATATCGAAGTCCGGAGATGGATTGCCACGTCGCCCCTGATGGGGGCCCTCGCAATGACGAAGGATATGACGATGCTCGATGCGAACCTTACCCAGCAGCTCACAACTTATCTCGCCAATCTGCGCGAGCCGATCGAGCTTGTCGCTTCGCTGGGCGATGACGCCAAATCGGCGCAGACGCGCGAGCTGCTGAGCGAAATCGCCGCGCTGCACCCCATGGTCAGCGCCAGTTTCGACGGGACCGACGCCCGCAAGCCCAGCTTCGTCATCCGCCGCGCCAGCGATGCGGAAAAATGGGTGCGCTTTGCCGGTCTGCCTATGGGGCATGAGTTTACCTCGCTGGTGCTCGCATTATTGTGGGCTGGCGGACACCCGCCCAAGGTCGACGCCGATCTGATCGAACAAGTCCGCGCGCTGGAAGGTGACTATAATTTCGAGATGTATTTCAGCCTGTCGTGCCACAATTGCCCTGATGTGGTGCAGGCACTGACGCTGATGGCACTGGAAAACCCGCGCATCACCGCCACGCTGATCGAAGGCGGAACCTTCCAGCAGGAGGTTGACGAGCGCGGTGTAATGGCCGTGCCTGCGACCTTCCTCAACGGACAGCCGTTCTGGAACGGCAAGATGGAGCTGGCCGAGATTCTCAGCCGGCTCGACAGCAATGCCGATGCGCGCGCTGCCGATAAGCTGGCGGCGAAGGACGCGTTCGAAGTGCTGGTGATCGGCGGCGGCCCCGCTGGCGCTGCGGCGGCGATCTATACCGCGCGCAAGGGTTTCACCACCGGCATCGCGGCGGAGCGGTTCGGCGGGCAGTTGCACGACACGCTGGGCATCGAGAACCTGCCCGGCACGCCCTATACCGAAGGGCCGAAGCTGGCGGGCGAGCTGGAGCGCCATGTTGGCGAATACGACATCGATCTGATGAACCTTACCCGCGCGGTGAAGCTGGTTCCGGCGAGTGAAGTTGGCGGCTTGCACACGGTCAAAATGGCCAATGGCGCGCGCCTCAAGGCCCGCAGCCTGATCCTATCGACCGGCGCGCGCTGGCGCAATCTGGGCGTTCCGGGCGAGGCGGAATATCGCAACAAGGGCGTTGCCTATTGCCCGCATTGCGACGGGCCGCTGTTCAAGGGCAAGCGGATCGCGGTGATCGGCGGCGGCAATTCCGGCGTTGAGGCGGCGATCGATCTCGCCAAGATCGTCGGCCATGTCACGCTGGTCGAATTCGACAGCAAGCTGCGCG
>CBFGON010000037.1:0-20935 GCA_965650395.1 uncultured Qipengyuania sp. | reverse complement strand
CCAATGTGGCCAGCGTGAAGACCTCGCTGACGATCCGTACCAGCAAGAACGCACCGGGCGTCCCGCTGGGCTGAGCGATGATTGCAGGCCATTGCCTGTGCGCGGCGGTTCGCATCGAACTGTCAGAACCGGGCGACAGGGTCGAAATCTGCCAATGCAAGATGTGCCGGCGGTGGGGCGGGGCGTTTTATGCCGGGCTGACCGGATCGGATTTTACCATTCACGGCCTGGACAAGATTGGCATCTACCGGTCGAGCGAATGGGCCGAACGCGCCTTTTGTACGGCCTGCGGCAGCAGCCTCTGGTTCAAATTCCTGCCGACAGGCAATCGCAGCTTTTCCGCCGGACTGTTCGACGCGGCGGATACTGCGCTAGTCGAGAAGGAGATCTTCTGTGACGAAGCCGCCAACTGGACCTGTATCGAAGGCGAACACCAGCGCATGACCGGCGCTGAAATTATCGCAGAAGCGAAAGCGGCAGGCTTCAGCTTCGATTAGCCGCCCGCTGCGCCGTAACCGGTCAGTCCTCGCGTTCCTTCAGCCAATCCTCGAGCCATTTGATCGAGTAATTGCCGCTTTGCACATCGGGCTGGTTGAGCAATTCGCGGTGGAGCGGGATTGAGGTTTTGACCCCTTCTATCACCATTTCCTCCAGTGCGCGTTTCAGGCGCATCATGCAGCCTTCGCGCGTGCGCCCATACACGATCAGCTTGGCGATCATGCTGTCGTAATAGGGCGGGATGCGATAGCCAGCGTAGAGCCCGCTGTCGACGCGCACATGCATGCCGCCGGCCGCGTGATAATAGGTCACTTGACCGGGTGACGGAGCGAAGGTGAACGGGTCTTCGGCGTTGATGCGACACTCAATCGCATGGCCCTTGAACTCGACATCTTCCTGCGTGACCGACAGCGGCTTGCCATCGGCAATACGGATCTGTTCGCGCACCAGATCGAGCCCGGTGATCGCTTCGGTCACTGGATGCTCCACCTGCAGGCGGGTGTTCATCTCGATGAAGTAGAACTCGCCGTTTTCCCACAGGAACTCGATCGTGCCTGCACCGCGATAGCCCATGTCGGCCATCGCCCTGGCGCAGATGCCGCCCATGCGCTCGCGCTCTTCTGAGGTGATGACTGGCGAAGGCGCTTCTTCCAGCACTTTCTGGTGGCGGCGCTGCAGCGAGCAGTCGCGCTCGCCCAGATGGATGGCATTGCCGTTGCCGTCACCAAAGATCTGGAATTCGATATGGCGCGGATTGCCGAGATATTTCTCGATATAGACGGTTTCGTCGCCGAAAGCGGCCTTGGCTTCGCTCTTGGCCTGGCTCATCAGGCTTTCCAGTTGCTCTTCGTCGGGCACCACTTTCATGCCGCGGCCACCGCCGCCGCTGGCTGCTTTCACCAGGACAGGATAGCCGATCTCATTTGCGACTTCGTAGGCTTCCTCGACCGTTTCGACCGCGCCGTCCGAACCGGGAACCAGCGGCAAGCCAAGTTCGCCAGCGGTCTTCTTCGCTGCGACCTTGTCGCCCATCGTGCGAATATGTTCGGGCTTGGGACCGATCCATGCAATGTCATGCGCTTCTACGATTTCGGCGAATTTGGCGTTCTCAGAAAGGAAGCCGTAGCCGGGATGGATTGCATCGGCATGCGCGATCTCGGCAGCCGATATGATATTGGCGACATTGAGATAGCTGTCGCCCGCTGCCGGCGGACCGATGCAGACCGCATGGTCTGCCAGCCGGACATGCATGGCATCGGCATCGGCGGTGGAGTGCACCGCCACCGTCTCAATGCCCATTTCATGAGCCGCGCGATGGATGCGCAGCGCGATTTCGCCACGATTGGCGATCAGGATCCGTGAAATGCCCATATGACGATCAGCCGAGAACGACGAGCGGCTGGTCGAATTCGACGGGCTGAGCGTTCTCGACCAGGATTGCCTTGATCGTACCTGCCTTGTCGGCGGTGATCGGGTTCATCACCTTCATCGCTTCGACAATAACCAGTGTCTGGCCTTCCTTCACACTGTCGCCAACCTTGATGAAATCAGGCGCGCCAGGTTCTGGCGCGAGATAGACCGTGCCTACCATCGGCGATTTGAGGGCATTGACGTGATCGGCTGCGGGTGCGGCGGCTTCGGGAGCTGCAGCAGGGGCGGCAGCCACTGGTGCGGCTGCGACCGGCGCTGCCACAGCCATCGGCGCGGCAGCAACGGCAACGCCGCCACTGCGCGATACGCGAATTTTGCGCTCACCATCTTCCACTTCGATCTCGGTGAGTCCGGTGTCGTCCAGCATCTCGGCGAGTTCGCGCACAAGAGTGGTGTCGACGTTCATACCGGAAGTTCCGGCGCTGGCTTTGCGTTCGGCCATAAAGGTCCCTTGTTCTTGATTGCTCGCGCCTATGCTCCGCCGCGCGCCGCGTTGCAAGGGGTTGGGGCATTCGCCGCTAAAGCACAGCCGCCTTCTCCAGCGCGACGATATAGCTCATCGCGCCGAGGCCCTGGACACCATCGACGGCGGCCATGCCCACATAGGAGATGTGCCGGAACGGTTCGCGCGTCGATGGATCGGACAGATGCACTTCGATCACTGGCACGCCGATTGCGCGGATCGCATCGAGCAGCGCGATCGAAGTGTGAGTATAGGCGCCGGCGTTGAGCAGAACCGCCTTGGCACCGATGCTGCGCGCTTCGTGCAGCCAGTCAACCAGCACGCCTTCGTGATTGGTCTGGCGGAAATCGATGGCAAGGCCATGTTTCTCTCCCACGTCGCACAGCATGGTCTCGATATCGGCCAGCGTGTCGGAACCGTAGATCTTCGGTTCGCGCGTGCCTAGCAGGTTGAGGTTGGGGCCATTGAGAACTAAGACGGTTGCGGTCATGGCGGTGCTTTAGCGCGCAGCAGGGTTAACTGTCGACGCCCTTTGCCTTCCCCCATTGGCGTGCCGCTGTATAGCCGAGATAGCCGGTGCCGAAGAGGGCATAGAGTTCGTCGGGCAGGCCGCGCAGATAAGCGGTGATGCCTTCGCCGATACTGCTGGCCATGTGGGGGGAAAAGGCGGCGAGCACGCCCATCGGCAGGGCGAACAGGATCATGGCGTACATTACATAGAGGAAGCTGGGGCGCGCGCGGCTGGTCCAGGGATCGGGTGACTTTGCCTCGGCAACTATGGCGGCGAGGCGGGCTTCGATGGCTTTCAACTCCTGCGTGCCTTGCAGCGCGATGAGTTCGAGCTTGGCCTTGGCACGCGCTTCCTTGTCGGGAATGATCTTGTCGATGATCGAGGCGATGGGGCCGATGAGTGCTTCAATGAGTGGCATGACAATTTTCCTCCGATTTCTCGGAAAAATAACCAATATGGTTCTAGTAGGAAAGATGGGCATCCATATTTGGTGCAATGAGCGGATTAACCGGATTGAAAATCGGGCGATTGCAGGCTATTGCACCTGCGAAGATATTCAGCCGGGGCCGATCCTCCATGCGCAAAATCCTACCCATCATGCTCTTTGCGGCCGCGGGCTCGCTTGTCGCGAACACTGCGCTGGCGCAGGTCGGGCAGGGCGAAGAAGCGGTAATCGCTTCAGATACAGAAGGGGCGCTGCCGGTTCCTGAAGAGTGGGATTGCAGCCTCATTCGCCCGGATTATCGGGACTGGCTAAATGATAACAATACGCCGGAAAGCTGGCGTTACGCGGGGCATCGCTATCGCAATGTCGCCAATGACCGGATTTATACCTGGCAGGATTGGCTAGACTGGGCAGACGACGCAGGCTGCCCGGCACCCGTCGGTCCGGTCTCGCCTGCTGCGTCACCCAATGCCGGTCTGGGCGTGGTTGTCGGCTTTCTCGGTGCGGGACTGATCGCGGCACTTTCGGGCTCAAACTCCAAGAGCCCCGGCTAAGCGGTCCGCCGCTCTCACATCCAACATTCAAATGCCAAGCTCGACAGCCTGCATGTGCAGACTTGTGTCTTCAGCGTGCGGAAAATGGGGGAAACCACTGGTCGGGATGACTGGATTCGAACCAGCGACCCCCACACCCCCAGTATGGTGCGCTACCAGGCTGCGCTACATCCCGAAACCAGTGGAGGCGGCCCTATAGGGCGGGCATTTGTGCATGGCAAGCGTCTCTGCGCGCCAATTCGTTGCCCTGTCTGCGCAATGCTGCTAACCGCGCGCCACCATTGTGCAGGAGGCTTGCACGACAGCGCTTGAAGCGCGCGTCGCCATTCCTACCTGCGCCTGACACAGACGATCCAGAACGACAGGTTTTTCCCATCATGCTCGACATTCTTGCTGCCGCCGGTTCTTCCGCAGCGCAACCGCCGGTTTGGCTGCAGATACTGCCTTGGGTGGGCATCTTCGCGGTCTTCTGGTTCCTGATGATCCGTCCGCAGATGCGTCAGCAGAAGGCGCACCAGGAAAAGGTCGCCGGCCTCAAACGCGGTGACGAAGTGGTGACCGCAGGCGGCCTCGTCGGCAAGATCACCAAGGTCGAGGACCATTTCGTCGAGCTCGAACTCGCCAAGGGCATGAAAGTGCGCGCGGTGAAGCATACAATTGGCGAAGTGCTGAACAGCTCTGCCACCAAACCCGCCAACGATTGATCCGGCAAGGGACGTACCGCTCACATGCTTGAATTCCCGACCTGGAAGAAGGTCATGCTGTGGGGCATTGCCATTATCGGCATGCTGACTGCGCTGCCTTCGATCGCTTCGCTGACCAATGCGCGTTGGCCATCCGAACTTCCCAATCCGACCGTCAATCTGGGTCTCGACCTTGCTGGCGGCAGCCACATCCTGCTCGAAGCCAATCGCAACGAGATCGAGGCAGTGCGCCTCTCGGCGATGGAAGAATCGGTTCGCGATGCGATGCGCAAGGCATCGCCGCGGATCCGCATCGGCGATGTCTCGACCGATAATAAGCAGTTGAGCTTCCTGCTCGACAACGCAGCCGACGTTGATCGCGCGCGCGCCGAGATCGAGCCGCTGATGAACGGCACGGGCACGGTTCGCGCCTGGGATTTGCAGGTAGTCGATGGGCAGCGCTTTGTTCTCACGGAAACCGAAGCCGGCATCGACAATGCGATTTCGGAAGCGATGGACGGCGCGTTGCGCACTATCCGCATCCGTATCGAAGGCATCGGTACGCGTGAGCCGACCGTGCTGCGGCAGGGTGACACGCGAATCGTGGTCCAGGTTCCAGGCCTCGATGACCCGACCGAGCTCAAGGAGCTGATCGGCAAGACTGCAAAGCTGGATTTCAAGCTGGTCCAGCGCGAAGCGACGATCGAGGAGGCTGAACGCGGTTTCGTGGCAGGCGGCGAAGTGGTGCCTTACGATGAGGCATCTGGGCAGCCCGGTGGCGTCGTGGTGCAACGCCTTGGCGGGATCAGCGGCGATACGCTCACAAGCGCATCGCAGAGCGTCGATCCGCAGACCAATGAAGCGGTGGTCAACATCACCTTCAATCCCGAAGGCGGCAAGCGCTTTGCCCTGATGACCAAGCAGCACACCGGCCAGCGCTTCGCCATCATCCTTGATGGCGAGGTTATCTCGGCCCCGGTCATGCGTGAACCGATACTCAACGGGCAGTCGCAGATTTCCGGCAGCTTCACGGTGGAAAGCGCCAACCAGCTGGCCATCCAGCTGCGCTCGGGCGCCCTGCCGGTCGACCTGCAAGTGGTCGAGGAACGCACTGTCGGCCCAGACCTTGGCGCAGACTCGATCAAGCAGGGCCTTATTGCTATGGCGATTGGCACCGGGCTGGTGATCCTGCTTATGATCGCCACCTATGGCCGTTTCGGCATCTATGCGACGGTGGCACTGGTTATCAACGTGCTGATGCTGCTGGGCATCATGGCGATGATGAACGCTACCCTGACCCTGCCAGGTATTGCCGGTTTCGTGCTGACAATCGGTGCCGCGGTCGACGCCAACGTGCTGATTAACGAGCGCATCCGGGAGGAACGGAAACGCGGGCGAAGGGTGATGACCGCGGTCGAGAATGGCTACAAAGAAGCCAGCCGCGCGATTTACGACGCCAACGTCACCAACTTCATTGCCGGTGTGCTGCTGTTCCAGTTCGGCTCGGGTCCGATCAAGGGCTTCGCGGTCGTGCTGATAATCGGCCTGTTCACCTCGGTCTTCACCGCCGTTCCGCTGACTCGCATGTGGGTTGCAGGATGGCTGAAAAAGACCCGCCCCAACGATATCAATCTCTGAGGAACCAGGACGATGAAACTTCTCAAGCTCGTCCCTGACGATACCAACATCAAGTTCCTCAAATGGCGCTTTCCTTTCTTCATCGTCAGCATCGTGCTGATCGCTGCGAGCTGGGGCCTGGTGATGACCAAGGGCCTCAACTACGGCGTCGATTTCTCGGGTGGTCTGGAAGTGCGCGCCACCTTCACGCAAAGCCAGGAAGCGCCGGTGGGCGAATTGCGCGAGCTGGTTGGCCAGCTTGGCTATGGCGATCCGGTGGTCCAGCGTTTCGGTGAGGATAACCAGGTTTCGATCCGCGTTCGTCTTCCCGATGAAGTTTCGACCGACAAGGATGCGGCTCAGGCAGCAGCGAACCGCATTGTCGAAGCTTTGCAGGGAGAATATCCCGACTTCCGCCTCGACGGTAATGACAACGTCTCAGGCAAGGTCTCGGGCGAGTTCCGCAACGATGCGACCTGGGCACTGATCTATGCCATGCTTGCGGTTGCGGCCTATATCTGGATTCGCTTCGAATGGCAGTTCGGCGTGGGCGGCCTGTTCGCGCTGTTCCATGACGTTTCGCTGACGTTGGGCATGTTCGCGCTGTTTCAGCTGGAATTCAGCCTGCAGATCGTCGCCGCGATTCTGGCGATTATCGGTTATTCGCTTAACGATACCATCGTCGTCTATGACCGTATCCGCGAAAACCTGAAGAAGTATCGCAAGATGCCGGTGCCCGAACTGCTCGATCTGTCGGTCAACGAAACGCTGGCGCGGACGGTCATGACCTCGCTGACGCTGCTGATTGCGCTGATCCCTCTATTGCTGTTCGGTCCGGCCAGCCTGTTCGGAATGACTGCTGCCATCACACTGGGCATCTTTGTGGGTACCTACAGCTCGATCTATATGGCTTCGCCGATCATGGTCTGGCTGGGCGTGACCTCGGACAGCTTCGTGCCCCAGGAAAGCGTTGCCGACCGCCAGGAACGCGTCGCGCGCGGCGAAGTCTAGGAACAGTCGAGCAGGCGATCATAGTAGGCACCCAGCGCCGAACCGTTCGCCTGCCAGCTGAATCGTTCGACCGTTGCCGCCACGTCCTGCGGCTTGAGCTTCTGGTCGAGCACCATCCTGATACCCTTGCGCAGTGTATCGGTGCGCCGTGCCACGATGACACCGGCCGCAGGCGAAGTAACGACTTCGCGTGCGCCGCCAGCATCGGTAATCACCAGCGGCGTGCCGCAGGCTAGCGCTTCGATCCAGGCATTTGCCAGCCCTTCGCTGGACGAGGGCAGCACCATCGCATCGGCGGCCGATAGCACCAGCGGCAGCAGGTCATGATCAAGGCTGCCGAGGAAATGGACCCGGTCAGCAACCCCTTCGGATTTTGCCAGCGCACGCAGGCAGGCCTCGTCCGGTCCCTTGCCGACAAGCAGTAACCGCGCATCGGGCAAATCGCCCAGTGCCTTGATAACAAGTTCCTGCCCCTTGCGCTCGATCAGCGCGCCTACTGTGGCGAGCAACTCATCCTTCGGGCTAACGGGTATGCCGAACTCGGATCCCAGATTGGCGCGCAACTGCGTATGGCCAAGCGGACGGAAACGGTCGCGGTCCAGTCCGGTGTAATGCAGCGTGATCTTGTCCCGCGGAATACCCAACATGGCCATATCGTCGGCCAGTGCGCCGCAAACTGCCAGCAGGCCTGCGGCATTGGACGCCGTCTCAAGCAAGGCTTCGCGGCCATAGCTGCGCGCGCCCCAATAGTGAATGTCGGCCCCGCGCGCCTTTGTAGAGTAAGGCAGGTCCAGATGCTGCGCCACTTTCATTGCTGCAGGCCCATCGGGATAGAAGAATTGTGCATCGACCATGTCGAACGGCAGTTCGCGATGCAGTTTTTCAGCCAACGGCAGGACTGAGCGGGCGATCATAGTGGGATTGAGCCGCCCGCCGACTTTGGGAATCAACCGGAAGGTCGGGCGATGGATCTCGATGCCGTTCTCGGTGCCGTCCTCCGCAGCGTCTTTCAGCGCTGCATAGGGCCCCACTGCCAGCGGCGGCAGCCCGATGGGGTTGATAACCACCGGCTGCCAGTGTGTCTCGCGATTGAGGCCTTCCATCGAACGGGCCACGAAGGTGCCGAATCGCGGCTGCGTGGAATTGGGCCATAGTGTTGAGAGCACCAGGACGCGCCGGGTCTTGGCGGGCGTCACAACCGGCGCACCAGCATCTCGGCAACGGCGACCCAAGCGGGATTTTCGACCACCTGTTGCTTCTCGCCGTGGCCCGGGGGGAGAATGCCTACAAGATTGCCTTGCCGGTCGATCAATCTGCCGAACGCGAAGCGCCCGCCTTTGCGCGGCACCAGCACATCGCGGTTGACCGCGCGTCCGGCGTCTTCCGCTGCAAGCTGGCGTAGCCACAACTGGTCGCCGGGCCGATATTCTCCATGTGGATAGTCCACTGTTAGCACCACCAACGGACCGTCACCGCCAAGATCGGTGGCGAGGATCGCATCGCGCGGACTGGCTAGCGCCTCCGCCCCTTCGCGAACCAGCGTGGCGACGACCTGCGGGTGAGCGGAATTTTTGGACCGAACCAGCACCTCGGGATCGACTTCGAGTGCGCCGGCAATACGCTCCATCCATTTTAGTGAGAGATTGCGCATACCCGTTTCGAGCCGGCCCACGGTCTGAGGCGTGGTCGGGGGTGTGCACGCTTCGGCCAGATCGGCCAAGGTCCAGCCCTTCTGCTTGCGGATATCGCGGATGCGGTTGATCATTCTCGGCTCGTTATAACCAGATTGGTGTTTTCACTTTCCTACAGGAACCGAAAATTTGCAAGCCCCCTGCTCAAGCAAGGAGTATGGGCAATGCAAAGGAAACTGGTCGAACGCGAGCTCACTGTGGAGGGTCCGCGCCGCCGTGGCTCGGCGCGGGGGAAGCGCAGGACGGTGACGGTCAATCTCGCCGAATCGCCGATCGGCTGGCTCCATGCGCGCGGCCACATCGACGCACGGCAGTTTGACGCGGGTGAGCGGTTGCGCGCGGATTACGAACGCGCGCTGTTGTCACCCAGTGTCACCATGCGCTGGTCGCCTGTTCGCGTCGATGGCGGTGGGGGTGACGGCATGACGCCGACCGAAAACCAGATTGCGGCCAAGGACCGGTTCCACGGCGCGATGGCTGAAGCGGGCAAAGGTCTGAAAGACGTGTTGTGGCGCGTGGTTTGCGGCTGCGAGAGTCTGCCAGATGCGGAAAAGGGATTGGGCTGGCCGGTGCGCAGCGGTAAGCTGGTGCTGAAGATTGCACTCGACCGGGTGGCTGACTTCTATCGCATCGATTGAGGGCAGGGTTTTTTGCCAATGGACTGTGTAACAGGTGGTCCATGTCGTGGAAAATCGCGCGGTGGTTCCTACAGCCGGATGGCGACCGCCTTGCGCAATTCAGGCAGCACATCGGTTTCGAACCACGGGTTCTTCTTCATCCAGATAGTGCTGCGCCAGGACGGATGCGGCAGGGGCAAGCAATCTGGCAGGTAGCAGCGCCAGTTCTGTACCCGTTCGGTCAAGGACTGCTTGCGCGTGTCGGGAAGGTAATAGGGCTGAGCGTAGGAGCCGACGAGCAGTTCCAGCCGGTCCTCGGGCAATTGCTTCAGAATGCGTGGATGCCACAATGGCGCGCATTCGGGGCGGGGCGGCAAATCGCCGCTTTTGCCCTTGCCGGGATAGCAGAAGCCCATCGGGACCAGTGCCACCTTGGCCGGATTATAGAAGTCGTCGCGGCTCAGCCCGGTCCATTCGCGCAGGCGATCCCCGCTGGCATCGTTCCACGGAATGCCTGTGGCATTGACCTTCGATCCGGGGGCCTGACCAATGATAAGGATCCGCGCGGTGTCGGAAAACTGCACCACCGGATGGGCATCGGCAGGCAGGAATTTCGCACAGACCCTGCAGGCCGCGATTTCCTGCACAAGCGATGTCATGCCAGGGCTTCTACCATTTCTGCTAGCTCCAGCCAACGTTCCTCGGCGGCGTCCTTTTCGGCACGGGCATTCTCTACGCCCTTGGAGATATTGGCAAATCGCTGCGGATCGGCGGTGTAGAGATCGGGATCGGACAGGATCGTCTCGCCCTTGGCAATTGCTGCCTCCAGCTCCTCGATACGTGCAGGCAGCAGCTCGTAATCGCGCTGATCCTTGTAGGAGAGCTTGGCCGATTTCGGAGCGGGCGCGGACGGGGTGGCCGGCCTGTCGTCTGCCTTCTCCACCTTCTTGCGGATGCCGACGGGTTCGCGGCGCTTGGCTTCCCAATCCTCATAGCCCCCGGCGACCACATCGACCTTGCCCGTGCCATCCAGGCCCAGAGTGATGGTCACCGTGCGGTCGAGAAAGTCACGGTCGTGGCTGACGATCAGCACCGTGCCGTCGTAATCGGCGATCACTTCCTGCAGCAGGTCGAGCGTTTCGAGGTCGAGATCGTTGGTCGGTTCGTCCAGCACCAGTAAGTTCGATGCCTTGGCAAACTCGCGCGCCAGCAGCAGGCGGCTGCGCTCGCCGCCAGAAAGCACGGCCACCTTCATGTCGACGATTCTGGGGTCGAACAGGAACTCCTTGAGATAGCCCTGCACGTGCTTGCGCACACCGCGCACATCGATCCAGTCGCCGCCTTCCGCCAGCACCTGCCGCACCGTCTTGTCATCGGTGAGAAGCTGGCGCTGCTGGTCAATCATCACGCCGGTCAGCGTCTTGGCGATATCCACCGTACCGCTGTCGGGCACCAGTTCGCCGGTGAGCATCTTGAGCAGCGTGGTCTTGCCCGCGCCATTGGCGCCGACGATCCCTATCCGGTCGCCGCGCTGGATACGCAGCGAGAAGGGCTTGATGATTGGCCGGTCACCATAACTCTTGGCGATATTATCGGCCACGATGACAGACTTGGATTTGAAATCCTCTTCGGTCGCCAGCTTGAGCTTGGCGGTGCCGCCTGCCTGGATCATCGAGGCGCGCTGGGCGCGCATCTGCCACAGCTTTTCGAGTCGTCCCTGATTGCGCTTGCGCCGCGCGGTCACGCCGCGTTCAAGCCAGTGCGCTTCCAGCTTCAGCTTGGCGTCGAGCTTTTCCGCCGCGCGCGCTTCTTCGGCATAGACTGCCTCTTCCCATGCCTCATAGCCGCCGAAGCCGACCTCCTTGCGCCGCAGATTGCCCCGGTCGAGCCAGATGGTCGCGCGGGTCAGGCGCTTGAGAAAGGTGCGGTCGTGGCTGATGACTACGAAGGCACCCTTGTAGCGATCGAGCCAGCTTTCCAGCCAGTCGATCGCGCCGAGATCGAGGTGGTTGGTCGGTTCGTCCATCAACAGCAGATCGGGATCCTGCGCCAGCGCGCGGGTGATGGCGGCGCGGCGCTTCTCGCCTCCGCTGGCGCCCTTTGTCTCGCGGCTCATGTCGATGCCGAGCTGGCCTGCGATTGCTTCGACTTCATGTTCCTGCGGGGCATGATCGCCAGCCAGCGCCCATTCCATCAGCGTAGTATGACCCGAAAGGTCGGGGTCTTGCTCAAGCAGCACGATGCGCAGCGCGGGCTTGGTCTTGCGCTGGCCGGCATCGGTTTCGATCCGCCCGTCGATCATATGGAACAGTGTGGTCTTGCCCACGCCATTGCGACCGATCAGTGCCAGCCGGTCACGCGGGCCGATGTGGAGGTCGAGCGGGTCGTGATCTGGGCCGCCGAACAGCCATTTGCCACCCTGCTGCAGGGCCATGCCTTCGAGGCTGAGGATTGGGGGCTGTGCCATAGGGGGCGCGAGGTAGTCGCGCGCGCCCCGGCCCGCAAGCGCCTATCGCGCGGCTTGCTGCGCCTCGACCATTTGCGCAACACTTTCGAGCAGCCGGGGCGCGTCGTAAACTACGCCATCCTTGATCGTCCAGCGCACCCCGCCGATCTGCTCTATCGCGCCGCTATCGCGGTTGAGGCGAGTGTGACCAGTACCGTACAGAAGCTTGAGATTGTCGAGCGGATTGCCCGGCACGATCACCAGATCGGCCAGCTTGCCCTTCTGGATCGTGCCAATCGGCGGTGTCTCGCCGCGCGCCTGATAAAGCTCCTCGGCCCCGGAAATGGTCGCGGCGCGGATTACTTCGAGCGGCGATAAGCCGGCTTCGCGCAGCATTTCCAGTTCGCCCACATAGGCGAAGCCCCAGGTCTGGTAGATATAACCCGGGTCAGACCCCACGGTGACCCTCCCGCCGCGGCGGTGGAACTCCTTGGTCATGTCGAACCAGTAGCGGTAGAATTTGCGCCAGGCGACCTCATCCTCGGTCGTCCAGTCCTTGTAATAGCTGCCATGATTGGTCGCGCTGGGGGCGTAGAAATCGCGCAACGAGGGCAGCGAATATTGCGCATGCCAGTCGCGGTTCCTGGCCGCCATCACATCGCGGCTCGCGGAATAGATGTTGAAGGTGGGATTGAGAGTGACGCCACTTTCGATCAGGAAATCGATGTATTGGTCCCATTCCTTGCTGTGCGGTTCGACCACCTGATCGGCCAGCCGCGCGACCCAGCCGAAGCGCGATTGCTCGTCATAGTAGTTATAGCCTTCGGGATAACGGACCAGCGCGCCGTCTTTCAGCAGGCTTTCGAAATGGCCGTAGAAATGGGTAACGCCATCGAGCCCCAGTTCTACCGCCTTGCGCGCGTTGACCCGCTGAACGCCGGGCTGGGCGAGGTGGGCCACGGTCCCGATGCCCTGCTTCTCTGCCTCGTCCAGCGCGGCGGCGAGCACGGCGGGGCTCTCGTTGTTGAAGAATTTTACCCCCCAATAGCCCTGCGCCTTGGCCCAGCGCACCCATTCGCGCGCCTCTGCCTCGGTATCGGGATAGTCGCGCGGCCATTTGTCGCCGAACACGGCATAGGGGAACAGGCGCGGGGCGGTGATGGTGTTGGCGGCACTGCGGCTGGCATCTGAAAGATCGGGTGTGCCTTGGCCAAAATAGAACGAGACGCCCCGCACGCTGGTGACACCGTGGGCGAGCCATAGCTTGTAACCATAGGATGGTTGGGCAGCCTTACGCGGATCGCCGTTATGGCCGTGCACATCGACGAAGCCGGGCATCACTGTCATGCCGGAAGCATCGATCACGCGCGCAGCATTAGCCTTTACGCTTTCGGGCGCGCCACCCGGGTGGATTGCGGCAATGCGGTTCCCTTCGATAACAATATCGACCGGCCCCATCGGTGGTGCGCCCGATCCTTCGATCATGTTCGCACCAGAGATGATGAGTGTTGAGTATGGGCCTTCGCCTTCGCCCGGCGAACTGTCCGGCACGCGCTCCATGTCCTGCGCTGCGAGCGGCGCGGCTGCAGCGAGCGCTATGGCAGCGGTGAAAATTGCGGCGAGTTTCATGCGGATCCCCTCTCGCCGCCAGCTCTATCGGCACAATGCCCCGCTCTCAAGCGGAACACTTTGGTTCAGCCAAGCGTAAGCGGGACTGATAGAAATGGCGATTCAGGTAAAGGAGCCTTTTTATGAACCGTTTCGTACTTCCCGTTCTCGCAATTGGTGCAGCGGCCACTGGCGCGAATGCTGCAGAAGTGCAGATTGCTGCCCAGGGGCCAGTGGTCGAACTGAATGTCGTGGAGCAAGTCGATGCCGATCCCGATCTCGTCACGGTGAGCGCAGGTGTCACCACCGACGCCGCAACAGCCGTCGAAGCGATGCGTCAGAACTCTGCCGAAATGCGCCGTGTTGTCGACCGGATCAAGACGCTGGGCATTGCAGAACGTGATATCCAGACCACCGGAATCAATCTTGGCGCGCGCTATGATTATGATCAGGGCACGCAACGCCAGGTGTTCCGCGGCTATCAGGCATCGAACCGCGTTAGCGTGAAGCTGCGCGATATCGACAAGACTGGCGAAGTGCTGGATGCGCTGGTCGTAGCCGGCGCAACCGACCTTGGCGGTCCCAGCTTCAGCCTCGAAAATGACGCCGCCGCTAAAGCTGAAGCACGCAAGCGGGCGATGGAAAATGCGCGCAACCAGGCGATGGAATATGCACGTATGGCAGGTTATTCGGACATCCGACTGCTGGAAATCAATGAATCGATCTCCGGTTATGGCGGACCGATGCCGATGGTGAAAACCGCCCGCATGGAAATGGCGAGCGATGCTTCGGCGCCAGTGCAGCCGGGACAGGTGACCACCGTGGTCAATGTCACGGTGAAATACGAACTCACTCGCTGAACGAACGGGTGTGGCAACATTCACACATTGTTCAATGGGTCGGGGGTAGGCATTCCAGCATTATGAAACGCCTGCTCCCTTCCCTGCTCGCCATCGGCCTGATTGCCGGTCCGCTCGTCGCGACCCCGGCTGTGGCGCAGCAGCGCTCTGACCAGGGCGAAGCGCGTAAGGAAATGCGTGCGGGGACTATCCTGCGGTCGCGCGAGATTGAGAACCGTATCGTGCCGAGTATGGGGGATGCCGAATATCTTGGCTTCGACTATGATTCGACTGCCATGGCCTATCGCCTGAAGTTCATCCGCGATGGACGGGTCATGTATGTCGATGTCGACGCGCGCACTGGCCGGGTGCTGCGCCGCAGCCGGTAATCTGCACGCCGGCGAAACTCCGTTCAGCTTGACGCGTTCATCTACATGAACGAAACGCGCAACAAACTATCCGAGGACGGAAATTCATGAGGATCCTGATTGTCGAGGACGAGCCCACGCTCGGCCTGCAGCTCAAATCCACGCTCGAACAGAACGGTTATGCCGTCGATCTTTCCACCGATGGCGAAGATGGCCACTTCCTGGGAAGCACCGAGGAATATGACGCGGTCATCCTCGATCTCGGCTTGCCGGAGATCGACGGGCTGACTGTGCTGGGCATGTGGCGCAAGGAAGGACGCAAGTTCCCTGTGCTTGTGCTGACCGCGCGTGACAGCTGGAGCGACAAGGTAGCCGGGCTTGATGCAGGTGCGGACGATTATCTCGCCAAGCCGTTCCAGACCGAAGAGTTGATCGCACGTCTGCGCGCGCTGATCCGCCGTGCTTCGGGCAATACTTCCAGCGAACTTACCGCCGGGACCGTGCGCCTCGATACGCGCTCGGGCCGGGTCACACTGGCCGGCGAACCGGTCAAGCTGACCGCGCAGGAATACAAGCTGCTGAGCTACCTCATGCACCACAAGGGCAAGGTGGTCAGCCGCACCGAACTGATCGAACATATCTACGATCAGGATTTCGACCGCGATTCGAACACGATCGAGGTCTTCGTCACGCGCATCCGCAAGAAGCTGGGCGCTGATGTAATCACGACTATCCGTGGACTCGGTTACAGCCTCGACGACCCCGCCGACCAGCCGCGCGCCTGACGAGGGCGGCGGCGAGGCGCATGGCGTGGCGGAAACCCCGTCCGAAGCTATCGATGCGCCTGATGCAATTGTGGCTCAGGATGGCAAGGCGCGGCCGCGCCGCAGCCTTGCCGCGCGCATCATGGCAATTGCCGCAGTGTGGATCGCTGTCTTGCTGGTGGGCGGCGGCTTTGCGCTCGACCGCACCATGGCCAATATGGTCGAGGACAATTTCGACAATCAGCTAGAATATGTCCTGACCGCGCTGATCTCGTCTGCCGAAGTTGACGATTGGGGAGACGTCCAGTTCTACCGTTCGCTGGGTGATCAGCGGTTTCTGGAACCGAACAGCGGGGTCTATTGGCAGGTAACAGCCCCGGGGCGCGAGACGTTTCCCAGCCGCAGTCTGTGGGATCGCAGCCTCGAAGTGCATGGTGACCACACCGATGACGAGCCGCACTACTACGACAGTGACCAGTTCCGAGACGAACCGCTGCGTGTGGTGGAGCGTAGTGTCATCCTGCCCGATAGCGATACGGTATGGACTTTTACTGTCGCTTCTGCGCGTCAGGATCTCGACAGACAGATCAACCAGTTCCGCTCGATCCTGATCTGGAGCTTTGCCATTCTCGGCTTCGGCCTGATGCTGATGGCACTGCTGCAAAGTTACTACGGTCTGTCGCCCTTGCGCCGGGTGCGTGCGGCGATCCAGTCGATGCGGTCGGCGGGTTCGCACCGCATAACAGACACGCTGCCGGTCGAAGTGGAACCCCTGGTTGAAGAGATCAACGCCCTGCTCGCCCATAGCGAGAAGCAGGCTGAAGAAGCACGGACCCATGCCGGCAATCTGGCCCATGCGCTCAAGACACCGCTGACCGTGCTGACCAATGCTGCGACGGCCCATGACCCGCAGCTCGCGGGCCATGTGGTGCGCGAAACCAAGACCATGCAACGTCATGTAGAACACCACCTCGCCCGCGCTCGCGCGGTGGGGCGGCGCGCCACCGGCCATTCGCTCGCCGACGTCTGGCCCAGCGCCGAAAGCGTACTGCGCGCGGTAACGCGGATCTACGAGAACGCCCGCTTCGACCTCGCCGGAAATCGCGATGCGCGGGTTACTATCGAGCGTCAGGATCTCGACGAAATTCTCGGCAATCTGATCGAAAATGCAGCAAAATACGGCGGCGGCAGCGTCTTCGTTACGGTCGATGCCGAACCCCGCGATCCGCGTAATTGCACGATCTGGATCGAGGATGACGGTATGGGAATACCCGAAAAGGATCGCGCACGCATCTTCGACCGTGGTGCGCGGCTCGATACAGGCAAACCGGGCACGGGGCTCGGCCTCGCTATCGTGCGCGATGTCGCCGAAATCTATGGCGGCGAAGTCGAATTGGGCGAAAGCGATGACCTGGGCGGATTGCTGGTGACCCTGAGATTGCCGCGCGCGGTGAATTGAGTTCACTCCGCGTTCAATCGAGCCGCGATACAAATCGCGACTTGACCCGATTCTCAAAGATCTCGCTGTCGCGACACTTCGCCTTCAGGCCCGCTATAGTGGCTGCTGCTGCGCTGGGACTTGCCGGCTGCAGTACCATGTATGACGACCCCTACGGTTATTCGGGTGTGTCGATCGGAATGGGATATGGCAGTGGCTACGGCAGCGGTTACGCGCCCTATTACGGCTGGTATGACGATTACTATTATCCCGGCACCGGATATTACATCTACGACCGGCGCGGCTACAAGCACCGCTGGAGTGATCGCCATCGTCACTATTGGGAAGGGCGCCGCAGCGGGCACCGCGAGTATCGCGATCACTGGGACGGCTATCGGCGTGGCAATGACGGCTATTACCGCGACCACCGCCGTGCCGACCGCGATGATCGCTGGGAGCGCCGCGGCGAGCGTTGGGAACGGCGCGATGACCGGTCCGATCGTCGTGCCGACCGCCGCGATGATCGTTCCGACCGACGCGAGGAACGGCGCGAAACCCGCCGGGACAATCGTGGCGAGCGTCGTGAAGTCCGACAGGAGCGCCGCGAGACTCGCAGCGAACGGCGCGAAACCCGCACATACAAGGGCAAGCTGCGTCCCAAGCAGGACGACTGACGCGGCTTAACCTGTCCCGTCGCGTGCCTGTTCGTGATGGCGGATCACTTCATCGATGATGAAGCGCAGGAATTTCTCGCTGAATTCCGGGTCGAGTTCGCTTTCCTCCGCCAGCCGCCGCAGCCGGGCGATCTGCTCGGCCTCGCGCGCGGGGTCGGCCGGCGGGAGCGTGACCTTCGCCTTGTACTCGCCCACCGCCTGCGTGATGCGAAAGCGTTCGGCCAGCATGTGAATCACGGCAGCATCGATGTTGTCGATACTCTTGCGATAGGCGGCCAGCACCGGATCACCGGCGGGAGCTTGTGCGGAAGGTTGCGCGGATTGCGTCATCACTTGCCAGATTAGCGCCAATTCCCACCTTGCCAAGAAAGCTTAGTCAGGACATGGCCAAGCTGACATGACAGCCGACGTCGTCCCTCTCCCTCGCACGGGCCCGGAGCCTTCGATCGACCCCATGCTGGCGCTTACCGCGCAGGGGATGAATCAGGTCAACCAGGTGATCCTCGACCGTATGCAGAGCGAGGTTCCGCTGATCCCCGCACTTGCCGGGCACCTGATTTCGGGCGGCGGCAAAAGGCTGCGTCCGATGCTGACGCTCGCTGGTGCGGAACTGGTCGGTTACAACGGCGCGCGCCATTACAAGCTCGCTGCGGCGGTCGAATTCATTCACACGGCCACATTGCTGCACGATGATGTCGTCGATGGCAGCGATCTGAGGCGCGGCAAGGCCGCGGCCAATATCATCTTCGGCAATCCTGCCACCGTGTTGGTGGGCGATTTCCTGTTCAGCCGAGCCTTCGAGCTGATGGTCGAGGACGGCAGCCTCAAAGTGCTCAAGATACTCTCAAGCGCCAGCGCGATCATTGCCGAAGGCGAGGTCGACCAGCTGACCGCGCAGCGCAAGATCGACACCAGCGAAGAACGCTATCTCGGTATTATCCGCGCCAAGACCGCGGCCCTGTTTGCCGCCGCCAGCCGGATTTCCGCCGTGGTCGCCGAATGCGGCGAGGCAGAGGAGCGCGCGCTCGACGAATATGGGCGCAACCTGGGGGTTGCCTTTCAGCTGGTCGACGATGCGCTGGATTACGATGCCGATGCAGCGCAAATGGGCAAGGACAGGGGTGACGATTTCCGCGAAGGCAAGATGACGCTGCCGGTAATCCTCGCTTACGCCCGCGGTAGCGAGGAAGAGCGCGAGTTCTGGAAAGCTGCCATTGGCGGCTTCCGCACCAGCGATGAAGATCTGGCCGAAGCAGTCCACCTGATCGACCGCCACAATGCCGTGGCTGATACCAAGGCACGTGCGCGCCATTTCGCCCAGCGGGCAATCGATGCGCTGTCGATGTTCCCGGACAGCGCCGCACGCCGCGCGATGACGCAGGCTGCGCTGTTCGCCGTTTCACGCGGCTACTGAGCGCCGCCCTCCGGTCAGTCGACCGGGATCATCAGATGCGCATAGGGCGTGTCCGCCCACATCACATACGGCACGCTGGTATCGGGCGTTGCGCTGGTTGGGTAACCTTCGAGCGCAGCAGTCGATCCTACGATCATCACATGCGGGCCGGTACTGATCCAGTCGGCGCCTTCGGTGGGCTTGACGGCATAGGGATCGGTATTGCTCGCGTCGGTACCGCCTGCCAGCATATACATGAAGCCGGGCCGGTCGGTTGGTGGAGGCAGTTTGCCGATCCAGGCCATTGCCCAATCCATAGCATTGGCATCCATGCACATCGGATCGGGTCCGGGCGTGGCCGGATTATCGGGCATGCAACTGAAGCCATTGGTGCCCTCGCGTAGTGTCCGCATCGATCCGTCTGCCCCCATCTGCACGATGGTTGCCGCTTTGCTGACCGCGGCAGGGGCGGCGCTTTCGGCGCTGGTAACGGGATCGGCAGAAGCGGGCGGGGCAGATTGCGCCAATAGTGCCGTGCCGGTCGAAAGGCTGGCCACGGCAAGCGCGCTTGCAAGCAATTTGCTGGTAGCGAATGTCATGTGAAATCCCCTTGTTGAAACTACGTCGCAGGGAGCGGATTTTCTAGCAGATTTGCGCGGTTCTGTCGCGAGAATCCTGTGCGTCCGCCACAAGCGGCAAAGACCAGCACAGACAATGCGATAGGCGGGGGCGGCTGGTGAGGCACCGCTTGATGCGTGGCCGCAAATCCCTAAGCACGCTTGCGTGAGTGCGCTTCCGATCCATGCTGTTCTGCCGAGTCTCTTGGAGGCTTTGCGCGCGCAGACCGGCACAGTGCTGGTTGCGCCGCCGGGGGCAGGCAAGACCACCGCCGTCGCGCCTGCGCTGATCGGCGAGCCTTGGTGCACCGGCATGGTGATCCTGACCTCGCCGCGCCGTGTGGCAGCGCGTGCCGCGGCGGAACGGATGGCCGAATTGCTGGGTGAGAAACCGGGCGAGACGGTGGGTTATCTCACAAGGCTCGACAGCAAGCGGTCGGCAAATACGCGCATCCTCGTCGTGACCGAGGCGATTTTCGTCAACACCATCCTGGGCGATCCCGAACTTGCTGGCGTTTCGGCAGTGCTGTTTGATGAAGCGCACGAGCGGCATCTCGACAGCGATCTCGGCCTTGCGCTAGCGCTGGAAAGCCGCAGCGTGCTGCGCGAGGATCTGCGCGTGCTGGTGATGTCCGCCACCATCGACGGCGCGCGCTTTGCATCGCTGCTGGGCGTGGGCACAACGGTAATCGAAAGCGAAGGGCGCGCGCATCCACTGCGGATCGAATGGCTCGGTTCATCGCCGCAGGAGCGTATCGACGACGCCATGGCGTCAGCCATAGTGCAGGCATGGCGTGCGGAAGATGGCGACATCCTCGCCTTCCTGCCCGGCGTGGGCGAGATCGAGCGTGTGCGCGAGCGGCTGGAGACGCGCCTGCCTTCGGCACTCGTGCTGCCGCTGCACGGTCAGGTCCAGCCGCCTGAGCAGCGCGCGGCCATCCGCCGAGATCCGCAGGGGCGACGACGGGTGGTGCTGGCGACTGCGATTGCGGAAACTTCGCTGACACTCGATGGCGTGTCGGTGGTGGTCGACGCGGGCCTGTCGCGCCGCGCGGAGTTCGACCGGGCTGCGGGGACTACGCATCTCGTCACCCATCGCGCCAGTCAGGCCGCTGCCGCCCAGCGCGCAGGCCGCGCCGCACGGCAGGGACCGGGGGTGGCCTATCGTCTGTGGGAGGAAGCTGCGCATCCGGGACGGCCTGCCTTCGATCCGCCTGAGATGCAGACCGCCGGTCTGGCCCCGCTGGTGCTGTCGCTGCCCCATTGC
>CBFGON010000036.1:0-21579 GCA_965650395.1 uncultured Qipengyuania sp. | reverse complement strand
CGATGATCAGCAGCGGACGGCCCGACTGGACAGCCGCTTCGAGCACCGGCAGCATTGCCTGCAGGTTCGAAAGCTTCTTTTCGTGGATCAGGATGTACGGGTTTTCGAGCTCGACCGTCATCTTTTCCGGATTGGTGATGAAGTAGGGCGAGAGATAGCCCCGGTCGAACTGCATGCCTTCGACGGTCTCGAGCTCGAATTCGAGGCCCTTGGATTCGTCGACGGTGATCACGCCTTCCTTGCCGACCTTCTCCATCGCTTCCGCGATCTTGTTGCCGACTTCTTCGTCGCCATTGGCCGAGATGATGCCGACCTGCGCGATTTCGTTCGAGCCCGACACGTCCTTCGAACGTCCCTTGAGGTCTTCGACGACCTTGGCGACAGCGATGTCGATGCCGCGCTTGAGGTCCATCGGGTTCATGCCGGCAGCAACCGACTTCATGCCTTCGGTGACAATCGCCTGAGCGAGCACGGTGGCAGTGGTGGTGCCGTCACCGGCAGCGTCGTTCGACTTCGAAGCGACTTCCTTGAGCATCTGCGCGCCCATGTTCTCGAACTTGTCCTTCAGTTCGATTTCCTTGGCGACGGTGACGCCGTCCTTGGTGATGCGCGGTGCGCCGAAGCTCTTGTCGATCACGACGTTGCGGCCCTTGGGGCCCAGCGTGACCTTGACGGCATTGGCGAGAGTGTCGACGCCGCGCTGAATACCTTCGCGCGCGTCGCGGCTGAACTTGACGTCCTTGGCAGCCATGGTGTTGTTTCCTTTATCGAAGAATTTCAAAGTTCACGGAAAGTTCACTCGGAATCGCGGTTTCAGCCGATGATCCCCATGATGTCGCTTTCCTTCATGATCAGCAGGTCTTCGCCGTCGATCTTGACTTCGGTGCCCGACCACTTGCCGAACAGCACGCGATCGCCGGCCTTGACGTCCATCGGGGTGATGGTGCCGTTTTCGGCGCGGGCGCCCGAACCGGTGGCGATGACTTCGCCTTCGCTCGGCTTTTCCTTGGCGCTATCGGGGATGATGATCCCGCCAGCGGTCTTTTCTTCTGCTTCAATGCGACGGACCAGAACGCGGTCGTGCAGCGGACGAAATGCCATGTGTATGACCTTCTCTGCTAGAGTGGTTATATGAATTGGCACTCCCTGCCTGAGAGTGCCAGCGAGGCGCAGATGGGGGCGGTCCCGGACAGAGTCAACGGGCCGGAAGGCAAAAAATTCGGTTGGACTGTCAGCCCGTGTCTGGGGTCAGACAAGCCCCAGCTTTTCGCGCCGTGACCAGCGCCACAACAGCAGCGCTGCTGCAAAGACCAGACCGATGGCAAGGCCGATCCACACTCCGGTGCCTTGCAGCGGGGTGTAAAAGCCCAACCAGATTGCTGCGCCCAGGCCCGGCACCCAATAGCTGAAGATCGCGATCACCATCGGGATGCGCGTATCCTGCACCCCGCGCAGCGCGCCTGCAGCCACCGCCTGCACCCCGTCGAACAGCTGGAAGGCAGCCGCGATAACAATATATTGCAGCGCAAAGCCGACCATCGCCGCATTGGCGGGCGCGGTGGGATCGACATAGATGCGCAGGATCAGCGTGGGGAACGCCACCATCGCCAGCGCGGTCATGCACATGAAACCCGCGCCCATGCCGATGCCGACCCAGCCCGCGCGGCCCACTGCCACATGGTCGCGCGCGCCATAGTGGTAGCCGACGCGAATGGTTGCTGCCTGACCGATGCCGAAAGGTATCTGGAAAGCCAGCGCCGCAATCTGCAGTGCCACCGTGTGCCCCGCCAGTTCGCTCGCCCCGATGCGGCCCATCAGCAGCGCCGCGCCGCTGAACAAGCCGGCTTCGGCGATGATGGTCAGCATGACCGGTGTGCCCAGCCGCACCAGTTCCCGGAAGCGCGGCCATTCGCTGCGCCACCAATTGCCGAAAATGCGATAGCGCCGCAGCCGCCGGTCCCACAGGATCGCGATGACATAGCTGGCAAGTATGAACAGCGACGTCAGCACGCTGGCCAATGCAGAGCCTTCCAGACCCAGCGCAGGCGCGCCGAGATTGCCGAAGACGAAGGCATAATTGCCCGCCACGCTGGCAAAGATGGCGAGGCCGGTAATGGCGGTGGCGAACACCGGCCGACCCAGTGCAGCGACAAAGCTGCGCAGCACATTGGCAAGGATCATGGGGATCATGGCCCACATGATTATGCGCAGGAAATCGCCCGCCCGGTCGGCAATCTCGGGCTCCTGTCCGCTCGCCAGCAGCAGCCATTCGCCGGCCCAGCAGACTGCCATGCCAGCCAGACCGGTCAGCACCGCCAGCCACAGCCCCATGCGCACCGAACGGCGGACTTCGCGCACTGCATGGCGACGGCGGCCCAGTTCTTCGGCGATCAGCGCAGCAACCATGCCCGTAAGGCCAGAGAACGCCCACATCAGCAGGCCGAACAATGCGATGGCCAGCGCCGAAGCGGCCAGCTCGCGTTCGCCCAGCCGCGCCACGAAGATAACATCGACTGCATGAACCAGCATCTGCAGCAGATTGGCGAGTGCCAGCGGCCAGGCGAGCCGGAAGGTCGCGAAAATCTCTTCGCGCCAGCTGCCACTATCCAGTGGCAGCGGAGTCAAGGCGTGGGTGTTCGACATAAAGCCGGCCCGGATAGGGGAGGCTGCTGCCTGCAACAAATGCAATGTCGTCATGCAACGCGCTTTTCCTGCCCGCTGCAGCAAAGCGGGCACAGGCGACGCAATCCGACAGATCCATGTGGCTTTTGGACCGTTCCCCTGCCGAGTCGAAGCGCATTTCGGCTTGCGCGGTCCGAATATTGCCTAAGTGATTGAAATATAAACAGGGCAAATCCCGAAGCCGATTTTCCGCTTGCAGTGCCTGCCAAGAGGCCTAAGCCGAACGCTCAAAAATCGTGTCGGAAATATACAATTAGCGGGTCAGGACATGATCGAAAAACCAGCTCAAGGCGCTGCTGCGCCGCGATTTTCGGCGTCGCCCGGAATAAACCGGTGTTGCAACCGGGCTCTACGCTTTTGCACGCGCGGTTTGTGGTCTAGTGAATACAGCTTCGCATACAGGAGAGCGTCACGTTGGAATTTGCACCAAGCGGTGAAGACGAAGAAGGCCGCCGGCTCAAGCCGCGGTTGGTGCTGCGCTTGAATACAGGTGTCGGGCAGGCCGGTAAGGCATTCGATGCGGAGATCCTCAATCTCTCGCGCAACGGTATGCTGGTGAAGACCGATGCCGAGCTTTCGCTGCACGATCCGCTTGAGGTGGTGCTGCCGAAGACGGGTGCAACCCAGGCCAAGGTCGTGTGGTTCACCGACGATCTTTACGGCTGCAGCTTTGCCAAGCAGATTTCCGAAGAGGATTTGCAGGCAGCCAACGAAATCGCTTCATTGGACGGCGATTCCAATGTGCGCTTCGGGGTTGACCACGAAACGCTGGGCAGCCGGATCAAGCGGTTGCGCAAGCTAAGCGGGTTGTCGATGCGGGCGCTTGCGGAGCGTGTCGGCGTAAGCAAGCCCACCTTGTGGAAATGGGAAGGCGATCAGGTGCGCCCGCGCCATGAAACCATGCAGCGGCTGGCACTTGAGCTTGGCGTGAGCGAGCTCGAACTGGTCTATGGCGCACCGGGCGGCATGGGCGATGATGGCACTGCCGATCAGGGTGGCTCATTGGCGGAGATCGTCCGCTCCAGCCGCCGCCGGATTGCAGAGGCAGCGGGCGTGGACGAGAGCTGCGTCGAAGTCTCGATCAACTGGGACAAGCAGGGCTAGTCAAGCGCCACTTCACATGTGGCCAGGGTTGAAGCACCCGCCGATTGCGCACAGTGCCAGCACTGTCCGAGAAGTGGCAGAGTGCAGGTGATCTAGACGAACCACATTGTCGGGCACGATATTGCCGAAGCTGATCCTCGCGAGACGCCCGCCCTGTTCAGGTATTCTGGTGCCCAGAGCATTGGCGGCGATCAACAGGGCGGTTGCCGCCAGAACCAGTGCGGGCCCTGCGTTCGGAACGATAACGGGGACGATTCCATCGCCGATCACACGTAACCGGATCATGGCAAAGTCAGCAGAGCAAACCCCACAGCGCCCGATGCGATGGCAACACCATAGGGAAGTTTGGCGAAATCGCCCTTGAGCCGGGGACCAAGGTGCATCACCCGCTTGGTTGTGAACCAGATCACTGCGAGTACGAAGCCCGCCAGCGCGATCGAGGCGAACATGCCAAGCGCCTGGGTTATCGGGAAGAAAGAGGCGGTTGCGGCATAGAATTTGCCATCACCGCCCCCGAACACGCCCCAGACGAACAGCAGATAGCCGAACGCAAGCCCAAGCGCGGCATGTCCGGCGTGAAGGCCAAGTGCCGCCCACCCTCCGCCAGCGAAGGCCAGTCCCAATCCTGCCAGCAGCATTACGCCGCACAGCACATTGGGCAGCTTGCGGGTAAAGGCATCGAGCACCGCTCCCGTAGCTGAAAGCAGCCCGAAAATGCCGAGCCAAAGAGTTGCGATTGCCATGTTGTGATGCGTCCCCGGGGCTGGTCAGTCTCTCGCAGAAGATGTGTGAACCGGCAGGCTCACGCGCAGCGGATAGCCGGAGGATTTGACCGGCGCGGCGCTGCCGATGCGGACGCGCACCGGATAACCGCTCTGTTCAGCTCCGATTTTCATCTGTGCCTGACGCGGCTGGGTAGGCGCAGTGAGCGCATTGCCGGTGACGCGAATTCGCGGTGTTGCAGCTGGTTGCGCTTGCACGGCCGATTTTTGCGCGACTTGTACACGGGTCGAGGGTGCAGGGCGGGTAAGCGTGATGCGGTGCGTCTGCCCGGCGCTCACCACGGTGCGTTCGACCGCTTGCGGCTGGGGCAACACTGCAGCTTCGCTGGCCGCGAACTCGGCATAAGCTTCCTGCGCGCGTTCACGCTGGGCGTAAAGCAGCCGCGTGTCGCGTGCCAGATCGCTGTCATAGAAGCGGGCCAGATTGGCGGCATAGCGCTCATTGCCGGCATCGAGCTCGACGGCCGCAAGGAAATAGCGTTCGGCCAGATCGGCGCGGCCGAGCTTGCTGTAAGCCACGCCCAGCGCATTGAGCGCATCGCCGCTGGTTTCAGGATTGAGCGCGGCGCGATGGAGCGGAGCAAGCGCGTTGCCAACGCGGCCCGCGCGCAGATGTTCACGGCCTTCGTCGAGATCGGCCGGGCCGATGGCATAGGCCGGGGAGGAGGAATGGCGCGAGAAGTCGAACGCCTGAAGGAAGCTTTTGCATCCGCCCAAACTGGTGGCGAGCGCGACGAGCATTAGGGTTGTAGCGGGCTTCATTGTCATCCTCCCGTAAGTGCAGGACCGATTTCGCGCACGACCTGGACGGCCGCAGGCAACAAGAGAACGCCGATCATTGTCGGCAACATGCAGGTGACCAGCGGAATGGAGATCAGCACCGGCAGGCGGTGCGCCTTTTCTTCCGCGCGCATACGGCGCGCCTCGCGCATTTCGGCGGCATAGACGCGCAGCGTAGTTGAAATCGAGGTGCCGAGCTTGTCCGACTGGATCAGCAGCGTGGCGAAAGAACGGATCTCGTCCACCCCTGCATTATCGGCCATGCGCCGCATCGCATCCTCGCGCGAGGCGCCGGCGCGCATCATCAGCGTGGTTTCGGTGAACAATTCGGCGACGAGCGGGTGTGTCATGGCAATCTCTCGCCCGACGCGATCGAGCGCTGCCTCGAGCCCGAGACCCGCCTCGACGCAAACCAGCAGCAGGTCGAGCGAGTCGGGAAAGCCGTTGATGATCGCGGTCTTGCGCCGGTCGGCCTTGGCCTGGACGAAGAGGTAAGGGACGAAGAAGCCAAACAGTGCTGCAATTGCTGAGACGATGTAGATCTTGCCGATGCTGGGCGGTTCGGCCGAGGTCACCACCATCAGCAGGAACAGGCCCGGGCAGGCGAAAACCAGAATGATGCGGATCAGCGTATAGACTGCCGGCGCTGAAGAACTGCGATAGCCGGCTGCCTTGAGTGTCGTCTTGAGCTTGTCGTTGCCGGTATCGGTGAGGTTGATGCCCGCGCCTTCGATCGAGCGGGCGATGCGGGCCCAGCGACCTTCGCGTTCCTTCTCGAGGACACTGGCGGAAAACTCGACCCGATCCTCCTGGCCGAGCCGTGCAAATTGGCGCGTGGCCACCCTGCGATTTGCTGCCCAGTTGATCACATACATCGCCCCGCCAACGACCAGCGCGAAGATCAGCACCAGCATCAGCGTGCGGACTAGCCAGTTCGAAATCGCGAGTTCGAGCATGTCAGACCTTAATGTCGACCATCTTGCGGATCACGATCACGCCGATGATGTAAAGCATGGTGAGGACTATCGACCCGATGATGAAAATCGGATCGTCGATCACGTTGAGATAGAAGCTGGGGTTGCCCAGGAAGACAGTAACAAAAGCGAAGATCGGCAGCACGGTCAGCATCCAGCCGGTCATGCGCCCTTCCGAGCTCAAGGCGCGCACCTTCATGAACATCGATGCACGTTCGCGGATTACCTGCGCCAGATTTTCGAGGATTTCTGCAAGATTGCCACCAGTTTCGCTTTGCACTGCCAGCGAGACAACGAACATGCGCATGTCTTCCAGGTCCCAGCGATCAGCCATCGCATTCAGCGCGCTGACGAGATCGGAACCATATGTGATTTCGTCGGCGACGATGCCGAACTCCGTGCCGATAGGGTCTTCCATTTCGCGCGTCAGCAGGTCGATGGCGGATGCGACCGGGTGGCCCGAGCGCAATGCACGCACGAAAATATCCAGCGCGACGGGAAACTGCTTCTCCACCTTCTTGCGGCGCGAGGCGGCAATGCGCTGGAGCGCCAGATAGGGCAGCGCGATCGCGGTAGCGATCGAGACCAGTAGCGCCAATTGCACTACGCCCAGGCCTATCGAAGCACCGAAGCCCACCGCGGTCAGCAGCACCAACCCGAACACCACTATCGCCGCCCCGGCCATGATGAAGGCGATCTGGCCCGTCCCGAACGGCACGGCCGATGCAAATACAGCGCGCTGGAAGTTTTCGACCAGCCCGCGCACCACCGGTGGCAGATGGGTATATTTGCGCGGGCTGTTCTTGAGCAGTTGCGCAACAAGATCGCCCCGATCCGCGCCCGACTGGATCATCGACATGCGACGGTTCACGGCGTTGGAATAGCTGCGCTTCTGCGCTGCGTTGCGCGCAAAGGTCTGCGCCAGCAGGAACACCGCCACGAACACGGCAACCAGGAACAGGACGCGGACGACGACGGCGGTCATGGTCAGCCGATCCTCAATTCGGGACGGAACAGGTCGCTTGGCAGGGTAATGCCATGCGCTTCCGCGTCCTGCAGGAACTTGGGCCTGATACCGGTGGCCTCGAAATGGCCCAGCACCGTGCCGTCATCTTCGCGCCCGGTCATCTTGAAGCGGAAGATTTCCTGCATGGTGATGGTTTCGCCTTCCATGCCGGTCAGTTCGGACAGGCTCTTCACCTTGCGGCGGCCGTCGGACAGGCGCCCCACCTGCACCACGACATTGAGTGCCGAGGCAATCTGGGCACGCGATGATTTGGAGGTGATGTCGATCCCGCTCATGCCGATCATCTGCTCGACACGGCTCAGTGCATCGCGCGGCGTGTTGGCGTGAACCGTGGTCATCGAACCATCGTGGCCGGTGTTCATCGCCTGCAGCATGTCGAATGCCTCGCCCGCGCGGACTTCGCCCACGATGATCCGGTCAGGGCGCATGCGCAGCGCGTTCTTGACGAGATCGCGCTGGGTTACCTCCCCCTTGCCTTCGATATTGGGCGGGCGCGTTTCGAGGCGGGCGACATGCGACTGTTGCAGCTGCAGTTCGGCCGAGTCCTCGATGGTTACGATGCGTTCGCCTTCGTCGATGTAGGTCGACATGGCATTGAGCAGTGTGGTCTTGCCAGAACCCGTACCGCCCGAGATCAACACATTGCGGCGCGAACGCACAATGGCCTCGAGCACTTGTGCCATGTCTTCGGGGATCGAGCCCAGACCGATCATTTTCTCGACACTGATCGGCACTTTGGCAAATTTGCGGATCGACAGCAGCGAACCGTCGATGGCCAGCGGGTTGACGATCGCATTGACGCGCGAGCCGTCAGCGAGGCGCGCATCGACAAAGGGTGAGCTTTCATCCACCCGCCGACCGACTGCGCTGACGATCTTCTGGATCACGCGCATCAGGTGCTTTTCGTCCTGGAAGCGCGTCGGCACACGTTCGAGCATACCGCGCCGTTCGACAAACACCGTCTCGTGGCCATTGACCAGGATATCGGTGATCGTCTCGTCCTTGAGCAGCGGTTCGAGCGGGCCAAGGCCCATCAGCTCATCGACCACTTCCTGCAACAGGTCTTCGCGTTCCTGCCGGTTGAGCGGCTGTTCGTAATCGCTGACCAGCTCGGGCATGATCGCCGCGATCTGGTTCTTGAGCTGTTCGACCGGCGTCTTGTCGAGCATGCCCAGATTGAGCCGGTCGAGCAGCGCCTTGTGGATCGACACCTTGAGGTCGAGCATCAGCTCGCGCTGGCGATCCTTTTCGCCGAACAGGATGCGTTCCTCTTCCTCGGCGGTGGGAACGCCATGAATGGTATCCAACTCGTCAGACGGCGTGGAACTGTCGCTGCGCTTTACTTTCCACATGTCACATATCCCTCTGCGCAACGGCGAGGAGATGACCTGCAAGGGCATCGATGTCGCTGCCGAACCGGCTGCGGCCCTGAATCTCGCCAGCCAGCACGCCGCGCGCCTGTGCCTGCTCGATCAGCGGCGCATCGGCATGGATCAGCGCCGCAACCTCGTGCCCCAGCGCATCGCCTATGCTGCGTGTATCGGTCTTCTTGAACAGGCCCGAGGCCACCTGATTGAGTGCAATTGCAATGTGGTCAGGACGGTAATCGAGCGAAGCGAGCAGCCTGAGCTTGCGCTTGACCTGGCGTAGTGCGGCGATGTTGCCGTTCCCCACCAGCAGCACGGCATCGGCTGAAAGCAATACCGACATGGCCCAGTTGGTCAGCGTGCCGGGCATATCGAACAGGACCAGATCGTACTGCTTGCGGGCCACTGCGACGACCTCGCGCAATCCGCCCAGCTCCAGTTCCTCGATCGGCATGATGTCGTCTGGTGCAGCGACAATGTCGACCGAAGGGGCACCCGAAACTGCCACCGCGCGCAGCAGCTCGCTGTCGAGCCGGGTTCCCGCATCGACGAGGTCGGTCAGCGTAAGCCGCGACCGGATGTCGAAGAAAGACGAAAGATCGCCGCTTTGCAGATCGAGATCGATGACGCAGGCGCGGCAGCCCGATCCCATTCCGCGAGCCATCGCATCGGCAAGATGCATCGCAATCGTCGTGCTGCCAGCGCCACCAAAGCATTTCTGCACGGCAACGACTGGCGCAAGCTTGACCGGCGCGGCCGGGCTGACTGGTCCAAGATCGCGTTCCAGTTCGATGATAGCGGTCAGCAGCTCGTCGGCAGAGAAGGGCATGGCAACGACATCGCCAACACCCTTGCGCAGCATGACGCGGGTGATCGACAGATCGACTTCCGGCAGACCGGCGACGATGGCCAATTCGGGCCGCGCGGCACGAAGCGTGTCGAGCCGCGCAATCGAACGGCGATCGCTGGGATCGACTTCGACAACGGCGACCTGCGCTTTCGAAACAAGGTTCGACGGCAGCGGCATATGCGGTTCGATTTCGACCAGCGTCATCGTATCGGCGAGCGAATCCAGCCCTGCCAGGGCGCTTGCCCGGGCAAAGACATAGACCTGCTCTGGCAGCGATGCTGTTGCGCTTATGTCCACTTCGTAAATGCTCTCGAATGTCGTCATGGTGGTTTCAGTTTGCATAGGTGCCCTCGCTGTCCTCGGAGGTCAGCGAATAGGCGAAATCGGGAAGGCTCACGGATCCGATCAGGAGGCCGTAGAGCGGGCGATGTTGTAGGTTTATGAGGCGAACCGTTACGATCGGTGCAACGTCGGGTCCGTTGGGATCGCCAGAATAGCCCAGCCCCGACCAGCTATATTCGATCTCGACATTGGCCGGCTGGATGGTGGCCTTGAAGTCCTGCATCCGGTTGACCACGGCCGTGAAGGCGGCGGCATTGCGTGCAGTGCCAAAGGCGCAGGGCCCCGTGCAGGTGCAGGCAGTTTCGGTGCAGGTGATTTTCTCGAAGGCGGTGATGGGCACAATGGTACCCTGTGCGATCCCCCCTTGCGACGCGAAGCTGTAGCTGGCGAGGCCGGTGGGGATCATGGCGGTCGCCACTGCCCAGCGGGCGCCCATCTGGGTCGCCTTCTCGCCGCGATTTATTGCCCATGCGTAATAGCCGACATCGAGGATGCCGAGCAGGAACAGCAGCATGATCGGCAGTACCAGCGCAAATTCGGCGGCGCTCGCACCGCGCGTATCGCGGATAAAGACGCGGGGCGTCCTCATATGCCGTTCACCACTGCTTCCGCCGAAGCCTGGACGATGGCCGAACTGTCGATGAGGCCAAGCTGCTCGAACAGCGAATTGTAACCGGTCCGGGCTTGCACCAGCACGACGGGGGCGCCGCCAGTCGTTCCTCTGAAAATTCCGTCGTCGGTGAAATTCGTGTCGCAGCGGTAGGTGACAGTGATGTCGGTCAGGGCCATGCCCGGAACCCGCGGTATCGTGCCCGTTACGGTCCCGGTGCGGGTGACCTGCTGGATCTGCGAAACCGCGGTGGAATTGATGGTGCCTCCGCAGGGAAAATTGGCGAACGGCAGGCGTCCGCCATAGCGTGCACCTTCGCGCACTGCCTTGATCACCTTCTGCTCGGTGTAGAAGTAATGGCCGGATTCGAAGCCCACGAACATGAGGATGAGCAGCAACGGCAGCATCAGCGCCATTTCGGCCGCCGCCGCGCCGCGCACATCGCGAAGGAAGGCGCGACCGCCGCTCATTCGATCAGATACGGGACATCCTTGCGGATTTCCTGCCCCTGTTGCGCCCCGCCGCCGAGAATGGTTTCGCCAATCACTTCGACATAGACGTCGCTCGCCTCGGTACGCAGGCTCGCGCCATTGCCGCGGCGGGCGGAAGGCTCGACAAGGAACACGTCGACGAATTTCTTTATCTCGGCATCGGTAGTGCTCGAGCCGACGTCTTCGGCCGTGCAATTGATCACGGCGATGCTCAACACCCTGCGGTCGGGTGTGCTTGCGGGCGCGCGTCCCGGGCCGTTGCACAAGGGCGCACCCTGTGCAGTCGCGCCCGGTGTCAGCGGTGCCGGCGGCGTGAGGTGCGAATTCGTGAATTCCCAGCGATACTGCTGGTATCGCGTCGGAGTCGATCGGCCGCTTAGCTCGCTATAGCCATAATTGGACCAGGTGGTCGGCATCGAAGGCAGCGCGTTCGACTGGTAATAGGCCGATCGGTCCCAATTGCCGTCACCCATCGTCCCGCCCGTGCAAGACCCGGTCACGCTGACCGCGTGGCACTTGTCGCGCGGGAATCCCATCGGATCGAGCGCAGCCGCTTCGGCAGACGTGAGGTCGTTGACCGGCGAAGTCGGACGATAGGGATAATCGCCGACATTGAAGCCGCCATTGCTGACAGCGCAAGAGCCGCCGCGTTTGAGCAGGTCGATCCGGGCATTGGCCGAAGGTGGGCATAAGCCGTTGCCGTTGCCGCAGACATTGTTGAGGCCATTGGCATAAACACCCACGCGCGTATTCAGCGCATCGAGCACGCTGATCTGTTCGCCCGGCTTGACGTCGGCGCCGTCGGTCTGGAGGCAGTCTCCCGGCGGAATTTCGCGGCCCAGCACCTGTGCCGTGGCAATTGCGCCATTGCCGGCATTGGTTTCGAGATAGCCGAACACACCTGGGCCGTAGAGACCGCCCTGATCATTGGCGATAAGGCGGATGCCGAAGCCGGCGTAATTGGCCGTCGTGAACTCCGGATCGCTCGCCTCGTTCGGATTGCACATCATCACCGGCGGGACCTTGCACAGGGCCGAGCCCAGTCCGGCGAAAGCCACACCTTCGATAGAGCCCGAAGTCAGCAGCCCGGTGATCGGCAGGAGCGCGTAATCCACCACGCGCCCGTCGACATAAACTTCGACGTAATTGGCATTGGCGTCGGTTGTCGCGGCAGTGGTCTTGGCCTTGTTCTGCCAGAAGCGGATGTGGCCGATAGCATCGCAGGTCGGTTCTGCGGTGACGGTGATGAAGTCGCTGTCGCTGGCAAGGACGACCAAATTGTCGAGCAGATCGACAGCAGCTTCCGAGGCGCGCTGGCAGGCACCGGCCCGCCCGTCGAGCTGGCTGGCGGCGGCCAGAGCGGCCTGGTCGGCGCCGTTTTGCAGCTCCGAATCCATGCCCATGACGCGGCCATAGTCCATGCCGACCCCGGCCATGGCGATCAGCGGGATCAGCGCCAGTGCATAGGTCGCGGCGACTGCCCCGCTTTCGTCCCTAACAAACGTCCTGTCGCACACCGTCCGCATGGTTCATCGCCCCTACTGCGGGCCCCCCTCGGTGGTGCTGATACGGTCGGGCTGCTCTACGCGGCCTTCGCGATAGGCATCTGCCGCGCGCGAGGCATTGACGGCGGTGGTGGGCGGGATCGGCGTATCATATTCGGGTGCCGGGTCGATCACCTGCGCGGCCATCGTCATGCGGTTGGCATCGCCCCAGGTGGGATCGCCCGCCTGCAGGTCGAAACGCCCGTCATTGTTGACGCAGGCCGAGGCGGCGAGTGCTGCTGCCGAAGCCAGCAGGAGGCGGGTCCGGTCAATAGTCATAATCGTCACCCTGGGTTTCGGTGGTGGGGGCCGGGACGGCTGCGGCATCGCCAGCGGGCAGTTCGCCCGTGATCGGCGCAAGCGGGCGCGGGCGATAGGCTTCGCCGTTGAGCAGCACATCGGCCTGGCTTGGGTCGTAAACGCGATCGGTCGGCAGGCGGACCTGGCTCGGCTTGATCGGCGCAACCAGACGCGGCGTGACCACGATCAGCAGTTCGGTTTCGCCCTTCTGGAACGAGGAGGAACGGAACAGCGTGCCGATGATCGGGATAGAGCCCAGCAGCGGTACCTGGTTGACCGTGGTCTTGAAGTCCTGCTGCAGCAGCCCGGCAATCGCGAAGCTTTCGCCATCGCGCAGTTCGAGCACGGTGCTCGCCCGGCGGGTCTGGACGCCCGGAATAACCAGGCCGTTGAGCGTGATCGAAGCCGTCGGATCGATCGATGACACTTCGGGCTGGACAACAAGGTTGATGACCTTGTCCGACAGCACGGTGGGCGTGAAGCCGAGGCTGACGCCGAAGGGCTTGAACTCGACCGTGATCGAATTGCCATTATCTGCTCCGCCGCCGCTCTGGACCACGGGCACAGGAAATTCCCCGCCTGCGAGGAACGAGGCACTTTCGCCCGACAGCGCGATCAGCGTCGGTTCGGCCAGCGTCTTGGCTAGGCCTTTTTCCTCCAGCGCGCTTAGCGTGGCATCGATGTCGAGGCCGAAGACCCCGCCAAAGATATTGCGCAGCACCCCGAATGAGCCGGAAACCTGGTCGAGCCGGACACCGTCCTGAACGGTCCCGGCACCGTTGCCGATGGCGCCCAGGAAACTGTCATTGTCATTGAGGAAGCTTCGGACCCCCAGATCCTTGCCCACGGTGCGCGACACTTCGGCGAAGCGCACTTCGAGCATGACCTGCTGGCTGCCGCCCAGCGTCAGCAGATTGACGATCTTGTCTTCGGGCGCATAGGCGCGGGCCAGTTGCACCGCGCGGTCCGCCACGCCGGCATCGCTGACCGTGCCTGACAGCACGACTGCGCCATTCGAAACGCGCGCTTCGACCGGCTGGCCCGGCATCAGCTGCGCCATCTGTTCGCGCAATCCCCCGACATCGGGGCCGACCGATATATCCATGATCGCAATCACGCGGTTGGCGCGGTCGTAGAGGGTCAACGAAGTGGTCCCCACCGCCTTGCCCAGCACATAGATCGAATTGCTCGATACCGGCAGGATGTCGGCTATCTCGTCATTGCCGATCATCGCGCGGTCGATGGTGGTATCGGCGGTGAGCACCTGGCTCTTGTTGACCGCGATCTCCACCGTGCCGGCGTGCATCGACATGCCGTTCTGCTGATAGACCTGTGCCTGTGCGGCAGGGGCGATGGCAGTGGTGGCCAGTGCCAGCGCCAGTGCCATTATGGGCTTGTGTTTGCTGATCACTTTACCGCTCCACTTCATAGGTTTCGCTGTCGGTCCCGCGGATGATGCTCATCGTCGGACCGCGCGGGCGGGAGGGGGCGCTGGCGGTTCTGCCGGCCGGCGCACTTCCGCCAAGCATGGCGGGGGTGATGTTGATGACCGGCTGGGTGCTGGCAGCGGCAGCGCCGCCTGCATTGCCGCGTTGCGGGACGTAATAGCCTGCACCGCCAAGGTCGGAGATGACGACCGTTTCGGTCGCACCGACCGTCTGGTTCTCGACATTGCGCAGCGCCAGGGTGAAGGTGCCGACTTCGCGGGCCAGCGCCAGCTTCTGCGCGCCGAACAGATCGGTCTGCAGCGTTGCGGTGGCACCTACGGCGGGCTCGGTCGCTTTCTCGTCGGCAACCTGGTCGGTTGCGAGCACGAGGACGTTTTCGAGCACGACATGCGTCATCTTGTCGGCAGTCTGCGCGCCATCGCCGGGGATCTGGCGGGTCAGCATCACATCCACCACATCGCCCGGTCGGACAAAGCCCGAAACACCGGCAACATTATTAATCGGGATGGAGACTGCACGCATATCCTTGGGCAGGTTCGCGGCCAATGTGGCGCGGCCATCGCTGCCGCTGACCTTGCTCGCCAGGATAGGTTCGCCCGGCGTGATCGGGCGCAGCGCAACGCGGCCCCCGCCAATCGCGTCTTGCAAACTGGTAAAGGCACCGACCGGAACCGAGCTGGCAGGCCATGCCACCAGCTTTACAGTGGTTTCGGTAATTGGCTTGCCAAATGCGATTTCCTGCGTGGCAACAACGATGCGCGCCATTTGCAGTTCTTCGGCCTTGCGCTGTTCACGCTCCGAAACGCTGCTGAAATAGGAATTGGCGAGGAAAACGGCGAACAGGCCGACTACCACGGCAATCCCCAGGATGATGAGGTTTCTTCCCTGCATCTTTTTGCCCCCCTAGAGCAAAGCCGGATGACCGGCTTCGACGCACAATATCACATTTGAAAATTCGCAATTGTATGAAAGCGGCCCCCGCACCGAAATGGTACGGGGGCCGGAAATTTCATCAGTCTTACGGAGCGTAGCCGCTGTTGGTGCCGCAGCCGCTCGAATTGCCTGCCGAGCAGGTAGCAACTTCTTCTTCAGCTTTGTCGACCGAAGTTTCGATGGCTTGGCCCAGCCAGTAAGCAGCGGCAGCGATGCCGGCGCCGACAACGGCGAGGATCAGAGCATATTCAGCTGCCGAAGCACCCGATTCGTCACGGAGAAAGGTCTTGATCATGTGTATTACCCCAAGTCTGTTCGACTCCCTATCCGCCGTGGATAGCTCGCCGTCCTGATACGTGGACCCGGGGAAACATTCCCAAGGCCCGCTCGAGGGGGGTAGTGTTGGAACCGGCGCGGCCCGATTATCGTTATACCGGCTTTGCGCCGGTCCGCTGCTGGCTCCCCTCGAAGCACTTGTATGGTCACTCACTAACACACATTGGTCAATCAATGTGCAACTTTTTTCACTTATCTCTATTTTGCAATTGCTTATCGTGCGATTTGATCAACAGACATGGTTAATTTCTTAATCAATTGCGCGCCAACCCATTCTGCGACTCGGTTTGCAGACGGTGCGAATCGATTCAGCCGGTTCGCTATGGATTTGAAATTGCGGGTAAGTCGATTGCGTGCCGTGATCCAAGGCGCTTATCGCTAGAAGCCCGGAAGCACCCGCCAGCGGACTTGCTGCATGAATTCGCGATATTCCGGATCGAGCGAGAGGAACTTCTCTTCTTCGAAAATGCGCAGGATCTGTGCGGTCCATGCCACCAGGTAAATCCCGAGATTTGTCCAGCTGAAGGCTGACGCCAGAAAGCCGAGCTGGGTCAGAAAATATCCGAGATACATCGGGTGCCTGACCAGCCGGTATGGCCCTCCGCGCTTCACCCCGCGGTTTGCGGCCACGATCCCGAAGCTGCGGTTAAGGGCCAGTTTTGCCGCGATATTTACGCACAATCCCAGGCCCATGATGGTGCCCGTAACGATGGCGGGCAACAGAACCGTGTCACCCATGCGGACCAGCAGTGGCATCGCCGTGCCGATAATGGCCACTGCCAATGGGTAGGGCTTGACGACGATCGCGCCGGGCTTGCGAATGAGGATCAGGAAAACGGCAAGCGATTCCGAAATCACCAGCAGGACAGTCAAAGGATGAGCAGAAAAGCCTTTGGCCATGCTGGCGACGAACGCGCCAAACAAAAGGAGCAAAATCAATCGCTCCCCGAAATCGGCAATAAGTTCTGTGCCCCTCATTACTGCCGGGTTACGTCAGAGCCATATTCCGCACAATGGAATTTTGGTTAATTCGCCCTGATCGAGGAATAGTTCATCACCCTGGATCGACGGGGTCCGGTTCCGCCCGGGAATGGCGCATCCCAATCATGGTGCAGTGGCTACTTTCTCCGGTTTTCAACGCGATGTGACGGATTATGACCATATTCGGCCCGATCATTGTCCGGCCATTTCAGGCAAGCCGGTTGCAATTGCGCCAGGCTGACGGTTCGCTCCTGTGCAACGCCTGCATCATCGGATGCTGCAACTGCGCGCGCGGAAAGAGCGGGGTGACGTTCGCTGGCAGACTTTGATCCCGGTCAAAGCATGGACTGTGCGGGCAGCGCATAGCCTCATTGTGCGTTGCAAAATCCTGGGCCGCAAAGGGCGGCCGCTGCAGCGCCAGGGGACTATCGATGAACAAGTTGCTCGCGGCAGTTGTGGCCGGTGCGGCAATCTTCGCCATGCCGGCACAGGCGCAGGACGATGATGGCAAGCTGCAGGTCAAGCTGCTCGGCACCGCAGTGCTTCCCGATGGCAAGATCGAGCAGGTCAACACCGATCTGGTGGGCCTGCCAGCTGCCACGCAGACCAAGGCGAACGAGAATTACGTGCCCACTGTGGCGATCGAATATTTCGTCAGCCCGAATGTCTCGCTGGAAACGATCTGTTGCGTGACCCAGCACGATGTCGATGCCGTGGCCGGTCTTCCCGGGGCAGAGCTGGTGTCCAATGCCAGGCTGATCCCGGCAACGCTGACCGCCAAATACCATCTCGATGCCGGCGGGGTGAAACCCTACCTCGGCGCGGGCGTGACCTACTTCCTGTGGATCAGCGACAAGGAAGGCGCGGATACGGTGGCGCTGGGCGCGACCGATACCGATTTGTCGAACGAGTTCGGTTTCGTGCTGCAGGGCGGGCTCGATATTCCGCTGGGTGACAGCGGTTATGGCGTGACCCTGGATGCCAAGCGCTATTTCGTGGACACCACGGCGCGCTGGTATGCGGGTGATGTGCTGGCGATCGAGACCGAGCACAAGCTCGATCCCTGGGTGCTGAGCGCGGGCCTTGCCTATCGCTTCTGACCCTTGGTGGCCGGCAAACAAAAAAGGGCGGCGCCTTGCGGCACCGCCCTTCCTTGTGTCAGCAGAGGCTGAACGAAGGTAAGCGCTGGGGCTTACTTGAGCTCGACGGTACCGCCGGCTGCTTCGATCTTGGCCTTCACGTCTTCGGCTTCAGCCTTGTTCACGCCTTCCTTGAGAGCCTTCGGAGCCGACTCAACGAGAGCCTTGGCTTCGGTCAGGCCCAGGCCGGTGATGGCGCGGACTTCCTTGATGACCTGGATCTTCTTGCCACCGTCGCCGGTAAGAATGACGTCGAATTCGTCCTTCTCTTCAGCAGCGGCGCCAGCGTCGCCACCACCAGCAGGTGCGGCAACGGCAACAGCAGCGGCGGCGCTAACGCCCCACTCTTCTTCAAGTGCCTTGGCAAGCTCAGCGGCTTCCATGACAGTCAGCTTCGACAGTTCTTCAACAAGCTTGGCGATATCGGCCATGATGTTTCACTCCAAAATTAGGCTGGGGTGCCACGCAGGTCAGCCCCAATGAATAAATCGCGATGTGCGATGAACCTGGCTTACGCCGCGTCCTTGGCGGCATAGGCGCCGAATACGCGGGCGAGCTTGCTCGCGGGTGCGTTGACGAGCTGGACAACCTTGGTTGCCGGCGCGTTGACGAGGCCCACGATCTTGCCGCGAAGTTCGTCGAGGCTGGGCATCGAGGCGAGTGCCTTGACCCCTGCTTCGTCGAGCTTCAGCGCACCCATCGAACCGCCGACGATTTCGAGCTTGTCGTTCGTCTTGGCGAAATCCACCGCAGCCTTGGCTGCAGCCACCGGATCCTCGGAATAAGCGAGAGCGGTGGGACCGGTCAGGTACTCGTCGAGACCTGCGTAGTCGGTGTCCTTCAGGGCGAGCTTGGCGAGACGGTTCTTCGCAACCTTGTAGGACGCACCGGCTTCACGCATCTTCGTGCGCAGATCGGTCGACTGAGCAACCGAAAGCCCCAGATTGCGGGTGACAACCACCACGCCGGACTGGGCGAAGACTTCGCTGAGCTGGGCGACCGAATCGGCTTTTTGCGAACGATCCATGCCATACTCCTTCACAATGACCGCCCCGGATGGCTCCTGGGCGGCCGGCTACGTTTGTCCATGCCGAAACTTCGACACGGGCGAGTCCGTTGAGGGGGAAGGAGTGCGCCATATGGCGCGAAACGGCGATGCAGTGCATCACCGGAAATTCTCTGTCCCCGTCTAGGCTGGAAATTAAGAAGGCCAGATTGCCTTCACCAACTGTCTCGGACGGATGACCGCCGAAGCGATCGGGCGCGCCTCTAAGGGTTTTAGGGCGCGAGTCAAGCAAAAGCGCCTGTTGCCAAGCGGTGGTGCGGGCAAAAGAAGAGGCCCGCTTCCACGAAGGAAACGGGCCTCCCGCGAATATCGCGTTGCCGAGCGCCTTTCAGCGCACGGCGAACAACCGATTATTCTGCAGCCGGAGCAGCAGCGTCAGCAGCCGGAGCAGCTTCAGCAGCAGCGGCGTCAGCAGCCGGAGCAGCAGCGTCGGTTGCAGCAGCGTCAGCAGCAGCGGTTTCTTCAACAACCGGAGCTTCGACCGGAGCAGCTTCAACAGCTGCGGTGTCTTCGACCGGAGCTTCTTCGGTTGCTGCTTCACCGCAAGCGGCGAGAGCGAACGGAAGAGCGGCGACGAGAAGGATCTTCTTCATGAGTCTGTATTCCTGTAACGCCGTGATTGGCGTGGCCTTAAAATAGCCACATTCTCGCCAACGAAAAGACACATTTTGCGTTTGGGTCACTTTTTTTCGTCGGACGGTTCATCCTCATAGGCCAGCAGATCGCCCGGCTGGCAGTCGAGTTCACGACAGATCGCTTCCAAGGTGCTGAAACGTATCGCCTTTGCCTTGCCGGTCTTGAGTATCGACATGTTCGCCAGTGTCAGGTCGACCCTTTCCGCCAGTTCGGTCAGCGTCATCCGCCGCGCATGCAGCAGGTCATCGAGTTTGACGGTCACGGGCATCACACTGTTCCTTCAAGATCGTCGCGCAGGGCGGTGCCATGGCGGAACACGCGGGCCAGGATGAACAGGATCAGCGTCAGCAATATGCCTTCGACCGAAAGCCCGAAATCGCCATCGACGTGAATGCTGGAATCAGCGTCACCGATCACTTCCTCCAGCCACAGCGCCATTCCGCCGACGGGAATGGTCACGAACTGGGTGACGAGCGCAATCCAGCCCATACGCGAGAGGCGCTCGCCGTTTTCGGGCGCGAAGGGATCACCCTGCCCGACGCTGTCGATGATCCGCCTTAGCAGGACGAGGAAATAGACTGCCAGCGCCAGCAGCGCGGCCATTCCCGCCAACAGCAGCAGGATCGCGCCGATGACTTCCTTGCCGGCTGTTACCCCCTCCTTGAGGATTTCCGCCATAAGCTGGTCCTGGAAAATCACCGCCGCCGGAATCCCGGCGAGGATGACCACGGTTACAAGCGAAAGGATAATGGTGAAAAACCAGACGATTCCCTTGGCTGCGATAAGCAGCGGGTCGCGGTGTTTTGCAGTGTTCATGGAAATGGCTCCCCCGATTATGCGGTCAGGCGACCAGCAGCGCTGCGGCAGGATCTGCGGCGGCGGCAGGCACGGTCACGATCGCATGAAGCGATGCATAGCTCAGGACCAAGGCGGCCAGAGCGGCGAAAGAGGATTGCGTGAAGCGGGACATTTATCGAACTCCTTGATAGTCAATATTGATAATCAATAAGCCGATTCGGATATATCGTCAATCGATAATATTGAAAAACAATATGGGACGTATCGAGTTTCGATCATTTGGATGCGGACAGGGTTACATCGGGTGACAGGGGTGTAACCCGGCGCAACATGTGAATATGTCGTCTTTTCCGTTACTTGCTTCGCACAGGGTGACAGAACCGGCTAAGGGGGTGTGCGTGGTCTGCCGCTCCGTTGCCCAAGCTGTCCTGTTCACCTGTCTGCTCCACCTGCACCATTTCCGGTGGCGTGACCCTGCGGCGTGCGAGGGGCTGTAGGAAAGCGAAAAACGCGCCGCCAGAACGACTCGTCTCAATGCGCCGCCGCCCCGTTGACGGAGGCAGGCAGCATACCTATATGCCGCCGCGACCGCACGCTTCGAGCGAGTCTGATTCATGCGCGGGGATCGGACACAGGATGGAAGCGGCGTTTCCATATCGCGACGCTTTTCATGAGCTGCAGCTGCCGCCGCTACCGGTGCGCATTCGCTGCGGCCTTTTTGCGTCCCGATCATGGCTCTCACGCGCATGAGACACTGATTTCCGACCCCGTCCGCGCGGGGAAGGATGCACGAAAAGAAGAGGCGAAACCCTTTTATGGCTACCAAGGCGAAGGCACCCCGCAAGGCTGCGTCGGGCACCGCGAAGCGGCGTATCCGCAAGATCTTCGGCGACATCCACGAAGTCGTCGAAATGCCCAACCTCATCGAGGTTCAGCGCGAAAGCTACGAACAGTTCCTGCGTTCGGACAAGGCTACCGGCTATGTCTCGGGCCTCGAAAAGACGCTGCGTTCGGTCTTCCCGATTCGCGACTTCGCCGGCACCGCCGAACTCGACTTCGTGCATTACGAGCTCGAACCGCCCAAGTATGACATCGTCGAATGCCGCCAGCGCGGGATTACCTATGCTGCGCCGATGAAGGTCACGCTGCGCCTGATCGTCTTCGAAGTCGACCAGGAGACCGAGACCCGCTCCGTGCTCGATATCAAGGAGCAGGACGTCTATATGGGCGACATGCCGTTGATGACCGACAACGGCACTTTCGTGATCAACGGCACTGAACGCGTGATCGTGTCGCAGATGCACCGTTCGCCGGGTGTGCTGTTCGACCATGATCGCGGCAAGACCCACAGCTCGGGCAAGCTGCTGTTCGCCGCCCGCATCATTCCTT
>CBFGON010000035.1:0-23567 GCA_965650395.1 uncultured Qipengyuania sp. | reverse complement strand
ACAGTACCACTACGCAGGCGAGATTGAGCCAGTGCCACAATCGCGTCGACAGCGCATGGCGCTTCATCGAGCCGCCTCCTCGCGTGCCAGATAGATCACATCACGCGGTTGGCGCAATAGGTGCTGCCCGCTGTCGACATAGAGTGTCTGCCCGCTGGCCAAGGCGCCCGATGAAAGGAACAGTGCCGCCTCGGCGATTTCCTCTACGTCAGTGCGCCGCCCGAGCAGGTTGAGGCGGTGTGAGACTTCGGCTTCATCCAGCGACTGGTCGTGGCTGGGCAAGATTGCGCCGGGTGCCAACCCATAGACGCGATCACCGGGCTGCGCGGCCCCCATCGCCAGCATCGGTATCGTTGCCGCCAGCGCGTGCTTGCTCATGGTGTAGCTGAAGAAATCGGGGTTGGGGTTGACGAGCTTCTGATCGGTCAGCTGGATCACGCATCGCCCTTCCTGCGCCCGGGCCTGCGCGAAATAGGCCTGTGCCATTGCGGCAGGCGCACGGGCATTGATCTGCATTGCCCGTTCATTCGTTGCCGGATCGAGCGCGGTTACAGCATCCGGTTGGAAAATTGACGCGCAGTTCACCAGTACGCGCCAATCGGACAGGCGCTTCGACAGATCTTCGACCATCCGAACCGATGCCGCAGTGTCGGCCAGGTCGCACTGCACGATCTCGGCACTCGGCAGTTCAGCGGCGAGCATCTCGGCAGATTCACGCGAGCGGCCATAGTGGATCACCACATGCCAACCAGCGCCGGCGAAGGCGCGGACGATAGCCGCACCGATCCGCTTTGCCCCGCCTGTCACCAATATTGCTGGTCGATTGTCGCTCATGCAGCTGCGACCATAAACAGGTGCACCGCGATTGAAAGGCAAACGGCGCCGCCACCCGAAGGTGACGACGCCGTCTTTAGTGCCTGTTCAGCAGAGCTTAGCGGCAGCGCATGCTTCCGCGGTCGATTTCGCGACCCACGATCGCGCCAACCGCACCGCCAAGGATTGCACCCAGCGTACGGTCACCGCGGCCTGCCAATTCATGGCCAGCCAGCGCGCCGACGCCGGCACCGATCACCAGACCGGTCGTGCCATTGTCGCGCTTGCAATAGTAGCGACCGTCGCGGCCACGCCACATGTAGCTGTTGCGGGTGATGCGGCGCGGCTCGTAATAATAGCCGCGGTCGTCGTAAACGCGCGAATGGCGATAGCTTTCGCGATAGCGATCACGGTCACGATAGCGGTTGCGTTCCTTGTAGCGCTTGCCGTGGGCAGGGGCCCAGTGCGGCGGGTCGGCTGCAGCAGGAACGGCGGTGCCAAGACCCGTCAGGGACATGGTTGCAGCGGCAAATGCGAGAGCGAATTTTTTCATTATGCTTCTCCTGTCTTGTCTGTGGCAACCAGAATGGAGAAGCGGAAAACAACCTTTGATGAACGGTTTGTTTTACTTGCCGTTAAGCGACAAGCCGTGCTGGCCGAGGGGACGAACCGAGCCTGCTATCCGAGTTTCGCGATGACTTTCTTCTGCCATTGCGGGCCGAGTGCGGCCAGCGAAAGCAGATCGTGTCCATCACTGTTCTCGCCTGGGTAGTGCCTGTCATGCAGATAGGCGAATGCACGCTCGACACTCCACCGTTCCTGTGACCGTTCGATCAGTGACACTGTATCGCCGGCCGTTGCACTGCCTTCCTCGATCACCCGGTAGTACCAGCCGCATTTGTGGTTCTTGATGATCCGGCGGACCATGTCCTTTTGCGCAAAATGCCGCTCGAGCGTGCTGCAGGGCTGGCGTCCCATGCTGACTTCAAGAATGGCTGTGCCCAGCTTGAACCGGTCGCCGATGTAGACGTCAGCTTCGGTCAGGCCGGAGGCGTGGATATTCTCGCCAAAGGCTCCCGGTTCGGCGAGGCGGGAAACCAGGGGGATGTGTTCGCGCCATTCGGGGTAGTGATCGGCGGCATAGTGGTGCACCGCCATGTGCTCGCCGCCATGGTGCTTGCGGTCGGCCTGCGCATCGCCTTCCAGCCCAAGGCGGGCGATACGGACTTCACCATCGAGCGCACGCTTGTCGATCCCGCTGATGGTGCCGTCCGCTAGCGGTTGCAGCGAACCGGAACACAGGGCGAGGACTGTGGCCGACTGCGTCATGCGCGGCGCACCGTCACGGCGATCCAGTCACGCACGGTTCCGTCATCGCCGCTGCCGCGAAAGATCTCACTGTCGATCATCTCGAACCCAGCATCCCGATATTGCGCCTCCAGCCATGCTGCATCGGGGAAATTGTGCAATCTGCCAAGCAGGCAGCGGCCTTCGCCGTCGCCTAGCTTGTAGCTGGCATAGTGCAAACCGCCCGGCTTCAGCGCGCGGTGGATACGGACAAGAACATCGGGCAGATCGGCGCGTGCGACATGCAGCAGGCAGGCATGTGCCCAGACAGCGTCATATGCCGCGTTTGCATCGAGTTCGTCGAACCGCATCACGCGCGCTCCCAGATCGAAGCGATCATTGGCTTTGCTTACCATGGCTGGCGTGCCATCCGTGGCATCGACGCCGAACCCGCGCTCGATCATGCGCGCTCCATCGCGTCCGCCGCCGCAGCCGAGTTCGAGCACGCGCGCCTTCGTGGGCAGCCGATCCAGAAAAGCATCAAGGTGGCGGCTGGGCGCCCGGCCGAAGCTCAATGTATATTGCGGTGCCTGCGCCTCGTAGAAGGTGATGGTCGCCGCATCGGCGCTCACTCTGCAGTGACCCCGGCAGCCTCGCGGTCGAGTTGTGCGCGGCTCTTCTTCTCGGCAGCGGTCTTGAGCTGGCCGCAGGCAGCATCGATATCGCGCCCACGCGGTGTGCGCACCGGGGCAGAAATACCGCCTTCAAACACGATTTCGGAGAAACGCCTCACCCGCTCGGGCGTGGACGTATCGTAAGCTGCTCCGGGCCACGGATTGAACGGGATCAGATTGACCTTGGCAGGCAGTTTGAACTGCTTGAGCAGCCGGACGAGTTCGTGCGCGTCCTCGTCGCTGTCGTTCTTGTCCTTCAGCATGACATATTCGAAGGTAATCCGCCGCGCATTGGATGCGCCCGGATAGGCGGCGCAGGCGCTGAGCAGTTCCTCGATCCCGTATTTCTTGTTCAGCGGGACAATCTCGTCACGGATTTCCTTGGTCACAGCGTGGAGTGAGACGGCGAGGTTAACCCCGATCTCCTCACCGCAGCGATCCATCATCGGGACTACGCCGCTGGTCGATAGTGTGATGCGACGCTTCGACAGCGCCAGCCCATTGCCGTCCATCACCAGCTTGAGCGCGGTTTTGACATTGTCGAAATTGTAGAGCGGCTCGCCCATGCCCATCATCACGATATTCGTCAGCAGGCGCCCGTCCGAGGTGTAATGGGCGCTGTCTTCCTCGTCTTCGAGGCCGGCCATACTGCCTTTGGGCCATTCGCCCAGCGCATCGCGCGCCAGCATCACCTGACCCACGATCTCGCCCGAAGTGAGATTGCGCACGAGCTTCATCGTGCCGGTATGGCAGAAGCGGCAATTCAGCGTACAGCCGACCTGGCTCGATACGCAGAGCGTGCCGCGATCCGCATCGGGAATGAAGACCATCTCGAAATCATGGCCATCTGCGGTGCGCAGCAACCACTTGCGGGTGCCGTCCACCGAATGCTGCGCCTCGACCACTTCGGGGCGTCCAATGACGAAACGCTCGGCAAGCCAGGGGCGCATGGTCTTGGAAATATCGGTCATGGCCGCAAAATCGGTGACTCCGCGGTGATAGATCCAGTGAAATACCTGCTTTCCGCGCAGTTTAGACTGTTTCTGATCAAGTCCAGCGTCATTCAGCAGCTCAATCAAGCGCTTCATTGACAAGCCTGTCAGGTCCACGCGGCCATCGGCACGCGGCGTAACATCACGCGCAACGGGAACCGGGTCGATCTGCCCGGGGATGCTCATCAAAGTCGTATCGGCCATGGGAAGGGCGCATATAGATTGTGCACCGCAGAAAGGGAAGGGCGTGTGGCCGGGTGGTTCAGGCTCGGAAACTTTGGCTGATTTCGCGCGGGTTCCCGCAGCAATAATTCGGTTCGTCGATGAAACTCAACGGTTCGTCCGCAAGTTTGTTGCTGAAATATCACATCTTTTTGTTGTCGGAGGTTAATGAAACTCTTTGGCAGGGAGCGCCGTTATCGAAGTCCACGCTGTCCTCAGTGACTGCTGGATAATGAAAACGGAGTAATACAATGAAGACTACCGCAGCTCTCCTCGTCGCAGGCTCGCTCCTCGCCACTGCCGCTCCGGCAATGGCACAGAGCAGCGACGACAGCCCCTTCACTGGCTTCCGCGTCGAAGGCCTTGCAGGCTACGACGTCACCCAGGCAGGCAGCTCTGTGGACGATGATTCAAGTGCTGATAACGACCAGTCGATCGACGGTTTCAACTATGGTGTAGGCGTTGGTTATGACGTCGACGCTGGTGGCGTTGTCCTCGGTCTCGAAGGCGAAATCAGCGATTCAACCGCCAAGACCGAATTCGCCGATGGTGACTGGGAAGGCTTTGGCCTCGGCAATGTCGAAACTGGCCGTGACCTCTATGTCGGCGCTCGCGTCGGCGTGAAGGCTGCACCTGACATGCTGCTCTACGCCAAGGGTGGTTACACCAACGCGCGTTACAACCTGAATTCCACGTTCGATGGTGAAGAGTATAACGCCAGGATCGACACCGACGGCTACCGCGTCGGCGCTGGTATGGAATATGCGCTGAGCGACAACACCTTCGCCAAGCTCGAATATCGCTATTCGAACTACAGCGACGCTGAAGTCGATTACGAGAACCCGGACCTGACCGATACTGATTTTGGTTCGATCGACACCGACCGTCACCAGGTCATGGCTGGCTTCGGCATGCGCTTCTAAGCGTTAACTGCTAGTCGTCTAAAATTGGGCCGGGAGCGTTTGGCGCTTCCGGCCCTTTCTATTTCCGACCCGAACAGGCGAGCGTCGCAGCGTCCATTGCCGAAGCAGCTCCGGCGAGTGAGTAGCTGTCCGTAAATTGCCGACCTTTGTTATCGGTCGTGCGCACTGTCATCGACGGTGCCGATCGCATTGCTGCCACAATCGCAGCGTCCATCGCTCGGTCCCGTGCCCAGGCGTCTGCGCGGCCCCCTGTCAGTCGAAAACTCTGGCGCCCGATGCGCAAGGTTATCGCCGATTTGCCTGCCAATTGACGCGAGAGGCGAAAGTGAACCTGCCCCCGGATACTGGCTTTCGGCCAGGTGCCTATTGTTGCAAACGGAGCAAAGTCGCGTGCTCGTGGATTGGGCGCTGCTTCGGCAATGGCATAGCAGCGCGGCACGGCGGGATCACGGAATGCGCCCCAGTTCGAGAACACTCCGAGACTGTCCTTGGCCGTCAGTGGAGCGGCAAGGGCAATCAAGGAAAGGATGACGGCGTTACGCATAAGCGATGGCGATCACTTCCCATTCCTTTTCGCCCGAGGGAAGCCTTACGCTGCGCAAATCCCCCACCGATGCGCCCTTCAGGGCGCGCGCAAGCGGGCTCGACCAGCCGATCCGCCCCTGGCCTGCATCCTGCTCGTCGTCGCCCACCAACGTAACGATCTTCTCGCAATCATCCTCGTCTGCCAGCGTGACGGTGGCGCCGAAAAACACGCGAGTCCGGTCTGGCTGTTCGGATGGTTCGACTACGCGGGCGATTTTCATCCGGCGGGCGATGTGGCCGAGTTCGCGGTCGATCTCGCGCATGCGCTTGCGCCCGTACAGGTAATCGCCGTTCTCGCTACGGTCGCCATTGCCTGCCGCCCAGCTGACAATCTCCACGATTGCCGGTCGCTCCGTGCCGAGCAAATGGTCATAGCGCGCCTTGAGTGCGGCAAAACCCGCCGGGGTGATCGGATTGGACTTCTGCTGCATGAGGCCCACGCCCCTAGCCGAAATCACCGCCGCAGGTAATGGGCGATATCGCGCTCGTAACTGGCTGACTTGTCCGGGTTCATATTGGCGTAGGTCACGGCATTGCCGATCACGCGCATGACATAATAGCGCGTTTCGAAATTTGCGGGAATCTTCTCGATCCAGGTCGCCCAGTCGACTGCCCCTGTGCGTGGATCGCCATTAAGCCGAAGCCATTGGTTCACCCGGCCGGGACCCGCGTTGTAAGCCGCAATCGCAAGCGGATAGGCACCGCCATAACGATCCATCAGCCGCGCAAAATGAGCGTCGCCCAGACGGATATTGTAGCCAGGGCTGCCGGTGAGATTGGCCGACATATAGCTGATCCCCAGCTTGCCCGCCTCTTCCTGCGCAGTTCCGGGCATCAGCTGCATCATGCCGCGCGCGCCGGCGTGGCTGACGCGGTTACGGTCGAATTCGCTTTCCTGACGGGCAATTGCATGAACCATCGTCCAGTTCGCACCGCTGTGAGTCTCCACGGTGGGGAAACCGAGCCGTTCGAACCCGTGATAGCCGTGCTCGCCTGCAACCATTCCGGCGACCACTGCCATCTCGTCGAGCCCGGTCGAGCGCGCCAGATCGGCAACCATAGCCATTTCAGCCGGCGTATCCGCATTCTGCGCTACAGCTTCAAACAGCGCGCGCTCGGTCCGCCAGTCGCGGCGATTATTGACCAGCGAACGGATCGCCACCACCACCGGATCAGCTTCGAAAGCCGCACGTTGCTGCTGGGTGATTTGCACAGCGGGAATCTGGGCAAAGGTCGGAACCGACCGTCCCAATTGGCTCAATGCCATCTGGCCATAATAATAGTCCGGATATTCGGCTGCCATTTCCCAATAGCGCTTCGCACCCGCCTGATCGCCCGCCCGTGACGCGGCACGACCTGCCCAGAAAAAGCCCTTGGAACGGGTCAGGGGGGTCTTGGCAGCGGTGCCATAGCGATAGAAAAGCGGGGCTGCCTGCCTGCCGTCACCCAGCGACCACAGCGCTTTCGTGCCACCCAGCCACATGAGGTCAGTGTATTTGTCACGTAGGGTGAAGGAACCGTTGGACACGTCATATCCAGGCACAAACAGATCATCGACTTTGGAAGCTATTCTTGCCGCCTGCGAAGCGTCTGCGCTTTGTGCAACCCTCAGTGCTTCTGAAACGAAGCTCGCGCCGTCGAAGGCAGGCTTGGTGAAATTGCCACGGTTGGCCAGCAGATTGGCGGCCTGAGACGATTGCGAAGTGCTGCGATAGTGCTTTGCCAGGTTGAACACATAGCCGCTGTCATTCATCGCATTTGCGGGCACAGGCAGAGCCGATTGCGATGGAGAACTGCCCTGCAACATGGCGAGGCGCGCCTGCGCCATCTGGCGATAAGCGTGTGAGACAAGCACGATCTGTCGCGATGCGGCTTCCAGATTGCCCTGCCACAGCAGCGCGTCCATTCGCGCATCCTGATCTTCGGCGGAGAAGCGCTGTCCGAACAGCCCCTGCATATAGGCTTCGGAAGGGCCGCTCATCGTGCCGCCGCGCCATGCCGCGCGGGCAGTGTCGAATGCTTCGGGCCGGTTCACTGTCGCCAGAGCCAACGCATAGCGCGCTTTCGCACCGTTGGAGATCGGCGGGTTGCGGTCAAAGAAGGCGACCAGCGTTTGTGGAGCCACGGCATCACGGTCGAGTGCGTCTTCCGCCCGGCGCTGGATCAGTTCCTGCTTGGGGAATCCGGGATAGGAAGTGATGAAGCCGGCATATTCGGAGAAGGGCAGTGTTTCCGATCTGGTCAGATATTCCCAGCGGCTGAGCGCGGCGGATGATTGCTGCGCAACCATGCTGTTGCGAACATTACCTTGTGCAGCCGCGACCGAAGGGATTGCCAGTGCCGAGCTGGCGAGAAATGCGATTGTGAAAGCAGTTTTTAAGCCCATGCTGGACATAGTGCCCGGCCCCTCCTTATCAGGCGGTGAATGAAATGTGTCCCTGACACATCGAAGCGCCTCTTTCCCCTAGTTTCAAGGCAGGACTTTCGTAAATGTTTTCAGGCTCGATTCCGGCTCTGGTGACTCCCTTTCGCGACGGATCGTTTGATGAGGCCGCTTTTCGCCGCCTCGTCGACTGGCAGATCGAGAATGGCAGCAGCGCGTTGGTACCTTGCGGCACCACGGGCGAAGCCTCGACACTGTCGAATGCCGAACATCATCGCGTGATCGAAGTCTGTATCGAACAGGCTGCAGGCCGCGTGCCGGTGATTGCAGGATGCGGATCAAATGATACCCGCAATGCATTGTTGCATATGAATTTTTCCAAAAAGGCAGGTGCAGCGGCGGGGCTATGTGTTGCGCCCTACTACAATCGTCCGGGTCAGGCCGGTCTGATTGCGCATTTCAGTTTTCTTGCCGAAAACAGTGATTTGCCTATCGTTCTTTACAATGTGCCCGCGCGCACGGTCACCGACATTCTCGACGAAACGGTGGTCGAGCTGGTCAAGAAATATCCGAAACGCATCGTTGCGATCAAGGATGCGAGCGGTGACCTGTCGCGTGTCGCCGATCACCGGATGGGTATCGGGCGCGATTTCTGCCAGCTTTCGGGCAATGACGAACTTTGGCTGCCGCACTCGGCAGCTGGCGGGAAAGGATGTATTTCGGTAACTGCCAATGTCGCGCCTGCGCTGTGCGCCGAATTCCACACTGCCATTGCGTCCAATGATCTGGTCAAGGCGCGCGAGATCAACGACCGGTTGTTCCCGCTGCATTATGCCATGTTCTCCGATGCCAGCCCGGCCCCGGTTAAATATGCGCTGACCCGCGTACACGATTGGCTCGAGTGCGATGTGCGACTACCCTTGGTCAATGCCAGCGCATCATCGCGCAAGGCGGTGGACGAAGCTCTGGAACATGCCGGCCTGGTTTAGGCGGCAAGCCAGCGCCGTTGAGTGGCGAGTTACATGACCTCGTCTTCATCGAGTTGAGGAGAGGCGGGGAAGGGTGGATCGCTCACCGCAATTGCCTCGACGATGCTTCCGGCGTGCTCGCCCGCGTGTTCGAGTGTTTCGACTTCCGCAATATGGAACAGAGCATCGCCCTGATTGACGATGGGGAGTGTCGCATGGCCGATGATTACACCGTTGACCGGGCACACCATTTCGACGGAATTCTCGCCGAACAGCCCGCCGACGCAGGCCAGCAGGTCACCTTTATGGACGATGTCACCCGAATGACGGATGAGCCGCGATACCCCGCCGCGCGGTGCACGTACCCAGGTGGAATGATTGGCTCGGGTCGGAACGTCAACTTCCGCCAGACCGTCATCCTCCTCGATCATCCCGATATGGGCGAGCACTCGCAAGACGCCCGCTGTGCCGACAGAGATTGCGAAGCGGTCGAAGCGCAAGGCTTCGCCTGCCTCAAGCAACAACATGGGTGTGTCCCGTTCATGCGCCAGCGCACGCATTGATCCCGGGCGCAGCGGGCTCTCTATAATGATCGGTGCACCGAAAGCCATCGCTAGTTCGGTGAGGTAAGGACTGCCGGAAGCAATCCGGATTTGCGGGAGATTGTAGCGGTTCACCGCAGCCGAATGGATGTCGATCCCCAGGGAACACCGATCAATCACATTGGTCAGGAAGCAATGTGCAAGTTGCCCGGCCAGGCTGCCATGTTCTGCTCCGGGAAAGCTGCGGTTCAAGTCGCGCCGATCGGGCAGGTAGCGGCTGTGCGATGCGAAGCCGTAGATATTGACCGCAGGTGCGAAAATCAGCGTCCCCGATAGGGTGTGGGGCGATAACCGTTCCAGCAGGTGCTGGATGATCGCAGTTCCGATGATCTCGTCGCCGTGTATCGCACCGCTAACGAAAACACACGGCCCAGACTTCGCGCCGTGGAACACCTTGAGCGATAGGGCAGAGGTGAGGCCGGTGACCTGCTGGCTGACCGGGATCGAGACAACGGCTTCAGTTCCCGGTCGAAGAACCATGCCGTGTATCACGAAAGGCGCAGGGCTATCTGTCGACGAGTTCATTCACAGTTTTGACCACGCACCTGTGCTCCCCGGCAAGCGAATTCGACGATCAATCCGCCGGATTGTGCTTTTGAACGAAACCTACCGAGGCTTCGAGCATCTGGCGGCGGGTCGTCGAGAGCGAGAGCCAGTGATCTTCTCCATCGAGGGTTATGAGTTCGAATGGCTTGCCGGAATCTTTAAGTGCGTCAGCCATCCGGTGAGAGTGTGAATAGGGAACGACGGTATCGTCGCGCCCATGGATCAGCAGGATTGGAGCGTCTGCTTGCGCTGCGTGACGGCGAGGCGAAACTGCATCCCAGCGATCCATTGGTCCTAATTGCTCAAGCAGGCTAGATTTGGTAATCTTCAGGTCGCCTGATGCACGGTAATCTTCGCGATACATGTCACGCAGATCACTCACAGGCGCGACAGCGACGGCGCAGCGATAGAGGTCATGCTGCAGTGTCACGCCTGCGAGCGCAGCATAGCCACCATAGCTTGCCCCGACAATGCAGGCGCGCTCCGGGTCGATGATTCCCTTCTTGGCCAGTGCTGCTACCCCATCCGAGATATCGGTCTGCATCTTGCGGCCCCACTCGCCGTAACCGGCAAGTTTGAAAGCGTCATTGCGGTTGGTCGATCCACGGAAATTTGGCTGGAACACGGCATAACCGCGCGATGCGAAGGCTTGCGCCCACCAGTCGAAACTGACTGTATCCTCGCTGTGCGGACCCCCGTGGGGAAGGACTACAAGCGGGAGGCCTTTCGCCTCCTTACCGGGAGGGAGGGTCAGCACGCCGTCCATTTCGAGCCCATCATTTGCGGAATAGGCAAAGCTGGAAATCGGGCCAACCATGTCAGCTTCGATCGCCAGACGCTCCCACGCAAAACCAGTCGCCCGCATTGTGGCAAGGTCGACCACATACCATGTCCCGCTATCGCGATTGCCTGTCGTTCGAACCAGCGCCTTGCTGAAACCGGGTGTCCAGTCGATCAGTTGCATGTCAAACTTCGAAAAGGCAGTGCGGATCTTGGCTAGTGAATCGCCCATGGCCTGATCTGTGAAGACCGGTCCCTTGTCCGCATCAAGGTAGCCCAACAGATGCCCAGTCTGGTCATCCCAGTAAATTCGCTCAACTTCGATGTCTGGCAGGAATTCTTTTGGCGTACCGCCGGACAGCGGAACTTCGAACCATTTGGAAGTGCCTTCCCCGTCACGTTCGAAATAGATGGCTGTGCTACCATCTTGGCCAAGCCCAATAACCCCAACCCGACCGGTTGGGTGTCGTCCTTCGACAATGATCTTGTTACCTGTCCCGCGCAGCGTCCATATGCCGGTGCCAAGATCGATATCGAATGTGGCGGCGATCTCGCCATTGGCGTCCACTAACCATTCGCGATCACCACCTTCGGCGCCTGGAAAGCTGATCTGACGGGTCGAATTGCTGTCGAGGTCTACTTCGTAGAGATATGGACGGCCATGATCGAAGGCAAAATCGCCAGCACGCTCGCGGCGTAGCTTGATGCCACCATAGTAGGCCTTTTCCTTGCCATTGACGGTGCGAACTCCATAGCGGCCAATGACGGCATCCACGATTTCGCGATCCTTGCCGAACACGATCTCGACCGGCTTGCCCGTTCCGACGGGAATGATCGAGGCTATGTTCATCTCGATCTTGTCGGTGGTGAAACCCCAGACATCCTGCGTCTGGCTACTGATGAGGATCAGCTTTTCTTCGTCGACCCAATCGAAGTCGCGGACCTTGAGATTGTCGACTGCCATCGTTTGCAGCAGGGTCATGCTGGAATCGATGACCGCCAGCTTTCGTTTACCGTTGAAGGTGGTAAGTACGGCGATGCGCGTTCCGTCGGGAGATATTGCCGCATTTTCGACATCTGGCAGCGAACCGTATGCAGATAGCGGCGGCACGGCCTGCGCATTTAGTGCAGCCGGACTGCCAAGCAATAGCAGACTGGCAAGTACGTTTTTCGCATGAAATTGAAAATTCAATTTATCCCCCTGATTCCACTCGATCATTATCGTAACAAGAATTTGGTGCATTAATCAAACAATTCGAATGAGTATTACCTTGGATTTCTCCACTCAATTGCCTAGATGACGCCGCCTTATGGCACGTCCCAAACCCGCCACATTCGACAAGCAGAAGACCGTCGCCGACAACCGGCGAGTGCGGTTCGATTATCATGTCGAGGATACATTCGAAGCCGGACTGGCTCTGCAGGGTACCGAAGTGAAAGCACTACGTGCGGGGGAGGCATCGATCAAGGAAAGCTACGCCGAAGTCCGCAGTGGCGAGGTATGGCTGGTCAATGCCAACATCCCGGAATATTCGCACGGCAACCGGCTCAACCACGAGCCGCGCCGCCCGCGCAAACTGCTGCTGCACGAACGCGAGATCGACAAGCTGTTCGGCGCTGTCGAGCGCAAGGGCATGACGCTGGTTCCACTGTCGATCTATTTCAATTCGACAGGGCGCGCAAAGGTGGAACTTGCTCTGGCCAAGGGCAAGCAGACACATGACAAGCGTCAGACGGTCAAAGATCGTGACTGGAAGCGCGACAAGGCCCGTCTGATGCGGGAAAAAGGCTGACTGTTTTCCCTTTCGCAAGGCTAGCGTGCTAACCACATCGGACGTTATGGGCTTTTCGTCGCACATAGCTGGCTCTCTCCCCTTGCACTGGGCAGGGGCGCGTCGCATGGCGGATTCGTGGCGATGAACAGCAAAAGATCGAAAACTGCACTGGCGGACTGGCTCCGGCAGAAGATGCCGACCCGCGAGGAAATGGCGGAGAACAAATATCTCCGACCGATCGCGCATCGCTTTCTGTCGCCCGAACTGTGGCGCTTTACCAGGCGTAGCGTGCCGCGCGGTGTGGCCTTGGGCCTGTTCGCGGCATTCATCGTGCCGATCGGACAGATTTTCCTTGCTGCGTTCATGGCTTTGCCTGCGCGGGCAAACGTTCCATTGGCAGCACTTGTCACTTTCGTGACCAACCCTTTCACATTGCCGTTCTGGCTTGTCGTAGCGAACAAGGTTGGCCGATTGACACTGAACATCGACGCGGCAGTAGGTGCTGGCGCAGGGCATTTAGCGAATGACGACGGGATGCTTGCCGAATGGCTGGAATTAGGCGGGGTCACGGCTTTCGGCTTTGTAGTCCTTGCTTTAGTCGGCGCTGCGATAGGCTATCTCGTTGCGGGTTTCGTATGGCGCTTCGTCGTCGCCCACAAACGCAAGACCCGGCTGATCCTGATGGAACAGCGACTTGACCAGCGGCTCAGGGAGCAGGGCGAATGAGCCTGGTTGGGGACGATCCGGCGCATGGCCTGCCGCCATTGCCGCTGATTCTCGGAATTGCGCTTGCATTCGTCGTGTCGACCGTGCTGGTCGGGATCGTCGCTGACAGTTCATTGGCCGCGGCGGCCTATGGCGGGGCGTTGCTCACGGTCATCCTCACCTTGCTGCTTGCCGCGCGTATGCGCAAGGCAGAGGCTGATGATACGACTGCTCAACCCGATTGGGCAGTAACTGCCGCTGCGATCCGCAACCGCCGTCGCGCCGTGGTTGTGATCGACCGCGCCAATCGACTGACATGCGCCAACGAGACCTATGAGGCATGGTTTGGCACGGATCGTGGTCCGCAGGAATTGCCATTTTCCGACGACGCCCGAGGTGTAATTGCCGATGCGGCGCGCCAAGCCTGGCGGGAAGGTTCGGCCGAACGGGCCGATTTGAAATCGAAATCGGGCGACAAGCTATATTCGCTATCGATCGAACGCGTTGGCCGTGGAGAGGATTTTCTCGTCTGGCGCTTCGGAGAAAGTATCGAGGAAAACACCCATGACGGTGTGGGTGAGCGTATTTCCGGCCCATTCGGTTCGGTGATGTCGCGTGCCGGGATCGAACTCGCAATGGTGGCGCCAGACGGCATCGTCCAGGCGGCCACTCCCGGCCTTGCCGAGCGGGCGACCGGTGTTAAAGGGGCATCGCTCGAGGGGCAGGAGTTTGTCCAGCTTCTGCGCTCCGACGATCGCGATCGGATATTCTTTGCCCGCGAAGGGCAGCAGGGCACTCCCCAGACGCTGGTGCATGTACCGCTGGAGCCGGGCATTGACGGATCAGGTCAGGGGCCATCGATGATGCTGCTGGTCGATAGCAGCGTTGGAATTGGCGGCGGCTGGCAGGGTAGCGGCAAGGCGGCGATTCCGCAGTTGGAAGCTTTGTTGTCCGCACTCCCGCTGGGACTTGCGCTGACCGACCGTGACGGGCGCTTTCTGTTTGCCAACAAGGCCTTCCTGCGCGCAGTCGAGCGCGACGACAATGGGTTGCCCCAGTTTCCGTCCGACCTTGTGATCCGCGAAGACAAAGCTGCGATGGCCGATACCGTGCGCCGGTTTGCCAAGGGCGCCACGGCCAGTGGCGACATGGCGGTGCGCCTTGCCAATGACAAGGAAGAGCCGGTCTCCATCGGACTCGCCGGCGTTCGCGGATTAGGAGATGCCGCCGTGCTTCTCTCGATCAGCGATTCAACGGAAGAAAAACGCCTGCGCCGTCAGGTTGCCCAGGCCACGAAGATGCAGGCGGTGGGCCAGCTTGCGGGCGGCGTCGCCCATGACTTCAACAATGTACTGACCGCAATCATTGGCTATTGCGATCTCATGCTGCTGCGCCACACTCCTGGCGATAGCGACTATGACGATATCCAGCAGATCAGGGCGAATTCGAACCGCGCTGCCTCGTTGACGCGTCAATTGCTTGCCTTCAGCCGCCAGCAGACGTTGCGGCCCGTTGTGCTGCAGATGCCCGATGTAGTGAGCGAGGTAAGCCAGCTGCTCAAGCGACTGATGGGCGACAAGATCGAATTCAGCGTTCGGCATGACCGCGAATTGGGTGCGGTGCGTGCTGACCCCCAGCAGCTCGAGCAGGTCATCATCAATCTTGCGGTCAATGCGCGCGATGCGATGCAGGCACATGCCGAGCGGCAGAAGAAGCAAGACTGGAAAGGTCGTTTGACGCTTGCCACCCGTCGTGTCTCGGCGCGCGATGTACGCAAGATGGGCATCGATATTATGCCTGCCGACGATTATACTGTCCTCATCGTGCAGGACACAGGTGGAGGTATCCCGCCAGAGCACCTCAACAAGATTTTCGAACCATTCTTCACCACCAAAGAGCAGGGCAAGGGAACCGGGCTCGGGCTGTCCACTGTCTATGGCATCGTCAAACAGTCGAACGGATTCATCTTTGCCGACAATGTCGCTGCACCAGATGGGCAGACGATGGGTGCGCGCTTCACGGTCTATCTCCCAGTCCACAAGGGCGAATTACCGGTTATCCAGCGGTCGGACGAGGGCGAGGACACCAAAGCCAGCGAATGGTCTGGCGGTGGCAAACTGCTGCTGGTCGAGGATGAGGACATGGTACGCGCGGTGGCAGAACGTGCTCTGGTTCGCGCCGGATATACTGTCACTACTGCGCGAGATGGCGAGGAAGGTCTCGCGGCTATCGCCAATGGCAATACCGAATTCGACCTGATCGTATCCGATGTGGTCATGCCAGCCATGGATGGCCCGGCAATGGCCCGCGCAATCCGCCGTGTGAAGCCAAAGGTTCCGATACTTTTCATGTCGGGTTACGCCGAAGAGCAGTTGCGTAATGATATCGACATCGACAACATGCATTTCATTCCCAAGCCGTTCAGCGTCCAGCAAATAAACGCCAAGGTATCTGAAGTGCTCGGTGAACAAGCCAAGGTCGAAGCCTGATGATTTGATTCGGCGACCGGGGTGAACAGGGGAGAAGTTTGCAATGAGGGTTCGCTCGATTTCATCGGTCACGGCTTTTGTGCTGTTGGCTTCATCGCCCCTGATTGCACAGTCGACGGAACAGGCGCTCGCCGATCCTGATGCCACTGCACAGGGCGACGTTGCGGTGACGATCTACAACAATGGCACTTCGTTGGTGCAGGATGTCCGGCAACTCGACATCGCTGCCGGGCGCAGCCGGATCGAATTTCCCGATGTCTCCGCGCAAATCCGCGCAGAAACGCTCAGCTTTGCCGCGGCGGATGCTGGTATTGTCGAACAGAATTTCGATTTTGATCTGCTTACGCCGACCAAGCTGATGGAAAAGGCAATCGGACAGACGATCACTCTGATCCGGACCAACCCCGCCACCGGCGTTGAAACGCGTGAGCGTGCTACAGTGCTCTCCACCGCCGGCGGTGTGGTCGTGAAAATCGGCGACCGTATCGAAGTGCTACGTGACGATGGCCTCCCCGTGCGCGCAGTATTCGACCGAGTGCCACCCAACCTGCGCGCGAGGCCCACGCTTTCGGTGACCGTGGAAAGCGAGCGTGCGGGCCGACGTCCTGCCTCGATCCGTTATCTCACTCCCGGCCTTGGCTGGGGTGCAGACTACGTTTCGCTGTTCGACGAGGCCAAAGGTACGATCGATATGCAGGGCTGGGTCACACTCACAAACAGCACCGGCACAACCTTCCACAATGCCGATACGTTGCTTGTCGCGGGAAGTCCAAATTCGGGCGGCGGCTATTCGTCGCGCCGGCAGCCTGTCCCTCCGCCAGGCGGCATGGTTCCTGGCACTGAAACCGCAGATCGCGAGCGGTTGGGTGACTATTACCTCTATCCCCTGTCAGAACGCACCACCATTGCCAATGCGCAGTCCAAACAGGTCAGCTTTCTCGACGTGCAGGGTGTTCCGGCGAAACGCGTTTACAGCCGGGCGGTTGGCTGGCTCAATAATGACGAGCGGCCGATCAACGTGACTAGTAAAGTCCAGTTCAGTAGCTCGCGTGAGCAAGGACTGGGTGACGCCCTGCCGGCGGGTACGGTTCGCTTTTATCAGCGTGACCGACAAGGCACGCCGCAATTCGTTGGCGAGAGCGGCATTGGCCACACGCCAATGGGCAGCACACTGACACTGCCGACAGGAGAGGCTTTCGATGTCTTCGTCCAGGCTGAGGTGATGAAGCGTGATCGCATTACCTCTGACGAATATGAGCGAACCGCCCGCTATCGTGTGATCGAGAATGGCGAAGTCACCCGCGAAATCACTGAAGAACGTGCCGTCGATTTCTGGCGCACAACCATGCGCTACACCTTTACCAACGCCAAGCCGGTGCCAGTCGAAGTCGAACTGCAACAGCACGGGCTCGGGTCCTACTGGTGGATGCGAGATTATCGTGTGATCTCTGAAGATGTGCCCGGCACGCAGGTCAATTCCGGGCGCAGAGACTATTGGGTGACGGTGCCCGCAAATGGCAAACGCGAAGTCACTGTCGTTTACGAAACGCGTTTCTGATCGGGGCGGGGCGGTGCGCCTTATCTTCCTGACCGCATTGCTCGCTGGCGCATTTGCGCCCGTGTCGGCGCAGGATCGCTCGACAGTAGAGGCGAGCGAGCCTCAAAAACTCTCGGTTACGGTCTATCGCGATCCGCAGCGCGGCGAAGATGAAGAAATGAGCAAAGGGTGGCCGCGGGGCTTTGCCATGATCACCGAAGAACGCGAAGTCATCTTGCCGCCCGGTCGTTCGGCCATCCGGTTCGACGGAGTGGCAGAGGGCATGGTTGCCGTCACCGCTATCGTTACCGGCCTACCTGGTGGAACGATCGAGAAGAACCGCAATGCGCAATTGTTGAGCCCGGCCGCGCTTGTGGACGGCTCGCTCGGCAATCGCGTAACTATTACCCGTACCAATCCCGTCAGTGGCCAAGCGATCAGCGAACAGGCAATTGTGCGCACGCGCGCCGATGGCGGGCTTGTGCTGCAAACTTCTGCAGGTTTCGAGGCGGTGCGTTGTTCGGGATTGCCCGAGAAGCTGACCTTTGACCGCATTCCCCAAGGCCTTTCGGCAAAACCGGTCTATTCGATCGACACGCAAAGCAACGAAGGTGGCACGTACCGGGTCGCCCTGACTTATCTCGCCTGGGGTTTCGATTGGGAAGCGAACTATGTCGCTCATTTGCGCGATGGGCGGCGTGACGGCACGCTGGGGCTCGATCTCGTTAGCTGGCTCACCATCCTCAATGATAACGGACAGAGCTTTCCCGACGCGGAACTTATGGCCGTTGCGGGCACGCTCAATGTAGAAAGCGACTACGAGGATCTGGCCGAACCTCCCGTCGCCGACCCTTTGCGGCTGGTGTGTTATCCCATCGGTAGTACGGCGGCTGGTTCGCCTGTTGCCTATCCGGTGCCGCCTCCGCCACCTGCCCCTCCCGCACCGATAAGCTATGCGGAAGAAGATTCGATCGTCGTAACGGGATCGCGGGTGAACCGCGCCCTGGAGAGTGCCTCTCCGATCGCCATTATTGCCAGCGAAGAACAGCTCGGCGACCTCAAGCTCTATCGCATCCCCGTACCCGTTACGGTAGCTGCCAAGAGCACCAAGCAGGTCGCTTTCCTCGACAGAAAGGATGTCCGGGCGCGGTTCATCTATGTTGATCTGTGCGAGTTGCATGATCAGGCTGACGATCTCGAACCAGCTTCGATTCTGCTTGCAACGGTCAACGAAGAGGCCAAGGGACTGGGTCAGGCTTTGCCCACTGGCGGCATTGCCATTTACGAACCAAGCTCTGCTGGCGACCAACTCGTCGCTGAAACGCGGATGCGCGATTACGCCGTATCGCAAGATATCGAACTCACGCTGCCTGACAGCACTCAGGTCTTCGCCGAATGCGGCAATGATGGTGTAGAGGTTGAGGAAGGGCAATGGGTCACGATGCGCGCTGAAGCGACGAATGCCAACGACGCGCCCGTTACTGTGAGGTTCGACCTGGGGCGGGCGTCCGAATTTGAAATCAAGGGGCTGGGCAAGACCCGCGTGAAGGACGGTAAGCGGCTCTATGAGTTCAAGCTTCCAGCCAATGGCAAACGCAAGCTCAACTTCCGAATGAAACCGACCGGCTGAAAAAAATTTCGTTCCACTCTTGTTCTACTAGAACAAACACGGTACATGCTTCTTCGGTTGATGAGTCGGAAGCGGCTCTGGAAATGCGAAAGGGGTGATGTCATGGCGGCCAATCTGAAGCTTGTAGAAGGGAAAGAAGTGGACGCAGACCGTCAGAAGGCACTCGATGCCGCTCTTGCGCAGATTGATCGCGCATTCGGTAAAGGCTCGGCCATGAAGCTGGGTCAGAAGGAAGCGATGAATGTGGAGGTTATCTCCACCGGCTCGCTCGGGCTCGATATCGCGCTGGGCGTGGGTGGCTTGCCCAAGGGCCGCGTGATCGAAGTTTACGGCCCTGAAAGTTCGGGCAAGACCACGCTGGCGCTGCATGTTCTGGCCGAAGCGCAGAAGAATGGCGGCACGGTGGCGTTTGTCGACGCTGAACATGCGCTCGATCCGGTCTATGCCAAAAAGCTGGGTGTCGACATTGACGAATTGATCGTGTCGCAGCCCGACACAGGCGAGCAGGCGCTGGAAATCGTCGATACACTGGTGCGCTCCAATGCGATCGATGTGCTGGTCGTCGATTCGGTTGCTGCGCTGGTGCCACGTGCCGAAATCGAAGGCGAGATGGGTGATAGCCATGTCGGCCTGCAGGCCCGTCTGATGTCGCAGTCGCTGCGCAAACTTACCGGCTCGATCAATCGTTCGAAGTGCATGGTGATCTTCATTAACCAGCTGCGGATGAAGATCGGCGTGATGTACGGCAACCCCGAGACGACAACCGGCGGCAATGCGCTCAAGTTCTATGCCTCGGTCCGCCTCGACATCCGCCGTACCGGCCAGATCAAGGATCGTGACGATATCATCGGCAACACAACCCGCGTGAAGGTGGTCAAGAACAAGGTCGCGCCGCCGTTCAAGCAGGTCGAATTCGATATCATGTATGGTGAAGGCATCTCCAAGATCGGCGAGATACTTGATCTCGGCGTCAAGGCTGGTGTGGTCGAAAAGTCGGGTAGCTGGTTCAGCTATGACAGCGTCCGCATCGGCCAGGGGCGTGAAAACGCCAAGACCTTCCTCAAGGAAAATCCCGAAATGTGCGCCAAGTTGGAAGCCGCGATCCGTGGCAGAACCGATGAGGTCGCCGAGGAGATGATGACCGGTCCGGACGCGGACGACTGATCTTCCCTCCTCAAGCGGGGGCGCGGGCGGCGCTCCAACCCTCGTCGCCCGTCATGCCGGATGTCCCCCGGCGCTCCCGAATGAACGGAAAGCCGGTGCGCGCACTTTGGTTGCCGCACCGGCTTTTCCGTATCTGCACTGGCGCGGTGACGGCAACTCGCCTAGCCAATTGCTCAGCACTAGGGAGGACCGCGCGTGACGATCATTGTCCATCATCTCAATAACAGCCGGTCGCAGCGTATTCTCTGGCTTCTGGAAGAGTTAGAGGCGGATTACGAAATTGCCGCCTACCAGCGCGATGCCACGACCAATCTCGCGCCGCCGGAATTGAAGCAGGCGCACCCGCTCGGCAAATCGCCCGTGATCGAGGACAACGGCCGGCTCATCAGCGAGAGCGGTGCAATCATCGAATATCTGTGCGAGCGCCATGGCGGTGCTGCGTGGTTGCCCGACCGGACTTCGGATGATTGGATCGATTACCTGGAATGGATGCAGTTCGGCGAAAGCTCGTTCTTTGTACCCGTCATGCTCAAGATCATGGCGGGGCGCCTGGGCGAAGCGGCAGGTCCGATCATGCCGCGGATAGATGAGCAACTTGCCGCGCATATCGACTTCTCGGAAGCCCAGATTTCTGATGATCTCCATTTTGTCGGATCGGACTGGAGCGCCTCAGATGTAATGATGAGCTTTCCCGCAGAAATCGCGGTGATGCAGGGTTACGGTGCACGCGCACCAAAACTTGCCAGCTTTGTCGATGCCATTCACGCGCGATCTGCATGGCAACGCGCCCGTGAGCGCGGCGGCGCCTACTTCATGTGGTGACGCGATGACCACGGCAAATGAATGGGTTGGCAAGGTCGGCAGCAGTTGGGCCAGCGAATGGCAGCGAACTGACCGCAGTTTCTCCGAGTTGACTACGCGACTGCTTTCTGCGGCGAATGAAGAGAATTTCAGTAAAGTCCTTGATGTCGGATGCGGCGCCGGAGAAGTCACGCTCAAGATCGCAGAGGGTTATCCGGATCGGCAGGTGACCGGCATCGACCTCAGCGAGGATCTGCTGACTGTCGCGCGTGAACGCACCGTCCTCTGCTCAAATGTTCGTATCGAACTATGCGATGCGGCAAGCTGGATAGCGCCGGCAGGCGATCGACCTGACCTGCTGGTTTCGCGACACGGAGTAATGTTCTTTCCGCGGCCTGCGGTGGCATTTACGCATTTGCGGCAGCAAATGAAGGCCGGTTCCCGCCTTGCATTTTCCTGCTTCCGGGAGCGTAGCGCGAACGAATGGGCTACTGCACTTACATCTGCATTGCCGATGATCAACGCGCCGGTCGATCCGTATGCGCCCGGTCCATTCGCATTTGGTGATAGCACTTATACCGAATCCATCCTCGACGAGGCTGGTTGGCAAGATATCGCTTTCGAGCGGGTGGATTATCCGATGGTCGCGGGGCAGGGCGAAAACGCCCTTGAGGACGCGCTGTCCTACTTCCTCCGCATCGGTCCAGCTGCAAGGGCAATTGCGGAAATGGAGACGTCGGAAAAGACCGTCGCTTTAGCGCGTCTGCGACAGCTGCTTTCAGGCTATTTACGCGGTGATACTGTCGCCCTACCGGCATCCTGCTGGATCGTCAGGGCGCGCTCGCCCGGCTGATCGCGTTCGGCACTCAGTCTGACCGACCATTCCTGCTTGTCGCAGAGGCGCCGATTGCCTAACTGCGCGGGCATGACGTCGACCAATGATATCCGCCGCTCGTTCCTCGATTATTTTGCTGCCAATGAGCATGCCGAGGTTCAGAGCGCGCCACTGGTGCCTTACAGCGATCCCACGCTCATGTTTGTCAATGCTGGCATGGTGCCATTCAAGAACGCCTTCACCGGCCTTGAAACGCCGCCGGCGCCGCGTGCCACCAGCAGTCAGAAGTGTGTACGCGCCGGAGGGAAGCACAATGACCTCGACAATGTCGGCTACACGGCGCGGCACCATACCTTCTTCGAGATGCTGGGGAATTTCAGCTTCGGCGATTATTTCAAGGAGCAGGCGATCCTGCACGCCTGGACACTGCTGACGAAGGAATGGGGCCTGGCTCCCGAGAAGCTGACAGCAACGGTCTATCACACGGACGATGAGGCATTCGACCTGTGGAAGAAGATCGCCGGTCTGCCTGAAGATCGTATCATCCGCATTCCCACCAAGGACAATTTCTGGGCCATGGGCTCGGACGGTCCGTGCGGCCCCTGTTCTGAAATCTTCTACGACCACGGCGATCATATCTGGGGCGGTCCTCCGGGATCGCCAGAAGAAGATGGCGACCGATTTGTCGAGATATGGAACCTGGTCTTCATGCAATTCGAGCAGGTGGCGGACGAAATCGTCGGAGAACTGCCAAAGAAGAGCATCGATACGGGCATGGGCATCGAACGCGTTGCCGCGGTGATGCAGGGCGTACACGATAATTACGACACCGATACGTTCAAAGCGCTGATCGGTGCGTCGGAGAGCCTCACCGGTGTGAGAGCCGAAGGGGCCGCGAAGGCCAGCCATCGTGTGATCGCCGATCACCTGCGTTCGACCAGCTTCCTGCTCGGCGATGGCGTACTGCCCAGCAATGAAGGGCGCGGCTATGTGTTGCGCCGTATCATGCGCCGCGCCATGCGGCATGCACATCTCCTTGGCGCTTCAGCTCCGCTCATGCATCGACTGGTCCCTGCACTTGTCACCGAGATGGGGCAGGCTTACCCTGAACTGGTCCGCGGTCAGCCGTTGATCCAGGAAGTGCTCGAGCGCGAGGAAACCCAGTTCCGCCGCACTCTCGACAAAGGGTTGCGTCTGCTGGACGAAGCAACCGGCGATATGGACGAAGGCGGCACTCTCGACGGCGAGACCGTGTTCAAGCTCTATGACACATATGGCTTCCCTTACGACCTTACCGAAGATGCGCTGCGCAGCCGCAACATCGGCGTTGACAAGGCCGGTTTCGATGCAGCCATGGCGCGGCAGAAGGAAGCTGCGCGCGCTGCATGGAAAGGCTCGGGCGATACGGCGAGCGAGGAAGTATGGTTCGACATCGCTGAGCGCGAAGGCTCAACCGAATTTACAGGCTATTCGTCGGACACCGGTGAGGCCGCTGTGGTCGCAATCGTCAAAGATGGCAGCGAAGTGCAGTCTGCCGGTGCTGGGGACGAGGTGATACTGCTGACTAACCAGACGCCATTTTATGGCGAAAGCGGTGGTCAGACAGGCGATGCCGGACGAATCTGGACGCCCGAAGGGTTGGAGTTTGCCGTTGCAACGACCAGCAAGCCGCTCGGCCGCCTGCACACGCATACGGGCAAACTGGCCAAGGGCAGCGTCAAGATCGGCGATGCAGTTCACCTTGAGATCGACGCCGCGCGACGTGACCGTATTCGTGCCAATCACTCGGCGACCCATCTCGTTCATGCGGCTTTGCGCAATCGGCTTGGCGGGCATGTAACGCAGAAAGGCTCGCT